>JBBRNI010000021.1:0-3106 GCA_038230395.1 Saccharimonadales bacterium (SeqCode) | reverse complement strand
CAGTAGCGACACTTCCCCTTTAAGCTTAGCCAGCTAAAGACTGGCAGCAGGTCGTACCAAGCTAAAGTGTGGTGACAATGGACGCACATTGAGCGGCCGGTGCTGATGGAGCGGTCGTGTTTTTGGACAGTCAGGGCTGCTAGCTGCTTGGCATAAGATTTTGGCTGAGGAGTTTTGGCCTTGAGCTCAGCAATCTTTTCGTTGAGCTCTTCTTGCTCATGAATACGCCATACCAAAGCATTAACAAAACTGCCAAAACAGATACCCAGCACCAGCAAAACGGCAATTATCATTAGCAGTATCATAACATATTATAAAAATATGAGCTCCCTGAGGAGCTCATATTGAGTACTAAATCTAGACTATTTAGCTATCAAGACATTGCTTTATACCAGTTGCGCTGGAGGCTGATTCTATTTGGAAGAACAAAGCTACGTTTCTAGTTGTGCCAGCAACAGGAATACCACTGGTTAATTGCGCGTCGCATTTTACACCAGTCAATATAGTAGCACTCTTGAAAGAAGGCGTTTGAGCAGCAGTTAATGCGGTAGCTGGCGTACCTGCTGCAATAATTAAGGTAGTGTATTGCTTAGTATTTGCGGCCGAAAGCACCTTGGCGCTGTCTGCTGGCAGAAGGATTGCCCCACCGTTATTTCCAGCTATTTCGGTTACTCCAGAAAGTAAGTTGTTAGCTTCTGTTTTGTACTGCTGGTTATGGGATTGACGCTGAAGTGCCGGCACAGCCAAGAAGACTACCAACATGATCAGTCCGGCAATAGCCAAGACGATCAAAACTTCGATGATCGTGAAACCTTTGTTATCTTTAAAGTTTTTCATTAAGCAAGTGCCCCTTTACTTATATTATTTGATGCTTATGGTTAAATGATACGCAGTATATGTGTTAATTGCAACAGGTTATCCACAGTCGCGAGGTTAACTACCGCCGAGGTTTTTCCCTGCCAAACCATAGATTGGCAACAGGACTGACGCCACAATTATGAAGGCCACTACGCCCATAATTACCATCAGTACGGGCTCAATGATTGTGGAGATAGCTTTAATCTGATTATCAAGTTCTTTTTCATAATAGTCAGCAGCTTTGGCCATCATAGCTTCCATCGAGCCCGACTGTTCGCCGATGCGGAGCATGTTCGGAACTAAGGGTAAGAAGTTACCGTCGCCTTCTAGCGAGTCTGCTAGAGACTTCCCCCCCTTAACCTTTTCACTGGCAGTGCGAATCGATCCCTCAAGATGTACATTATTGATGGCGTTGGCGACAATTTCCAGCATTTGCAACAGTGGTACACCACTGGAAATAAGGGTGGTGCCGGTGCGCGTAAAGCGGGCCATGTAGAGCTCCATGAACAGCGGCTTAATGGGCCAGGCGCGCATTTTGAGCCGGTCAAATATTTGCTTACCAGGAGCTGTTTTTGCAAAGCGCAAGAGCGCTATACCACCGCCAACCGCGACCAGAATGACGACCCACCAGAAACTGATGAAAAAGTGAGCTATAGCCAGCATAATTATGGTAATTAAGGGTAGCTTGGCACCAGGAATGCCTTTGTATAGTACTTCTACTTGGGGCAAAACTTTGACAATCATGAATGCCAATACTGCCATCATCACCACCAAAACGATGGCCGGATAGATCATGGCGCCGCGGACCTTGCTTAGCACTTCGGCGTCTTTTTCTTGCTGATCGGCAATCCGAGCTAGAGAAGTGTCCAGAGTGCCCGAAGCTTCACCGGCAGCAATTAGGCTGAGGTAAATCTGATTAAAGGTCGCTGGGTGTTTGGTTAAGGCGTTCGAGAATGAAGAACCCCCTTCGATGTCGTTGATAATGTCGTTGATGATGGCGACAAACGGCTTACTGGTAGTCTGCGAGTTGACGCTACGCAGCGCCTGCAATAGTGGCAAGCCGGCGTTAATAAGCGTCGACAGTTGCCTAGAAAAGAGAATTTTGTCTTTGGCTTTGACTTTGTCGGTAAACTTTCTGAAAGGATTAAGGCTGGAGCCGCTACTGACATTGGTTATTTCAAGCGGCGCTAGACCGTTATCGCGAATCAGTTTGACGGCGGCAGATTCATTCTCGGCCTGCACTTCGGCTTTAACCAGTTGTCCGGTGCTTGGGTTGCGAGCTTCGTATTTAAAACTTAACATATTAACTTCTCATTAACCGATCGAGTTCGTCGATGTCGACGGCAAAATTACGGGCCTCGTCGTAGCTTATGGTACCGGCATGTACTAAGTTGACGAGCGTTTTGTCCATGCTTTGCATACCAAATTCGGCACCGGTCTGGATGACGGCTTCTAGCTGGTGGCTCTTGCCCTCGCGGATAATGTTACGGACAGCCGGGTTAGCGATTAAAATTTCGGCGGCGGCGACTCGGCCACCGCCAATTGAAGGCACCAGACGCTGTGACACGATAGCCATTAGAATGTTAGACAGTTGGGCTCGGATCTGGGGCTGCTGGTGCGGTGGAAAGACGTCGATCATACGGTCGATACTCTGGGAAGCACTGTTAGTGTGCAGCGTGGCGTAGACTAAGTGCCCGGTTTCGGCCATGGTTATGGCACTGGCAATGGTTTCTAGGTCACGCATTTCTCCGAGCAGTACGACGTCCGGGTCTTGGCGCAGCGCACTCCGTAGAGCGGCGCTAAAGCTGTAGGTGTCGTAGTGGACTTCGCGCTGGACGATCACCGATTTTACAGACTTATGAGTAAACTCAATCGGGTCTTCGATGGTAATAATGTGCTTACTCTGCTCGACATTAATCTTGTGGATGAGGGCCGCCAGCGAGGTCGATTTACCAGATCCAGTCGGCCCGGTCACTAACACCAAACCGCGAGGAAATTCGGCAAATTTATTAACTATCTCAGGTAAACCTAGCTGCTCAATGGTAGTAATTTCGTTAGGAATGAGACGCAGAGCGGCGGCTAAGTTGCCCCGTTCGTGGAAGGCGTTGACCCGGAAACGACCGAGGTCGCCAAAAGCGAAGCTGAAGTCGAATTCTTTATCTTTCAGTAGGATCTGTTTTTGGTCTTCGTCCAAGATCGCAAAAATCAGGGTTTCGATAGCCTCTTCGGTCAGAGGCTCGGCAGTGTT
>JBBRNI010000020.1:0-3494 GCA_038230395.1 Saccharimonadales bacterium (SeqCode) | reverse complement strand
CCAAGTGACAGGTGTTGCATGGCCGTCGTCAGCTCGTGTCGTGAGATGTTTGGTTAAGTCCATCAACGAGCGCAACCCTTGTGATTAGTTGTATTTTTCTAATCAGACTGCCCTGGTAACAGGGAGGAAGGGGGGGATGATGTCAGGTCAGTATTACCCTTACATCTGGGGCTACAAACACGCTACAATGGCCGGTACAAAGGGCAGCCAAGTCGCAAGACGGAGCAAATCCCATCAAAGCCGGTCTCAGTTCGGATAGCAGGCTGAAACTCGCCTGCTTGAAGCTGGAATCGCTAGTAACGGTAGGTCAGCTATACTACCGTGAATACGTTCCCGGGTCTTGTACACACCGCCCGTCAAACCATGAAAGTCGCCAATACCTGACGTGTTGCCTTCGCGCAGCCCTAAGGTAGGGGAGATGATTGGGGTTAAGTCGTAACAAGGTATCCGTACGGGAACGTGCGGATGGATTACCTCCTTTCTAGGGAGAAACTAGCAGAGATACGAGTAATCTATCTCGAGCTAGGTCGATCTTGTTGAATGAAGTATCAGTACTGATCATTCAAATCTCCTCATTTTACTTCGGTAGACTGAGGACAAGATTTCAGAACTGTAAACCGACTGACGTTTGATTTGCACTATTTCAGTTTTTAATACGAAGCTTCGGCTTCGCCAAACTGTTCGTCTAATGTTTTTGTAAAAGAGCCCCCTGCGAGAGGGCTCTTTTTAGTGTAGGGCAGATACTTGATGCTCATGGTTTTCTGAAGCTTATGTGCTATAAATAAACTAATGAAAAGTACACTTGTTCATGAAGGTATCCATAACTTGACACTACCCATTGATAAATCTTGGTGGGGCGTATTAACTGAAGATCGTGATCAGGGTTTGCGTCAGCACACTGACCTTAATTGCGCGCCAATCGGCACATTCCCCGATGGCTTATTAGCGATGAGATTATTACAGACCGGTGATGAGCAAAACGAATTTGCATTGTGGATGGTGCGATTGTGTCCTATCCGACGCAATGACGTCGGTAGCCTTGCCGTAGGCAAGCTGGTAGAAGTTATTACTGCTGGACACCGCGGCGGAGCGGTTTCTGATGCGACATTTGCCCGTGCTGAAATCAGATTAGAACTTGCAGGAATTGACCTAGCACCGGTAGAGTTATCGGCATTATATCAAGACCATAGACCACCAGAACAGCGAGGGCACTTGGTTTTAGCTGAGCCGCGACTGGCTGTTTAGGCGGGGATTCGTTAAGTGCCTTGTTATTTAGGGGTAATTTAGGTAAAATACTTCGGTAGTTTGATGCTATTAAGCAACAGTAAATCTAAATATTATGGGGACATAGCTCAGTTGGCTAGAGCACCTGCTTTGCAAGCAGGGGGTCCAGGGTTCGAGTCCCTGTGTCTCCACCATGAGGCTATAGCTCAGTTGGTTAGAGCGCGTCACTGATAATGACGAGGTCCCTGGTTCGAGTCCAGGTAGCCTCACCATAAATACCCGAAAACAATCTAAAAGACCCACGAAAGTGGGTCTTTTATTTTAGCTTATCACCTAGTAGTTAGGCGAAATCAGGTTCAAATAGCATGCGGTCAAATACGCCGCTAAATAGCTCTGCTTGGTGTCGTTCAAACATCTCGGTGGCACTATCACCAATAGCTTCCAACTGCTTCCAGTCGTCAGGGTACAGTTCGCTGACTTGCGGTGCATCGGCGTCGACTAACCAGGCTTGAACTACTGCTGCTGGCAGACCTGAGTCATATACGGCTGAGCTGGTCCTGCCGATTGCCATTCTTAGACTGCTGCGGTCTTCATCAACCGTCGCCGGGTCGAAGTCTAGGTAGTAAGAGCCTTCTTGATAGGTCAGGTTATAGCCTGCTTTGCCGTGCTCGTTATGCATGGTGTGGTTAAACTTGCGAGCGTCACTCCGACTTAGCCTATCTGGCCCATAACTAGTGAGGCGTAGGATAACACGCTGCGTAGCGCCCGGCTTCATCGAACGCACGCTTAATACTTCTTGCTGTTCAAGTCCTTGTTCTAGCGTCGCCATCTGGTTCACCTTTGTTTTAGTTTGTTATGCTTATATTATAGACCTACATTACAAGTGATATTGCACACAATAATAAAAGCATGGACTAGTCGCTGTTTGTCTAGCTGTGGCTACGGCGGCGGTGGCTGACGACCGCGTCGCTGAGGATGAACAAGACTACGAGCGCGCCAATTATAGTGGCTGGCTTTACGAAGCTACGCTTATTGTCTTGCAGCTGTGGTGTTGCTGACGCGACATTTGCCGCCTTCTTGATATTGGCTGATAGGACTGCGGAGTGCGGGGTGGTCAGGTTACTTGGTGTAATGTTACCATTGCCACCACTTGCGCTAGTAAAGGTGCTGGCAGAGCCTGTTCGGGGGGCAAAGCGGAAGACCTGGGCAGGTAGGGTAGCTGTGGTGCCTGATGTGGCTGGAGTTGTGCTATTTGCTGCTGGCTGGCTTCGTGCAATTGGATCGCCAGCAGAGGTATTCACTCCGAAGCTGCCGTGCCAAGTGCCGAAGACGTTGATGAACAAGATGCCAAACCAGTTGGACAAGTCGAGTGTGCTGCCTTCTACATTAAGCAGGTTAACGGCGGTGTCGGCGTTGCCGGTTGTCGCGTTGCCACCCTTGGTGTTATGGGTGACATTGGCATCGCCGGACTTGGCGGCCACGTTGATATTATTGTTGATGCCAAAATTATTGGTGTTGTTGAGGGTAGCGTTGTTATCGACAGTGGTATTACGAGTGATGCCACCACCAAGCTCGGCGGCCGTGCTGCCAGCAGGGGCGTTAACGATCATGCCAACCCAGGTGCCAAGGACGTTGACGAAGACTAGAATATCATTCTGACCAATGACGGTGCTGCCAGTGAGGTTGAAGGCTGTGACATGGGTGGTTGCGCTGCCGCTGGTGGCATTACCGCTGCTGGTATTGCCACTGACATCAGCCTGACCACTGGTAGCGTTGGAGTTTACTGTATTGTTAATGCCTTCGTTGTTGGTGTTATTGACGCTCACGTTGTTGTTTACGGTAGTGTTATCGGTGTTTGTAGAATTAGGAGCCGGGATGTTAACGCTTACAGTAGGAACGTTACTGGCAATCAATTGATCAATCAGATTAGCAGGCAACAGGATGTCACCGTTGAGGTTGCCGTTAATGTTGATAGTACCGATAAATGATTGGCCGGCCGTAACGGCTGAATTAATGTAGTTCATGACATTAGCGATGGCCTGGGCACTACCGCTGGTGGCGTCGCCGCCGGTAGTGTTGCCGCTGACCCCCGCGTTGCCGCTAGCAGCATTGAGGTCGATTGTGTTATTTAGCGTGGCGTTGGTGCTGTTATTGACCGTTAAGTTGTTAGAAATATCTGTCGTTCCGCTGGCATTTTGCAAACTGCCGAGCGTTGATGGATCAAATAACAGGTCACCGTTTACATCGCCATTGATGTTGGCAGTAAAGGT
>JBBRNI010000019.1:0-4285 GCA_038230395.1 Saccharimonadales bacterium (SeqCode) | reverse complement strand
TCAGGCAAATACCTTACAGTTTTGAAAGTGCCTACAAAGTACATACAAGGTCGAATGGCTCTGAGCTTGTGTTCCAGCCTTTAACCCAGACCACAACAGCAACCCTGGGTGGGATGTACCCATTACAGGAATGCGACTTTGGGATTTTACGATATTTTAGGATTAAAGAGTTACAGGCGGGCGTAAGAGGCGACTTCGTCGAGTCGCGGTAGGTTGTCACCTTCCCATGATTTTTCTATCTGGCCGTCACTTTGTAGCACCAGAATACTGGGGTAATCCATAACATCGTATAGCGTCGCCGTGGCACTGCCATCACGGCTATCAATGTTAAGCACTTCAAGCCGTTGAGTCGGGTTACGACTCTGAAAGTCATGGATAAATTCTTCTGTCTGGCGGCCGTGCTCTGAATTGGGACGGTAAATAATAAGAACCTTCATACCCTTAAGCGTACCTGTGCTCAGCAAACTGGTCAAGCTAATCTAAAAAGAGCTCCGAAGAGCTCTTTTTAGATTCCCATTTAATTCCTAGAGGGATAGTCTATGAACAACCAGTGGTTGATCCACAACTACTACAGACGTAGCAGCTACCGGCACGCTGGGTTTGGTTACCGCAGTTGTAACAGAGAGGCGCCGTAGAGTCCTGTACATTTGCTTTCGCGTCTGAGGACGGCCGAGCTGTAGCTTCAGATACCTTTACAATTTCCGTTTTGACAGTTGTGTCAGCTAGTAACGGGCTTGTTGGCTCTTCTGCGAGCAATGTTGTCTGGCTTGCAGATGGCATTTCCATGTCATCGAGTGAAGCCAGGCCCAGCTCGAGGCGATCGTCAAATGACAGGTAATCGAGGGCTAGGCGACGCACAATGTAGTCCGTGATCGAGCTAGCGGTACGAATATCTGGGTCATTGGTGATGCCGTTAGGGGCAAATGACGCACCGCGCAGTGACTTAACGTAGCTCTTTAGTGGCACACCGTACTGCAAGCCATGGCTGAAGCTCATGGCGAATGAGTCCATCAGGCCAGATAGCGTACTTCCCTGTTTACTGGTGCTTATGAACATCTCACCAGGGGTGCCATCCTCATATTCACCAACTGTGAAGTAGCCCTTGAGGTCGGCAACGCTGAACTTGTAAGTCTTACTGGAACGAACCCGTGGCAGCTTGCGGCGGACGGCGCCGTTTAGGACAATTCGGTCGTCGATAGCGGGAGCAGCAGCTGGAGCATCTGCTTCGGAGCCAGCTTTTTTGGCCATACTAAGTGGCTGCGCGACTTTACAGTTATCGCGGTAAATAGCGACGGCCTTGAGGCCCATTTTCCAGGAATCCAAGTGGATTTGCTCAATATCTTCGACGGTGGCCTCTTCGGGCATGTTAACGGTCTTGCTGATTGCGCCGCTCAGGAATGGCTGCACAGCGGCCATCATCTTGACGTGACCGGTGTAATGAATGAAGTTATCTCCCATTGAGCAGGCAAATACGGGTAGATGTTCTTTGTTGAGCTCTGGGGCACCAATGATCGTCTTTTCGACGTCGATGTAGGCAATTATGGCGTCAATCTGTGGCTTGGAGTAGCCGAGGTTCTTGAGCGCCCGAGGAACCGTCTGGTTGACGATGTGCATCGTGCCCCCACCAACCAGCTTTTTGACCTTGACCAGGCCAAGATCAGGCTCGATACCAGTTGTGTCACAATCCATCATCAGACCAATGGTACCGGTTGGAGCCAGCACGCTAGCCTGAGAGTTACGGACACCATATAGCTCACCGAGCTCGACAGCTTCATCCCAAGCGCTAGCGGCAGCACTTAGTAAGTCTTCGGACACTAGTGAAGCATCGATCTTGGAGACTTCAGCGCGGTGCATGCGCAGCACGTCCAGCATACCTTCGCGGTCCTTGGCAAAGCCTGCAAAGGCACCGACACGGTTAGCAATCTTAGCGCTGGTAGCGTACGACTGACCGGTGAGCAGTGCTGTTATGCTAGCCGCGATGGCCCTGCCCTCCGCACTGTCATATGGCAGACCGAGTGCCATCAGCAAGGCTCCAAGGTTGGCGTAGCCAATACCGAGCTGGCGATAGGCTTTGGCGGTTTTGGCGATGCTTTCAACCGGGTATTCACTGTAACCAACCAATATTTCTTGAGCCGTAAAGATCAGCTCAACAGTGTGAATGAATGACTTAATATCAAAGGTATCGTCGTCCTTGAGGTACTTGAGTAGGTTAATACTAGCTAGGTTACAGGCTGAGTTATCAAGACTCATGTACTCACTACAGGGGTTGGAGCCGTTTATGCGCCCCTGCTTTGGTGTGGTGTGCCACTTGTTGATGACTGTATCAAACTGCATACCAGGATCAGCGCACTCCCAAGCGGCTTCGGCGAACTTGCGAAACAAGTCGCGGGCTTTGACGGTTTTGACTGGCTTACCATTCGTCACCGCTCGCAAATCCCAGTTCTGGTCGTTTTCGACAGCGTTCATAAACTCGTCAGTTACACGCATAGAGATGTTAGCGTTTTGGTACTGGACGCTGAAGGCGTCTTTGCCATCAAGTGACATATCCCAGCCCATAGACTGCAGGTCACGAGCTTTACGCTCTTCAATCATTTTGGAGTCAATAAACTCTTCGATGTCGGGGTGATCAGCGTTGAGAATGACCATTTTAGCGGCGCGGCGGGTCTTGCCACCGCTCTTAATTGCACCAGCGCTAGCGTCCGCACCACGCATGAAGCTCAGTGGGCCAGAGGCCGTACCGGCACTCTTGCCAAGTTGCTCAACACTAGAACGGATAGGGCTAATATTGATGCCAGAACCAGAACCACCCTTAAAGATCATGCCCTCATCGACATACCAATTAAGGATAGCTGGCATAGTATCTTCGATACCTAATATGAAGCAAGCGCTAGCTTGCTGGGATCTTTCAGGCACACCGATGTTGAACCATACCGGGGAGTTGAACGCAGCTCTCTGCGTAGCAAGGATGTACTTAAGCTCCTCGCGAAAATCTTCAGCTTCGGTATCGTTATCGAAGTATCCTTCTTGGACACCTTGTCGGGTAATGGTGTCAACTACGCGGTCAATAAGGTGACGTAGTGATGATTCACGCTGTGGTGAGCCAGGGGTACCGCTGAAGTACTTCTGCGCCACAATGTTGACAGCGTTCAGTGACCAGCCCTCTGGGAAATCAATCCCAAGCTGCTCAAAGACGTTCTTGCCCGTCATTGGGTTACTAATAATTGAATCGCGCTTCGTCCACTTGAGTTGGTCGTAAGCCTTAGATTTTTTGGGGGTAAATAGTCTTTCCACCCCTAGGCTGGTTGTCTGTCTCATAGTATATTCCTCTTGTATTTAATTTTATTGTTAGCGTTTGAGCTTGATGGTCTTGAGCTGATCTTCGACTTCGTTTGGCGCTATGTGTTTGCCAGACTTCACCTGTGATAACGTTCGCTCGAAGCTGGCGATATCAGTAAAGCGTCGGTAAACACTGGCAAAACGAACGTAAGCGACTTCGTTGAGTCGAGCCAGCTGGTCCATGACCAGTTCGCCGACTTTGGAAGAACCTACTTCTTGTTCGCCGCAGGCATACAGTTCCTGTTCGATCGTATTGATGACTTTATCGAGTTGCAGACTGGTAACCGGAGTCTTCTCACAGGCTCTGTAGAGCCCGCCAAGCAGCTTTGTTCGGTTAAATAGTTCTCTCGTGCCATCATTCTTGATAACGATCAGCTGCGGTCGCTCAAGACGTTCATACGTCGTAAAGCGGTTGCCACAGTGCACGCACATGCGACGCCGCCGAATTGCTTGACCCTCTGCTACATCTCGCGATTCGATAACTTTGATATCGTCGCTAGAGCATTGGTTGCATTTCATGCAGCTCCTTTGATTTATGGTTTATGTTTAATGTGCGAACCCTCTATGCCTCTACATATAGCGCTTAGATTTATTACTATAACCCCAGCAGTAGCGCTTTGCAATCACTACTTTGCTGTATTATTTAGTACAAATTACCCCTGAAAATGGCGACTTTAACAGAGACGAATTATCGTTGTGGATATACCTGTTTAGGACTGGTTTTTGGTGGAGGTCCGTTAAATCCCAGAATCGCACTCCTGTAATGGACATCGTTTGGCTTGCACGTGTGGCCGATACTGATTGACTCAGTATGTTTATTGGGGGTTTCAAAACTGTATGGTATTTAGCTGAATAGGTGTTTTGTTACAGGGTACGATTATACCTATTCAGTTAATTTACTGAAAAACTATTTACCGTTTTTTAGGGTTTATACTGAAAAGGTTAAGTC
>JBBRNI010000018.1:0-7147 GCA_038230395.1 Saccharimonadales bacterium (SeqCode) | reverse complement strand
ATTGCCATGCACATTCACTACTACAATACCGAGCGTATCCACACAGCACTAAAGATGAGTCCGGCAGCTTACGCTGCCAGCCTCACCACGGCTACGACGCTATGAAAAGACAAGGTGTTGCAGAAAAGGGTAGCTTGACAGGCTCATGTGCGCCTTTGTTCTGAATCGTAACTGAATACCGTACATGGCGGCCCTCCAACGATCCTAATTATGATGATTCCTGCAGGCATGAAGATCTTAGTGCCATTGTTGACTACCTTTTTATCTTTTTTATGCTAGTCTAACGATATGGACATGCCTATTATTGAAAGACGTCAGATAGAGAATGAAATGATTTTTCGGCGCTCCAATGAAACGGTCGGCATCAGCCTTAATAAATTAGATGCTCAACATGTTACTGATGGCAATCCTCAGTTAGTTCGTTCCGATGACCCGGTCCTACACTTCAAGTGTGAGTGCTCTGACGAAAATTGTAGCGAAAGAATACCTCTGAAATTAAGCACCTATCAAGAAAAACACCTCAATCGAGGCTCTTTTATTATCAAGCCATCTCACCAGATTAAATCAATCGAAAAAGTCATACTATCAGAATCAAACTATAGTGTTGTTGAGAAAAATAACTATACCGATGAGCCAGGCGTGGAACTCAACGAGACCCCCAACAACAATACATAGTTACCATACGTCCATTGGTTGCGACCATCGAGTTCGAATAACTCGCTAGAAATTCAGCATAACTTTGCTCGGGAGGCGGTTCTATGGGAAGTCTAAAGTGGGGCAGAGTACGCTTCATGCATTGTAGCTTCCAAATACCTAGCGTAAATTGGACTTGATCGCTTCAGCCAGTTGCTTGGCTTGGTCGAGAGTACCCTTGGTAGCATTTAAGCCCGTATAGTGGTTAATGATGTACCAATTATTGCCTTTGAGGATACTCAGTTGGCCGAGGGCTGGGTTCCAGAATGCGGCATCGCCATAACCGCTGACGTCTTCATCAGTGGCTGGTTTGGCCGAACCAAACTGAGCCACATTGCTGTCAGCACCGACTTTGGACTTCGCGGCTCGCACCAGGACACCAATAGCGTCGGTACTTCGAGCTTGATCTAAGGCTGGGCCCGTCGTGACTGATTTGTAGGTATAGACACAGTTGCTCACCGAGACTGCATCGCTCGAAATATTCCCAGCTGAGGTGTCACCCTTGACTGCGCCGTCGCCGATGACTTGTTTGGCCGCAGCCTCAGTCAATACATCACAAGCGTCAACTGCAACATAGGCTGAACTACCAGTTTTCACTTCTTGGCTTTTGCCAGTTGCCGTATTGGTAACTTTGACAGAATTATTATCACTACCCTTGCTGACCACCAACGCGGCACCGCCACCAACAACGATGACTGCACCGATAACGGCGATTAGTAACTTACTCATAACACTGGCCTCCGTTTATGACGTTATTATAGCAAGTGCCCGCAACTATCGTGTCAAGCTATTGGTTTTGGTATTGCTGCAAACTTTTCAATTCCCAAGTTTAAAATTACTAGGCTACAGCTTGTCTCAATAACAGCGAAGTTCAGCCCGGGTTTTGCTATAGTTACAGCATGGAAAACACGAGGTATTTGGCCTTACTGAGAGGCGTCAATGTTGGTGGCAATGCCAAAGTCAGCATGGCGGAGCTCAAAGCTGCCCTTACTTCAGCCGGTTTTGAAGACGTAAGCTCGTATATTAACAGTGGGAATGTCATATTCTCAGCGAAGAATAGTGCCGATCCAGAGTTATTATCGGCTCAGATAGAGCAAGTAATCCATGAGCATTTTGGCTTTCGGGTTGACGTCATCGTTCTGACGAAACGAAGATGGGTCGAAATTATGAACAAAGCACCAGCTTGGTGGGGACATAATCCCGATCGAAAACACAATTTGATAGTCCTGCTGAAGCCCTACAGTATGAGTGCGATTATGGAGGCAATTGGCAAGCTAAAACCAGACATAGAGTCGGTGGAGCCCGGTGAGGGCGTGGTGTATCAATCACTATCTCTGGAAGACTTTGGCAAAACTACCAGTGGCAAGCTAGCGTCAAATCCTCTATACAAGCGGATGACCATCCGTAACTACAATACTGCTACCAAACTCTTGGCCCTACTAGATTAAGCTGATTATCGAAGAGGAATCAGGAACTATCGAACGAAACATTGCAAATATCGACTAGACGGTGAGTGCGGCGTCCAGTTTTGGTTTGTCGAAGCCGACAATCTTGTGTTCGGTACCTGCATCATCCACGACAATGGTAAATGGTACGCCGAGACTGCCGCTTTTTTCTAGCAGCACGCCTATTTGAGACGCGTCTTGATCGACAAAGATTTCGTCGTAGGCAATGCCTTTTGTCTTCAAATACTCTTTTTCGGCCTTACAGTAGGCACAAATTTTCGTTGAAAATATCGTAACGTTGGGCATATATCTCCTCCTTAGCCGCCGAAAGTAAAGGTGTGCAATGACACGCCGGCGGGAACTTTAATGTGAATTGTAGCATCTTGATTTTTGGTGAACAAAACAATGTGGTAGAGCTTGGAGCCGTTGAAGGTGATAACGCCGCCCGGATCATCAGCACCGTACCACGTACCATTCGTGTTGTCGGCTGACACAGTTGATTGTTTGGACATGCCGTCTGGAACGCTCGCCACGACATACACATCCTTGGCTCTAACATGAAAACTGTGAACGGCATCTTCCTGGTTACTGGTAACTTTGTCCGAATCAACCGTCCATGACCCGCCCAAAGTCCATTGATTGGCACCAAGGCTAGATTTGGCGTTATAGTTAGCCTTGCCATCGGATAACCTTGGGCTACCGACATAATTACTGGCTCGGGCTGTGCCAAAGTAGGTCTCAGGCGAAATGTCCCGGCTCGATGAAGTCTGGTCTGCCCCGGCAGTCAACGGCCCGGATTCGCCAAGCAGTTTTTGAATCGCCCTCTCCGTCGTATCGTAGCCACCTTCGCCGAAATGATCGGCACGGATAATGCCATTTTTGTCGATAAGATAATGTGCTGGCCAATACTGATTGTTGAAGGCTTGCCACGTCGCGAGGTCATTATCCAGCGCAATCGGGTAGGTCAAGCCGTGCTGCTTAACCGCATCCCGCACATTTTTCTCGACTTTTTCGAAGGCAAATTCTGGTGCTTGGATACCAATGACTACAAAGCCTTTGTCCTTATAGGTTTCATACCATTTCTCGACATGGGGAAGCGTGCGGACGCAGTTTATGCAAGAGTAGGTCCAAAAGTCTATCAGCACCACCTTGCCCTTCAGACTAGCCAAGGTTAAAGGATCACTGTTGATCCATGACTGCAGACCAACAAGTTCTGGCGCCCGAGTCGGTTGTACGTTAAACAGTGTCGGATCGCTCGTATCGACTTGCGTGAGTTTACTTGAGCTGCCACTTGGTTTCTTGGTAGTACCAGTAGCGATGAGCTTTTGGTCGAGAATAGTTACGTCAAATGGCCCATGAGCAGTTACGAACGTCTCTACCCGTTTATCCCAACCCGTGATTATCGCAAGCCCAACGATGATGAATAAAATTCCCAAAGAACGACGGAATATACTACGAGGGTCGACTGCCCACTCAAATTTCGATATAAATCTTTGCCCGAAGACCGCAATGACTAACAATACTGCCACCAGGCCGAGACAATACACCATCAGGTATATCAGCCCACTGGCAAAGTTCCGAGGCAGAACAGTTGCGAGAATGAAGGCATAGGTTGGGCTGCAACTCGAAAAGACGGGGCCCAGTGCAGCCCCTGTCAGCACCGAACCAAAGATACCTTTCCGTGTCACACCCTTACCTAAGAATCGTTGCGAAGCGGCTTGCCAACCGAGTCTACCAATCAACGTTTCCCAGATACCTGGGAATAAGCTAGTGAGACCGAGTAGGATTACTATACCGCCCGATAGGTAGATCCAAACCTTAGGCGAGACTCCTATCAGCAGCGTGCTCGTTTTCAGCAACAGCGTAAACAGTAACAACGAGACGGCGAGGGAGCCAACTATGACATAAGGCCTGGCCTTATCCTTCTTCTCTCCACCGAGAGCCCCACCAATGATGACTGGCAGCAATGGCAACACGCAAGGTGCCAAAGCGGTGAGCATGCCCGCGACAAAAGCTAAAACAAGTAGCAGCATAGTTTTATTGTATTTGACTTAGCACGTCTGCCAAATTCGTGGCCGACCATTTCTTCAGTTGCTTGCCGGAATTATCGATCTGGACGAAAGTATACTGCTGGGTGACGCCGTATTGTTTTCGTAGCGCTGTTTCGGAATCAAAGTCTGTCTTAATGATGGTTGTTTTAGCAGGAACTTTATCTGGGCTGGACGTGATTGACTTATCGATTGACTGACAGATTGGGCACCAACTAGCATGGAAGAATAGCACCTTTTTCGAATCGCTGTATTTGTCCTTGGAGCTATTGTAAGCCGCTAATGAAATATAATCACCGTGAGCTGCCATCGCTTCATCGTGTTTCATGGCATCAGCAGGCTGAGCAGCTGCGGCGGCGGCCAGTTTTGCCTTTTCTTCTTGCTTCATAGCCTCTTCATGCTTCATGGCAGCATCGTGCTTCATCATGGCCGCATGCTGCTTGTTGTTATCGCTTTTCATCTTCAACGCATAGGTTGTGGTCACACCAGCTAGTGCGATAACTACGCCGATGATGATTAAGATTAGCTTTTTATTCATGGATTACCCTCCAAATTATTGTCTTACATTCAGCATATGTGAGTGATGAATATATGTCAAGTTGACTTTACTTTTTGTCCTTCAGGTATTGTGTCGCGGTCTTCGTTACTATCATGATAAGCAATGTGACTGGGATGGCGGCGTCAAGTCTGTGATGGACGCCCTGGATGAGCATGACAACTATCAGTACGAGGCAACCCGCCATATACGCCAAACGACTGGCAAAATGCTGATTCTCCGCCTCGCGTTCATCTTCAGGGTTCTCGCGCCAGACCATCACCACAAAAGCGCTGATCAATCCAAAAACTGTAACCAATAACAACATTTGAACACTGCTCGGCATTACAATCGTATGGGGTACTATGGTTGCCAGACAAAGCACGACCAATGAAACTAGCAACAGTGTATCGAGAATAAGTTTATATTTTTTCATATGCGAATATCCCTTCAACACTTTGCTTAAGTACGTAGGCAATCCTCAGGGCTAATAGCACACTTGGCACGTAGTTCCCTTTTTCTATCGCAATAATGGTTTGTCTCGTGGCGTTTACCTGTAGGGCGAGATCATCTTGAGTCAGCTTTAACGAGGTTCGATATTCTCGAACCCGATTAGTTACTCTGTGCTGCTTGTCTTTGATAAACATATGTATGGTTGACCTTACTATTGTAAAGGGATTGTTGGATATATCAAATTTATTTGGTGTATACGTTCCGAGCTTGTCACTGTAATCATCGAAAACACTATTGCTGATTATCAAACTATAAGGGTATACCGCCCTCGTCAAGACAATGCCACCAAACGGCTTCAAGTGGTTTTGAGTGATCTTTTTAGCGAGCGGAGATTGGGAATCAGTCGTGGTACTTCTGAGATGTATCTGACGTAAGCGGCTTGGTCCCCCCATTTTTTATGCGCCGATTTTTCCAGAAGTGGGATCCCACTAACAAACAACAACAAAATTATGATGTAAGCGGGGCTCAACAGCCCTAACAGCCAACCGCCAACACTCAGGTACGGCGCGACAACTAGGTACATACCAATCCATACCAACATTTCACCGAGATAGTTGGGGTGCCGACTAGCCCGCCATATGCCAATATCAATCCATTGGCCCCTGTTCTTACTGTCTGCTTTGAATCGGAACTTTTCTGCGTCAGCTGTGGCTTCGATGATAAAGCCGAGTATGAAGATGGTAGTCCCGATCCAAGTCAATAGACTGATGCGCGGATTACTTTGTGCGTACCCAAGTAAGGCCGCCAACATAATCACGAAGACCGAGGCACCCTGCAGCAGCCAGAAACGTAGGAAAGGAATAAATCGGTCGCGCATGCCGTCAAACCGAACGTCTTTGCCGACTTTGTATATACGCATAAATAGAAAGCCACCGAGTCGTGTCGCCCAGACAACCACAAGCAACAGGATTAACATATCTAGCCCAGCTTGTGTGCTTTGCATATAGCCAAAGATAGCCAGAGCAACAAAGGTGATAGAGTAGGAAATGTCAGTCAGCCTGTCAGTTTTATATATGAAGGCTGGCACGAACAAGAGCAAATTGATACCGATTGAGACTATGAACGCAAGAACTAGTAGGTGCATACTAAGAGCATAGCACCTTAACGGTTAGCTGTGGGCCTTAGACCTTATCACGTCGAACGACTAGTGCGTTACACTGACTTGGCGACGACCGAACTCAAAGTACGATTTGCTGGCAGGGTGGCAGCTCAGTTCGAAACCTCTGGATATGCTGGTCATGATGATCTCCTTATACCTCATTGCACCCTTAGCATAAGGCGTATGGCTGAGCCCGGCTATGAATTTTCTAACAATCTCAATTAACTGGGTAACGTTTTGACGTATTTGTAATAGGCGAATACGAAACCGTTTTGTTCGTGGAGTTCGCTCTGTTCGGCCAGCGTATATCCAGAACTATAATCCGGGAAGAATTGGTTACAGCCGAAGTCAGCTTCAATCTTTGTGATATATAACTCGTCGGCCTTGCCAAGTTCTATGACTTGGGCGAAAACATTGGCGCCACCGATGACCCACAGATCTTTATCGCGGTAATCTTTCAGAAAATGCTCGAGGTTGTGCACCAGCTCTGCACCTTCAATAGGTGTTTTATCTCTGGTAAGCACAAAATTCTGACGATCGTTCAGCGGCCCTTTGAAGGTTTTGTAGGTCGTACTACCGACGAGTATAGTACTCCCATAGGTTTTGGTGTACTTGGTGAAGTAAGCTTCGTCATCAGGGATATACCAGGGCTGAAATCCCTGCTTACCAATGCCCCTCTGTCGATCCACTGCTGCGATAAGTCGTATCATCCCTTTAGTATAAGCCTCCCCGCTGGATTCTCCTCCCCTACTCTGTTTCCTTAGGTTCTGATAAGATAAGAACTGTTCAGATCAGCCCCCGTAGCTCAGCGGAT
>JBBRNI010000017.1:0-9737 GCA_038230395.1 Saccharimonadales bacterium (SeqCode) | reverse complement strand
CCGAGGCTTTAACATCCTTATCAATTTTTACGCTTATAACTGTATTCATACTACAGAGTATATTCACCGTAGGTAAAAATGTCAATGTGATTAAGTTAAAAATGACTTCTGCAGGAGTCTTTCATAGTGCTTATGCTTGGAGGGCCATCGTTCGCACTATTACAATTGAAATTCAAAGTGCGAACGACCCTTTCATTGTGACAAGTTACGATTAACGTAACTGTATTTCATTGTCTATTTGCTATTTCTCGGACTTCAACGCAGCGATTGCCTTAGGATTGAATCCCTTTACTATCAGCCAGACTCCAAGCGAAAACTCAAATACTGCTACAAATATTGCAGACAAACCAGCTAATGGCGCATGTTGTCCAACGGCACCGAAAAGTACCGCAAAGTAACCGACGAGTAGAACAGGTCCACCGATTATCCCAATCAAAGCAAGACCTTTTGGAACCAAGCGTGACTTATATAGTAAGAAGCCTAATAACAAATCACATATAGCAGGCATGAAGCTCTGACTAATTAGAAAGAGGCGTTCGTATAGTGTCACTAATGCATGGCTAACAGGCAGTGAGGCGGCCCCGACACCCTCTTTATGCAACGTAACTACAGTTAATAAGCACGCCACACCTACGAATATTGAGGCTGATTCCAGAATACGTGCCGCAACTAGACCTAATGCTACAGTTTCATTTTGTTTCTTCAGCACTGAGAACAGTACTACTGCGCTACTGATACCAGCTAGGGCAACTATTATTTCTAACATACCTCCAATAATCATATGGGTATCGGGACTTGACCCGAGGATATAACCCGATTTTTTTACTGGGACATAAAAATAAGCGAGACTTGGGATTGAGACGAAAGTCAGAAGGTAGAGTATTCCTGCGGTTAGTGATATTTTTCTGTGTGTAATCATAGTGTGCTCCTGAAGAATTAATTTATATTTTAACCTTACACCGTAAACTTTACAGTGTAAAGCTAATTCTGTATAATGATGTGTATAAGTATGAATTGAGAGTAGTTAATGAGCAGTCATAAGAATCGTAAATCAGCTAATCGTACCCCGCTCAGTAAAGAGCAAATAGTGCTCGCGGCTGTAAAAATAGCTGACGAAAGCGGCATTGAAGAGCTTAGTATGCGTAAATTAGGAAAAGTGTTAGGCGTTGAGGCAATGGCGCTGTACCACCACTTTCCCAGTAAAGATGTATTAATAGACTATATGGTAGACAGCATTCACGCTGAAATCGAATTACCGCAAGAAACTGATGGATGGAATGTGGCAATGCGACGGAGAGCAGTTTCAGCAGTAGAAGCTATCTCTAACCATCGCTGGGCAGCTCAGCTCATGGAATCACGTCAGAATCCAGGAACTGCATCTATGCGGCTTATTGACGCTACGGTACATTGCCTTCGAAGAGCAGGTTTTTCAGTAGATATGGTGGCTCATGCGCTCTCGCTATTAGATGCCTATACATTTGGTTTTGCAGGGCAGCTCAGGCCAGCAGAAACCGTAGAGCAATCAGCCCAAATGGGTATCGATATCATGGAGCAGTTCCCATTCGACATGTACCCGCATGTCGGTGCGTTCATTACAGAACACGTTGTTATTTCTGGGTACCGAACCATGGACGAGTTCAATTACGGTTTAGATTTAATTTTAGCAGGCATATCGCAAATTGAACGAACTAAATAGATTGGAAGTCATCTAAACTCCTACGGGGACTAGAACTATTTAACAGAGACATATTAACTCCTAATTTTAGGAAAAATTAGAAAGGTGCTATTTTATTCCTGTTAAAAAAAGTGGAGGGCCAGGTGGGACTTGAACCCACGACATTCTGCTTAAGAGGCAGACGCTCTAACCAGCTGAGCTACTGGCCCTCGTTTGGGGAATCGCACTAGCAAATGCAGAAGCGCAATTGCTTCAAAACTTTAACAAATTACCTCTGTTTTGGCAAGCCGGGGCAGGGCGGGCAGAGCTCGGGCCAACCTCTGTTACAATAGGAGGTAATGAAATTACTCAATGGCAAAGACTTGGCTAGCTACATCAAGCAGCGTCAGGCACATGATGTTCGTTCCTTGCGGCAGGGTAGTGGTATCGCCCCAAAACTCGCAATCGTGGTCACGATTGATAATCCGGTGATTGATGTCTATATCCGTCTGAAGCAAAAGTACGGTGCCGATATACTAGTCGATGTCGATGTCCATCGGGTAAAACAAGCAGCAGTTCCAGAATTGCTTAACATGTTAAGTAAGGATGATTCCATCCATGGAGTCATTATCCAATTGCCATTAGAAGACCCCTCGCAAACAGATGAGATTGTGAACTTGGTCGCACCGGAAAAAGACGTCGACGCCCTGGGCACCAAAGCGATATTTGATCCGGCAACGCCCATGGCCATCATGTGGCTATTGGCTGGCTACAACATCGACTTGAGCGGCAAGCAGGTGCTGTTAGTTGGTCGTGGCAAACTCGTCGGTCAGCCGCTGGAGCGTATTCTCACTGAGTCAGGTATCAACGTGCGTGTCGCCGATCGTAAAACCGCTGATCTAGCCGCTGAAAGCCTGGCGGCTGACGTCATTATTACAGCCACCGGTAGTCCGGCCATCCTCTATGCCAACATGATAAAAGAAAATGCGGTCGTGGTTGATGCCGGTGTGGCCAGCGAAGACGGCAGAACCGTCGGTGATGTGGCCGACGATGTCTATGAACGTGATGACCTGACGATTACGCCGAAAAAGGGTGGTGTTGGCCCACTGACAGTTTCAGCGCTCTTCGAAAATGTGATTCGTGCCGCCCGACGTGTCGCGGATAGATAAGTAAATGAAAATTGGTGTCTTCGACTCTGGTGTGGGCGGTCAATCCGTTGCCAATGCGATTGCTAAAGCGCTGCCGGAACACCAAGTCGAGCTACGCGAAGATCATGAGCATATACCTTACGGCATCCGTCAACCAGCGGAGATTCTGGGTTTTGTGGTTCCTATACTCCAAAGCATGGTTGATGATGGCTGCGCGGTCATCGTCGTGGCCTGTAACACCGTGTCCACGACGCTGATTGATAAACTTCGTCAGGAATTTAGCATACCGCTCATCGCTATGGAGCCGATGGTAAAGCCGGCTGCGGCTATGACCAAAACCGGCGTTATCGCCGTCTGTGCCACGCCCACTACGTTGGCTAGCGAACGGTACAGACAACTGAAAGCGGATTATGCCATCGACGTCCAGGTCCTCGAACCGGATTGCAGCGACTGGGCTGGCATGATCGAACATCACCAAGTTGATAGCCGTAAGCTCGCCGAACGTATACAAGAAGTGCTCGACCAGTCGGCCGACGTCATCGTCCTCGGCTGCACCCATTACCACTGGATTGAGGATGATATCAAGGCCTTAATCGCCGGCAGAGCCACGGTTATTCAACCAGAACAAGCGGTCATCGCTCAGCTTAGACGAGTGCTTGGACAGCTGCCTTGAACTGCTCGCCGCGATCTTCGTAGTTTTTGAACATATCAAAGCTGGCGCAGGCAGCTGATAGCAGAACTACATCACCGGGTTGGGCCGCTGTGCGTGCTACGGCCACAATTTCCGTCATAGTCTGGCCACCTGGTGTCGTGGTTTTATAGCCAGCTCGTTCCAAGGCTGAGCGGATACGGTCGCCTTGTTCGCCAACTAACACCACGTTTCGGACATTGCCACTGGCTACCACTTCAGCCAATTGATCATAACTGGCGCCCTTATCTGATCCACCCATGATGACGACTTTTGGTTGCTCGAAAGCCTGGATGGCGACCATGGCTGTCTCTGGTACCGTGCCAAAACTATCGTCATAATACCTGATGCCATCGACTTCACGTATCAGTTCCAGGCGATGTTCTAGGCCAGTGAAGCTCGTCAATACCGTTCGCAGTGCCGCCACATTTTGGCTGATTTTCCAGACAGCCGTGACGGCGGCACAGACATTTTCCCAATTGTGCTTGCCGAGCAGTTTGAGTTCATCGGTTGCACAGACGGTCAGCTCGTTAATAACGAAGTTACCGTCACTCACCTCACAACCCGGGGATATCAAATAGGGTATGCGCTGGCCAGGACTGGCGCTGGCTATACGCTCAGAGATTTCGTTCTGGCCATGAAAGATGGCAATGTCATCGCCGCTTTGGTGGCGAAAAAGCTGGCTTTTGGCATGGTAGTATTCCTCTGCATCTTTATGCCAATCCAGATGTTCTGGAACTACCATAAGACAGACGGCTATATGTGGTGAAATTTGTAAATCTATCAATTGAAAACTCGAAAGCTCTAGCACTACCCACGAGTCAGCTGTTAATTGATCGAGAAAACTGAGCGGTGGTAGGCCAATATTTCCGCCGAGCTTGACGTCACGAGTATCGGCTTGCAACATAGTGGCTATCAATGAGCTAGTTGTACCTTTGCCTTTAGTGCCGGTGACGCCGATAATATTGCGCGTTGTTGCGACACGCAAGAATTCGTTTATGTGAGTAGTAATTTTCGGTTCAAGGCCAGGGTTCTTGGCCAGAATCTTCGCTGGCGGCAGCCCGGCAGTGCGGACGATGACATCAAAACGGTCGAGATTATCCAAGTAGTGCTCACCCAAGACCGTTTCGACACCATCCGGCACAACCACAGTCGTATTCTGATCGCAAACCGTCAGCTCATGGCCCTGAGCCACGAAATAGTCATAACTGGCACGGCCTTCGACATCGAAGCCGACAACGGCAATCTTCATAGTTCTAGTATCGGATAATTGTGAAGCATCGGCAAGTTTAAGCAGCCAGCTGTTTCTTGATGAGTTCGGCCACCTGACGGGGGGTCATATCGGCTTTCAGGATGACGTCGCTGACGCCAAGCTGCTTGATGGCTTCGGGGATTTCCTGCTCACCCATATTGGTCAGAATGATAACTTTAATGTCTTTACCCCAGGGCAATTTACGGAGTTGGGTGAGCATCTGGTCACCGGTCATCTCTGGCATCATGAGGTCCAAGAGAATGATGTCCGGCTTCATATTCTCAGCTAATTCCAGTCCTAATTTGCCGTTTTCAGCCGTCTGGACGGTGTAGCCTTCCGCCTCAAACTTGAAGCGGTACATCTGGCTAATAGCTTGGTCGTCTTCGATAATCGCGATTTTTGCCATATACCTCAATCCTACGACAAGCGCCGGTGTAACACAATCATTTTAAGGGTAATCAGCATGGCTAAAGAACTGCTTAGGGTTCCAGCAACACTTCTTTGACGATGTCGACCACCTGGGCCGGCGTATAGTCGGCTTTGACAATGTAGCGAGATACATGCAGGTTTTTCAGACGTTGTGGTGCTTCATCCTCACCGATATTGGTCAGGATGATAACTTTAATCTTGGCACCCCAGACTTGGGCCCTTATTTTCTCCAGAACCTCATCACCAGACATGATGGGCATCATCAGATCAAGCAGTACAATTTCAGGTTGAAATTCGGTAACCCGTTGCAGCCCCTCTTCACCGTTATAACCAACAACAACTTCGAAGCCACTCTGTTCGAACTTGAATTTATACATGTCCGCCAGAGTCGGCACATCTTCAACAATCGCAATTTTTGGCATACCCCTATCTTACGCTTTAGCGTAAGTGGATACAATCACTTGGCGTGATGACTACTACTGAGAACTTCTTCGACTATCCTGACTACTTGAGAAGGCGTATGGTGTGCTTTGACGATATAGCGGTCGACATTCAGGAATCGCAGCTTGGCTGGAGCTTCGTCCTTACTAATATTGGTCAGGATGATGACCCTGATACTACTCCCCCAATCTGTTTTCCGGAGCTCTTCAAGCATCTCATCACCTGACATGATCGGCATCCGCAGGTCTAATAAGATGAGATCGGGCTTAAACTTCGCGGCTTCATCGAGCCCGGTTTGCCCGTTGTATGCCACCACAACATCGTAGCCACTTTGTTTCAGCTTGAACTGATACATGTGTGCAATCGATACTTCGTCTTCGACAATCAGGGTTTTGGACATTTCGATTAATAATAACAGATGACTCCTTGTCTACATATTTACGACGTTCTACTGATTTCATGTATTGACTTTACGCGATTTATCTAGTATAATGCAGCTTAGTCACCTTTTTAGGGTGAATGCAACTTACAAGAACACGGCACTTAGTAGACTTTCTAGCAACGCTAGGAACTTTGCTAAGTGCCGTTTTTGTAACTTTTAGTAAATATGAGGAACTAAACTAGATGTCAACCATTGCAGGAATCGGTAACGAAATCGTTATCCCCGTGATTGAATCACGCCTATTCGAACAGTATCCTGATGCTCGCTTCGCTGCGGGAGTACTTGCTGTGAATGACCAAGTGAAGCTAGGCCTTGGAAACGAGTATGGCGGATACTATGACCTGCGAAGAAACGTCTATGTTGACCAGACCGGACAACTATCCGCAGATGACTTACATGAAGATGGTACAGATCGCGATCGTGACGATGCACGATCGATTGCTTTTGGAATTATCGAAAATCGAGGTACCGATCAGCGCGTAGTCGCAACCATGAGACTTATCCTTAAGGGCTATGATGCTATAACGGAAGATCGGTTTGAAGGAGACTACCCACTACCAGTGGAAAAGTTTTGCCCGGAAGTGTTTGAAGCACACCCCGCTCCTCCCAAGAGTATAGAAGTATCACGCTTAATCTCCCGTCACGAAAAGGCTACAATCCAAGACTTTTTATCATGGAAAATCTATCCCCTTGCGTTAGCACAAATTGCTAATCACAAACTAGGCCCAACGTACGCTGTTGTTGAGCCATGGTTCGAACGACATGCTGCAACTACCGGCATTCCAGTTACGAGCATTGGCGAACCACGTTACATCGAACATTACCAAGACTATAATCTGCCTATCGAAGTCGATACTAACAAGTTTATTGATGGCATCGAAGACCGCGAACCTGGGTTCATGGATGAATTGCAGATTGCTGCTGGTGCAATGACATATTTCGGAAAGTTGCGTCAACATAAAGGCGCAGCAGCTTAGCCAGAGCTCGTAACCAAATCACAATGAGAACTTTATCCTCACCTGAGTATTCTAGAAACTTTGGCTTTTGGAATGAGGCTGAGCAGCAAGCTTTAATGGCTGCAAAAGTTGCAATTGCTGGTGTTGGTGGAGACGGATTTCAACTCGGGCTACGACTCGCTATGAACGGCGTTCAAACATTTGATATCGCCGATCCTGAGGCATTCGAGCCTGAGAACACTAATAGGGTGCCAGGAGCCGTTACATCAACGTATGGATTAAATAAAGCAGAAGTTTTTCGTGACCGAGTGCTTGATATAAATCCTGATGCTGACATCCGCATTTTTAAGGATGGTGTACACGAAGATAACATAGACGATTTTACTAGTAGAGCAACGTTAGTCTTTGATGAATCGGAACTGACATACTTGCATATTGGAACATCGATTGCTCGCGCTGCTCGCAGACGAGGGATACCTAATGTGCTCGTGATGAATGTTGGATTTGCTGCTCAGGTCACTTCGTTTCATCCTAACGGGAAAATGACTTTTGAGAAATTAATGGGCATACCTGAGGGTATGCCACTTGATGAAATCAAGGACTTATCAGTGCAGTTTGATAGATGCCTACCATACATACCGAAATATACCGACCTCAGCACATTTGTAGCTATTAAAGAAGGGGCATCGTTACCATCCATTGCTCAAGGTGTTGATGTCGCCGCTGCACTTGGTAGCTCACAAGCATTCAAGCACATCACAAGTGAGTTAGGAAACCATCGAAGCAAGCCTATCTGGGCACCAAAGTTTGGTTACATGGATGCTTATGATTTGAAAACTGGCGTTACCTCATTGCCACGCTTATCGCACTATAGAACTCTCGCTTATGCTGCGGTACGTGATTTGCTAAAGCGCAATCCCCGAGCGAGCTATAGAGATATCGATCGTAAAAATAGAGCTGAATAAGCAAAAATTTAGAAGCAAGACAATCTAGGGTGTTGCTTTAGTCTGTAACTTTAAGAGATGAGTTCTCTATAAGCGACTAAGATAGTAGACTATAAGCATATGCTTAATCTCTATCTGCTTATTGATAGCCTCGTCGCAATTAGTTTGATTGGCTTAGCATTGGTGGTGCTTGCAAGAAATAGAAACCTAGAAACCAATAGAGCATTTGCATCGTTCTCTTTATTTGTGAGTTTGTGGATTATTACGAATTACATCAGTAATAATACCGAGTACTCCCCACGAGTTGCAGTAATAGCGAATTATTTTGTATTTGTTTGTAGCTACGCTGCTGTGTTGTGTGTCATGTGGTTTACGGTCAGCCTTGCTGAAGATACAAAAATTCGCGCTATTCTCAAAAAGTTGATGCCATTAGTAATCGTTGGAGGTCTCTTAGGTGCTACGCCCCTAGTTGTGAAGGGCGTTGAACTACAAGATGCAGTGTATGCCGTTAAGTTCGGTCCTCTGTCGTCAGTTTACTTTGGCGCTTTACTGCTATTGATTATTGCAAGCGTTTATATTTTAAAACGGAACGAGCATAGAAGTAGTGGTGTGATGCGAGATAGACTTGGTGTTCTTTTTATTTCGTGGACGCTAACACTGCCTATCATTGTTTTAGCAGAGTTTATACTTCCGACTGCTACAGGGTGGTTCGGATTATCCAATATTGGAACCCTGCCAATGCTCATTACTGTATTTGGCCTCTACTATAGTGTGGTAAAGCACAAATTATTTGATTTAAAGCTTTTCATTGCGCGTTCACTCGGTTACGTTATAACCCTTGGGCTGCTCTCTTTATTTTATGGGGTTGCTTCTTACTACATCACAACACTTATCTCAAAAACACATAATGAATTTCTGAGCGGTGCACTTAACGTTTTAGTCATCATAATCGTTGTGAGCGCCTATTCACCTCTTCGTAAAATCTTTAACCGCATCACAAATAAATACTTCTATCGTGATGCATATGAAACACAAGAGTTATTCGATAGTCTCAACCGCACATTAGTTTCAACAATTGACTTATCAAAACTGCTGAAAGCTTCATCTGAATTGATTGTCCAAAACATTAAAGCGGATTTCTGCGTCTTTTGGCTAAAAGGTACTAATTACAGTTCAGAGAAGGCGATAAGTAGCGAAGGTGCGCAAGTAGATTCAAATGAACTTGAGAAGCTCCGCGCCTTACTTGTGGACTACAGAGAGACCGTTATTTCAACTGACTACCTCGAATCAAACAACAACAAGCTAAAACTACTGTTAGATGAAAATAACATCGCAGTACTGGTGAGGCTTACAAGTAATAAAACAGCTCAAGGAAATGGTTACTTTGCATTGGGGCCTAAAAGAAGTGGTAATCCATATAATGGCTCAGATCTTAGAGTTTTAGATACGATTGGCAAAGAACTTTTAATTGCCATCCAGAATGCGCAACATTTTGAGGAGATTCAGAACTTTAACCTGACACTACAGGGGAAGGTTGATGATGCGACACGCAAGTTACGGAAGGCCAATGAGAAGCTCAAGGAGCTTGATGAGAGTAAGGATGACTTCATTAGTATGGCGTCGCACCAGTTGAGGACGCCGCTGACTAGCGTTAAGGGATATTTGAGTATGGTCTTGGAGGGGGATGCTGGGAAGATTAGTAAGCAGGAAAAAGAGATGCTTAGTCAGGCGTATTTTAGCTCGCAGCGGATGGTGTACCTGATCGCTGATCTGTTGAATGTGT
>JBBRNI010000016.1:0-11101 GCA_038230395.1 Saccharimonadales bacterium (SeqCode) | reverse complement strand
GTGCTTGCAGCTGTGAGGTCGGCTGCTCCTGGTGACAAGCAGCCACTTACAAGCAGTAAGTCGGAACTTACTGCCAGCTGCTCGTCCGGGGCGGTTAGCATTGTCGAACTGGACGTTGTGGTTTAGTTCCAGCCATTGCTGGTGCCAGCGCCACAAAGTGGTGCGGTGAATACCGCTCTTCCGAGCGGCAACGGTAACGGGCATATGGTCTTCGACCAGCAGCCTAACGGCTGCGGCCCTGGCTTTAGGTAGTAAAGGGTTGCTAGAATAGCTCATACCGGCTGTTCTCCTGTTTAGATTTAGTAGTCCTAACAGTGTAGAGCAGTCGGCTTTTTTGTGTTGCGAAGGTGGTGAGTCATTACGCTTGGCTTGATTTAATGTACAAAATCATGGTATATGTAAGGTAACAATAATGAAAGGTTCGATAACAATGATTCAAAAAATTAAAAGTTCGATTTTAGTCTTAGTTACTATGTTCACGTTCGGAGCTCCGATGTTAGTACCAGTCGCGGTTTACGCAAGCTGTCAGCCTAATAACGGTATCCAGCAAGGTTTAGGAGCTGGCATTGACCAGACAACTGGTGTTAGTGGTTCATGTTCTGACGCCAGCACTACTGGTGCTGGTAGCCTAGAAGCAGTCGCTAAGAAAGTTGTTAACATCTTCTCGATCATCGTTGGCATCGTCGCCGTGATCTTCGTGATCTATGGTGGCTTCCGCTACATCACCTCTGGTGGCGACAGTGGTAGCGTCGGTAACGCTAAGAACACTTTGATCTACGCCCTAGTTGGTTTAGTTATTGTCGCCCTAGCGCAACTGATCGTCCATTATGTGCTTAGTACCGCTACTGGCGCAGCTGGCGCTAACTAGTCCACACAGAGTATGTTTACTATTAATCCCCTTCACATCGGAGGGGATTTTTAATATGCTGAAGCATATTAAAAATATTCATTTCTCATTCTAAAGCCCTCGCTGTGCTCGGGTTTGACTTAAATTATAGCTAGAGTAAAAAAGCTCCGCGCGTAGCGGAGCTTTTAGGACAAGAAATGAATATTTTAACCGAAGGTTAAAAGACTTGGATCTTCTTGACAGTGTCCTGCTGGACTTTACCAAAGCTGATGGTTAGGACGCCGTCCTTGAGCATAGCTTCGATCTCTTCTTCTTTTACAGGAACTGGCAGCGCGATTGTTCGGCTGAACTCTCCCCAGTAGCATTCTTGTAGGAAGTAGTTTTCTACACCTTCTTCGGTACCTGAGCTGAGCGTGCCTCTAATAGTCAACTGGTTGTCAGAGATACTGACATCAAGGTCGCCCTTGTTTACACCGGCGGTGCGAGCTTTCACGACTAGCTTCTCGCGGGTTTCGTAGACGTCGACGGCTAGTTGGCCAGGTACGCTGTCATCCTCGTCCCACTCGTCTTCAGCGGCTGGCGCTTGAGCGGCAGTTTGTGGCTGACCTTGCTGTGCTGGCATTGACATGTCGTCATCTCCCAAAAATGCTGCGGTTAGTTCATCCTCTTCTAAAAGAAGATCGTCGTCGCGATTTCGTCGCGCCATGGTGTGTGCCCTCCGTTAAAGCTGTAAAAGCTAAATTAATCTAAATTTAAGATATTGATACTAAGATTTGCTTTTTTGTCTTGGTAGCAGTATAGCTTAGTTCGTGAACAGACTGCAACGCTCTTATCCTTTATTTACAACACATTAAACACAACACACCATGAGCATATTGGATTCACTACTAAGCCTGGTCGCTCCCCATCAATGTTTGGGCTGCTCTAACGAGGGTACATTATTGTGTTCGCTGTGTTCGCAGCGTCTCGTTGTCGGCACCCAGCGCTGCTATAACTGTCAGCGTCCTGCCGCAGCCGGTCTTACCTGCGCTGATTGCTACAAGCGAGGCTATTTGTTTCAAGTTCAGGCCGCAGCCTCCTATAAAGGCTTAGCTAAAGAGCTTGTACGAAAGCTGAAATTTAGTGGTGCCCAAGCGGCAATACGGCCGATGACTGCTGCTATGTCCCAGCTCTTAGTTGATATAAGATCGGTAAACGAACAAGCGTCTTCAATGGTTGTAGTACCGGTCCCCACGGCCACGGGTCGTCAGCGCCGCCGCGGATATGATCAGGCGAGCCTCCTGGCTCGAGCCGTAGCGCGGCGCCAAGGCGTGGGCTATGTCCCCTGCCTCAGACGACTTGGACAGGCACACCAAGTTGGTGCCGGTCGAGCACAACGTTTGGCGCAATTATCCGGCGCTTTTGTTGTGGTGCGGCCGGAGCGAATCTATGGCAAGCATGTCGTGCTAGTAGATGATGTCATAACGACTGGTGCAACATTTGAGGTGGCCGCTCGTGTGTTGCACCAGGCGGGAGCGGCGCAGGTTTCGGCCATAGCCTTTGCTCGAGCTGAGCTCAGGTAGCAGCATTAATAGGCAATGTAACCGTTTGGTTACATTGGTTTTTGATATGTTGTGGTCGAGAGAGGGATCGCTCCACTACCGTTACGCTCCGCCACAAAGTCATGCTCGGAATACATTCCTGTGCGTGACTTTGTTCTGCAGCACCCTCATGCCTATGGCATAGGTTTCTAGTAGCCCACTCAATCCAACAAATAAATAAGACCTATCGTAAGATAGGTCTTATTTATTTGGCGGAGAGGGAGGGATTCGAACCCTCGCTAGAACTTGCGCCCCACTAACGATTTAGCAAACCGTCCCCTTAAGCCACTTGGGTACCTCTCCAAACATTTGTCTGACTATTGTAGCGTGAAATCTTATTTGGCGGAAGGGGTGGGATTCGAACCCACGGTACCATTGCTGGCACGACGGTTTTCAAGACCGTTTCCATCGACCACTCGGACACCCTTCCCTACTGTGCACCTTACCCGAACAGGGGTGATTATAGCAGCAATGACCGCACATCTCCAAGCACAAGCTGCGCCAAAGCCTGACCTATTTTGTTGAAGCCCCTAGCGTACGGTACAATAACGCTTATGGATGAGGAAGAACAATCAGAGCTACACGTTGATCAGGCTAGTTCGATCGAACCGATTAGTTGGACAGCCTCTGAATTTATTGCACACGATAAATCCCCTGGTTGGTATGGAATGTTGGCGATTGCCGCTGTTATTCTGTGCGTTTTCACCTTTGTGCTTGTCCGGGACACAATTACAGTTATTATGATCACCATTGGCGCGGTGTTATTTGGGGTCTACGCCGGTCGTCAGCCACGTCAACTACCCTATCGTCTGACTAACCATGGCCTTAAGATTGGGCAACGCTTTTACCCAATGGAAAACTTTCGATCGTTTGCTGTCGTGCCAGAAGGTGCGTTCTCGAGCATCATTCTTATGCCGCTGCGACGCTTTGCTCCGATGACAACTATTTATTTTGCTCCAGATGATGAGGATAAGATTGTAGAGCTGTTAGCTCAGCAATTGCCCTACGCCGAACATCGCCATGACGCCATCGACCGTCTGATGCGTCATATTCGCTTCTAAACAAAACCGCCCCTAGCGGAAGGAGCGGTTATACAAGGTGTTATCAAAGGTGAGGTTAGCGGAACGAACGATTACTGCGTTCCTTGCGGTGCAGTTTGCGCTCCATCCGGGCGATGAATTCACGTCGGTGCTCACGGGTATCGCGGGCCTCTAATTGATCCATGATGTGTGTTGCTTCGTCGTTAGACATTGCTAATCTCCTTTTATGTTTGTAAAGTGCATTATCAAGCTTATGGCTATGTATTAGCTGTAAAGATTCTCACACAGTGGATAAGCTGTGCACTAAACCCATAAGTGTGCTGTAATAACAGACATGCAGCTCATCAACAAAACCGTCACCAAGCTGGACCACTTTCAGCAACGCTATCGCTTCACCGGGTTTCTGTACGCAGTAATTAAAAAATATGGTGAGGACCAAGCCGGCTACCAGTCGGCCTTGTTTACGTACTACGCCTTTTTGTCGCTGTTTCCACTATTACTGCTGCTGACGACGATTACCGGCCTTTTAGCCGGCAGCCACCCACAATTACAGCGCGACATTATCCATGCTACTGTCAGCTACTTCCCTGGCTTTGGTAAACAGCTAGCGGTAGGCGGGCTGCATAAGAGCGGCCTGGCATTGGTTGTTGGTAGCATCTTTACGTTTTATGGTGCTCGAGGTGTCGCCGACGCCTTCCGTAACGGTGTTAACCATATATGGCACGTACCAATTACCAAGCGTGATGGCTTTCCAAAATCTATTATAAAAAGTCTGACAATTATTGTGACTGGAGGCTCAGGGTTGATTCTAGCTGCGGTCTGCAGCGGCTTAGCGGCAGCTGCTGGTCATGGACCACTGTTCAGGGTGCTGCCAGTATTGGTAAATGTTGGCATTCTGTTTGGGCTGTTTAGCTGGCTTATGAACATCTGTTTGCCGCAACATATCTCATTCAAAAATGGGCGTTCTGGCGCCCTAACTGCCGCCATTGGACTGGTGCTATTGCAGACGTTTGGCACCTTGCTGCTGTCGCGTCAGCTTAAAAATTTAGATGCGGTATATAGTTACTTCGCGCTGTCGCTAGGTCTGCTATTTTGGCTTTATTTACAGGCTCAAGTTGTCTACTATTCGGTGGTGGTGGCCGCTGTACACACCCAAAAGCTGTGGCCACGCTCACTAGACGCCAGCAAGTTGACTGCCGCGGATAAACGAGCCTATGCTCTTGAAGCGGGCGAGGCTCGCGTATACCTGGCAGAGCATGGTAAAACAGGGATTACTAGCTAGTTAAGCTTAACTAATTTGCTAGTACTGTAAATATTTGCGCCACCACATGTCGGCTTGGCGATTAGTGGTAGTTTTAGCATTTGTGCGAATAGGATTTGTCATTAATTTTTTTCTCCAATACTTATAGCTTAAGGCAGTATCTCTAATTTTTCTGTTAATTTTCTTACAACAACCTAGCGCTGATAAATAACTGGAGCCTGGGCAACAAAGTCACGTCGCTCTATCTGATCGACAATGCTAGTTGCTACTGCCAATCGTGGTATGAATTTCATACCCAATGGTAGCTGAGAGCGTAAGACGTAAACCGAGACCTGCTTGTTCGTCATAACTGGGGACCTAATACTTGTCCAATCAAGCTCACTGGCGGCTAGCAGCTTGAGATGAGCCTCACCGTCACGTAGAACCTTCGGCGCGATTAATCCGAGCATTAGATGATCAATTTTGTTGAACCATTTTGGTTGATCGCCAGACCACAGCGCGGCTGCGCCAGTAACTGTGATAATTCGCTGTATTCCAAGGCTTTTCATGGCTGGGATAAGTATCGCCATGGCGCTTGATAGCACATTTTGCTCCGGCGTATGCCAGCTCCCAAGCGTACTAATGACCACGTTGCTTCCCTTAAGGGCAGTCTTCACGCTCACCCGGTCATAAATGTCCGCGGTTAACACACGGAGGCCATTAGCTTCACTAAACGGGTTATTTTTGTGGACAACAGCCACCACTTTATAGCCTCGTTCCAGACACAGTCGTGTTACTTGTTGGCCTACTTGCCCACCTGCTCCAAAAATAGTTACTTGCATAGTTACATTATAGCGGATGGCTATACTTGGAATATCCGTAGATGTTCGACTAAGTAGTAACTAGTCATTCTGTTAGCTGCCACGAGCTGGTATCATAAAGCATATGCCCAGACAGAAGTTATCGGAGTTTAGAGCTAAAAAGATTATCACAACCGCTCTCGGATTGCCGTACGCCGGGTGGTCAGTTGATTGCTCGCTCGATCTCTCAGAACAGTTAAAAAGTATCCCTGAGGGCGGCAGCTACTCTGTTAAAGTTGACGAAGCTATCAAGGGGCGTTTCAAGCGTGGCCTAGTGGCACTTAATATCTCCTCGTCTGATCTGGAGACGACGGCTCAAGACCTAGTTGCCAAGGGTTTTGGATGGCTCATTATCGAACCAATGTCAGCCCATGAGCCGGGCGATGAACGCTATGTAAGCCTGACGAGCGAACGCTCAGCGGTAACGCTTGACTACTCTCGTAGGGGCGGCGTTGATATTGAAGCCAACCCAGAGTCCATTCAGCATGCCGCACTAGACTCGCAAACTGATTGGCAACAGCTAGCTAATGAAACGGCTCTAAGCGCCGAGCAATTGCAGGCACTATTTAGCGTGTTTCAGGATAACTTTTTTGTATTCGTAGAGCTTAACCCGTATCTGGCAACTGCCACCGGGCCCGTCTTTTTGGACGCTGCCGTCGAAGTTGACGACGCCGGTGCTTTCTTTGTGGATAGCTGGTCGCCTAGTGATTTTCGACGCCACTCCGAACGTGGGTTAAGCTCGCAGGAGCAGGCTGTGTTAGATTTAGCGGCTAACTCCCCTGCTTCGTTCAATTTGAGTGTACTCGAGCCAAACGGCAGTATCTTTTTGTTGTTGTCGGGTGGCGGTGCTAGTGTGGTGGTGGCTGATGAGATTTATAATCGTGGCTATGGCTCGAAATTAGCAAATTATGGAGAGTACAGCGGTAACCCTAATGCCGAAGAAACGTTCTTGTACACCCAAGCGGTGTTGCAGCTTCTCTTGTTGTCTTCAGCTTCCCAAAAAGTACTATTTATTGGGGGTGCGGTTGCTAATTTCACCGATATCGCTCAAACCTTCGCCGGAGTAATTCGAGCTATTGAGGCAGTTGGTAGTCAGTTGAAGGGGCAGCAAGTCAAAGTGTTTGTGAGGCGTGGTGGCCCTAACCAAGCTGTTGGACTACAACGCATGGAGGCCGTGCTCACCAAGCATGATCTGTTAGGAGCTGTTCATAACCCAGACACCCCCCTAACTGAGGCGGTTCGAGAAGCTCTAGAGAGGATTACAAAATGACCGACACAACTTCGGTAGATATGGCTAGCATACAGCCGATAACCATCTGCCTAGGCACTCACCCGGCAATTATCCAATCAATGCTAGACTACGCCTACTGCATTGGCGCTGAGAACCCAACAGTCTTGGCGATTATCAGCCGTGGGCGCAAACAAGAACGTTATTTTTGGGGTGAAAAAGAGATCAGTATTCCGGTCTATGCGCAGCTAGCGGACGTTCCACCGGCCGTACGTAACCAAGTCATGTGCTTGCTAAATATACAATCAGCTCGCCGGGTTTTGGCTGGCATGACCGAGGCGCTCAACTTGCTACCTAAGCTTAGAGTAGCTACAGTTTTTGCCGAACAAGTTCCCGAAAGTCATTCTTTGCAACTGGCTGATATGGCCGCTGAAAGCGGCGTGCTCTTGAGTGGTCCAGCGTCGGTTGGTGTGCTGGTTCCTGGTATCTTGAAGCTGGGCGCTATCGGCGGAACCGAATATAGCCAGCTAGCCGCGGCTGGCATCTTTGAGGCGGGTAACACCGCTGTTATCTCGACATCTGGTGGCATGGTCAACGAGCTTATTCATACTGTAATTACTGCTGGTCTTCGGGTTTCGGTTGCTATAGCCCTTGGTGGTGATCGTTATCCGCTAACCTCCCCCGCAGCAGCCTTTTTAATGGCGCAAGCCGACCCGCGCACCGAGCAAATAGTCTATTTTGGCGAGCTTGGTGGCGTTGATGAATACGCAATTGCCGAGCTGATTTCGGCCGCCAAGGTTACTAAGCCAGTTATCGCCTACGTTGCCGGTACGGTTGCCGAGCTATTTGCTGAACCACCACAGTTTGGCCACGCCAAGGCTATGGCTAGCACGCACAATGAGACCGCTTCTGCCAAAAAGGACGCGTTACGCGCAGTGGGTGTGAACGTGCTCGATGCTTTTGGCGATTTAGTTACTGCACTAAAGGCTCAGCGCAGCGAAGAATCCGTAGTCTCAGATTTTAGAGCAATCGGACCACGCCGAAAGAGCCTAGCTGTTAGCCACATTTCTGGCGACGTTAATGGCGACGTCCAACTGCTTGGCCGTGACCTGCTAGCCATCGTCGAAGATTCAAGCTTAGCTGGTCTGTATATATCGTTATTACTAGGGCACGAAGTCGCATCCCCTAGATTAATCGCCCTCACTGATTATATTTTGCGGCTACTAACCGATCATGGGCCGTATGTCGCCGGCGCCTTTAACACGATTGTTGCCGCCCGGGCTGGCAAGGACGTCGCTTCTAGCCTAGCCTCTGGTATTTTGACTATTGGGCCACGCTTTGGCGGCGCGGTTAACGCCGCGGCTGGGGCCTGGCTGGAGGGAGTCGCATCCGGAGAGAGTCCTAAAGTGTTTGTGGCTGGCTACCGATCTAACGGTGGAATTATTTCGGGGATTGGACACAAAAAGTATCGCATAGATATGCCCGACCCCCGCGTCAAAGCACTTATCGAGCAGTTTTCTAGCAATACCAACGGTGATAATTACCTCAAGTTTGCCCAGGGTGTCGAGGCTATTACTACCACCAAAAAAGGTAATCTGATTTTGAACGTCGACGGCGCCATCGCCGCCATCATGCTTGATGTTTTGGTTTCTGAGCTTGATTACAATCTTGATCAGCTGCAAGAGCTAGTCGACATCGAGTTCTTTAACGCCCTGTTTATTTTGAGCCGATCAGTTGGCTTTGTGGCTCATTATCTTGACCAGCGGCGCAACGACGAAGGCCTGCTACGACTCAGCGACGATGAAATCGCCTATGCCCCCTAAGTCGCGCGACGCCACTCGTGATCTGTTTGGTACCGATGGAGTTCGTGGCCTGGCCAATCACTATCCACTCGATACAGCGGGAGCAACCAGTATCGGTGCGGCTGTAGGCACTTATTTCGCTACGCAGGGACAAAAAATTATAATTGGCTGTGACACACGGGAATCTTCATCAAAATTAGTTACTGATCTGGCGGCTGGCCTTACAAAAGTTGGTGTCCAAGTTACTTTGGTTGGCGTAATTACCACCCCTGGTCTAGCGTATTTAGCCCGCGAAGGCAGTTACGTCGCTGGTGTTATGGTTACGGCCAGCCACAACCCATTTGCCTACAACGGCGTCAAAGTCTTTGATGGCCAGGGTGATAAGCTTGATGATGCTACCGAAGGCGCACTCAATAACTTGATCGTAATTGGGGTGGCTGACCGACCTGGTGGCGACCTGACTCGTGACTCACAACTAACCAACAAATATATTGATTTCTTAATTCACAGCGTCGAAGGCTTAGATTTAACGGGTTTACGGCTAGCGGTAGACACCGCCAATGGCTCGGCCAGTAACATAGCTGCTAGCGTCTTCACCAAGCTTGGCGCCACTGTTACTCCCCTGTTTGACGCTCCAAACGGTACCAATATTAACGACGGCTGCGGCGCTACTAATACGGCAGTGTTACAGCAGACAGTTCTAAATAATAAACTGGACCTCGGCATTGCCTTTGACGGAGACGCCGACCGCATAATGCTGGTGGACAACCAAGGTCGTGAGTGCAACGGTGATCATATTTTGTATCTGTTGGCCGTTGCCGAAGGCGCCCAAGGCGTGGTCGCTACCGTTATGAGTAACTTAGGTCTAGAACAATCGTTGCAACGTAATGGCATACAGCTCAACCGCGCCCAAGTTGGCGACCGTTACGTGCTAGAGGGACTTAAGGCTACTGGGTACTCGCTAGGCGGTGAACAGTCTGGTCACATTATCTTTCCTGACCTACTAATGACTGGGGATGGCCTGCTAGCTGCTGTCCAGGTCCTGCATGTGCTGCACGGTGCTGATACTACCCTTGCTAGCTGGCGAGACGAAGTCATTATGTTACCTCAGGCGCTCGTTAATATTGCCGTTTCTGATAAGGCACTCATAGGCAGCCCTGCTGTCCAGGCATTTATTGCTTCTGAAACGGCCTCGCTTGGCTCCAACGGTCGGCTATTAATTCGTCCATCTGGCACCGAGCCACTAGCCCGGGTCATGGTTGAAGCCGACGACGCCCAAGCGATCGCTGAACGTATTGCGACCCAACTTCAGGAGCTACTGGCCGTATGATCAATTTTCCAATAACTTTCAATGACCAACTGACTAAACTATCCGCGCCCGAAATAGAAGCTAAAGACTTCGAGGTATGGTCAGGTCTGACGCCAGAATACGCAGCCCAGATTACTGGTATCGCTCAGGAGCCAAGCATACTCGAGTACTGCCCCAACGACTCAGCTTCCCGATTTATGGACATCCCTGCGGTTGAACGCTGGCTCGCTAAAGGTCGAGGCGCGTTCCTACTTATAAAACGAGACGACGACACGCTGACGCTTGCTGGTTATGGCTGGACTGGCCCGGAAGCAAGCGACCATGTTGATGGTGGCAAAACGACTTTTGCCCTACGTATTAGCGAGCGTTACCAAGGCCAAGGCCTGGCTACTCCATTCGCCGCGGTTATTATTGGTGCTTCAATTGATTTATACAGCGCCACAAACTTCTGGCTAGAAACCTGGCAGTCCAACGCCGCCGCCGTGCACGTCTACCATAAGCTTGGCTTCACCGATGTTGCTGCTACCCCGTCTGAGCGACTAACCAAAGAAGGTATTTTCGTGCCGGACACTCGCCTATATATGACGCTCACTAATTCTTAGACCAAAGAAAAAGCCCTAGCAAATGCTAAGGCTTTTTCTTTGGTACACCCGACAGGATTCGAACCTACGACCTTTGGCTCCGCAAGCCAACGCTCTATCCAGCTGAGCTACGGGTGCAAATGATGATCCATAAAACGCGCGTTTTGCTCTAGAGGCACTGTGCGTACTGGAATCAAAACAACAGGGGTAAGTTTATCATGTTCCACCAATAAAAGCCAGACTAAAAGCCAGCTCCATAATCTGTTAGAATAACTGCCATGGAGAGATGACCGAGTGGTTGAAGGTGCTACTCTCGAAAAGTAGTGTACGGGCAACTGTACCGAGGGTTCGAATCCCTCTCTCTCCGCCAGAATTTATTGAATCGAACCCTTACGTCCTAAGCTTGGTGGCTTTGGTTTTGACCCGCTAAGAATCGCCTGCTCCACGGTAGCCGGAAGTGCAGCAGTAGCTACTGGTCGGCGCTTGCTGATAAGTCGCCCGATGAATAAGCCAGTAATTATGATTACCGCCATTATTAGATACAATATCCCGCCATACAGCTCGATATGGGTCACATAGTCGATGGCCCGGTGGGCAAACTCCGTTAATGAGTG
>JBBRNI010000015.1:0-11133 GCA_038230395.1 Saccharimonadales bacterium (SeqCode) | reverse complement strand
GTCACGTATCTTTGCTACGATCTCAGCCTTGCGGCTGGGATCTACTGGGATACCTTTTGCCATATTGAAACTCCTTATTTAAACCAATGTAGCAGTCTTATCTAGAATAGACTACCTGTTGAGTTTAATGGGAGCCTGACATACGGGCAAAACACTTGTCGCAACGAGTCTTAGATATGGTCACGGATTCAGTGCTGGGTATGGTCAAGTAAGCGGGTCAGAACACTTGCGCGAAAACCCCACCGTCATTGGTGCATATCTAGGAGTTGACCACTCCTCGGGCAGTTTATGGATTGGAGAGCCCGGCAACAGCTATTATGTAACCCTCTGGGCTAAGGAATATGACGCAAAAACAGGAAAAATGTCGGAACCACGCCAGCAAAGTACGTTAGAAATAGTAGACGACTCTGAAATTGGGACACCTCCAAGTGTCGGTAAAATGGCATTGTTAGCGACTGTTTTAAAAGGCAAAGTCCCTGAAACTGTGATTGAGCGCGGAATCATACTTGAATCTTTGGCCAAGTCACCAGCCGCTTCCTAGAATGAAATGTTGTAGCACGGGCTTGGAACCGGAATTTGAATTATTGTCAAAATTGCGAAGCATGTATACCGGGGGAGCCAAGCACATGCACTACAAAATCGACGTATGTGTGGGTCTGTTTGAGTGGGCGTAAAGTTTAGGATATTCGCACACTAGCGTTCTCGAGCGATCATTTAAGCTATACTAGATATAGTAATGAAGAAATACGTAATCGGTTGTGTGGTGATCGCAGTTGTTGCAGTAGCTGCCCTTTCGGCGGTCGGCAATCATGGGAAGGCTACCGCACCAAAAGTTAGTTCGCAGGGGAGCTACGTCGCGCTTGGTGACTCGGTTGCCGCCGGTGTGGGCCTGAAGTATGATAGCGACTCAAGCGCCTGCAATCGCACAAACCAAGCCTACCCAGATCTTGTTGCGAACAGGCTCAACTACACGCTCAGAAACATTGCATGTAGCGGCGCGACGTTACCGGAAGGTATTCTGGGCAAGCAGGACGTGAACGACCTCTTAGTCCAAGCTCAATTGCAGCAACTATTCGATCAATCAAAGCCGAAGCTTATTACACTCACTATTGGTGCCAATGATGCGAAGTGGACAGATATTTTGAGGAAATGCTATACATCAGAATGCGGGAGCGTGGACGATACTGCTGCTGTGCAAGCCAGCCTGGAAACGGTTACGACCAACCTTCGATCAATGCTGAATCAAATCGGGCAACACTATGCTGGATCCTTACCACTGGTGATAGTGACTGGTTATCATCAAGTATTTCCTGCGACTGTCAGTGCAACCTGTACAGATCTAAACGGCATCAATGCCAGCGAACTCGCGTGGGGTAGGCAACTACAAACCAGCATTAACAATTCTCTAGAAGCAGCTGTTAAAGGTAGCACTGCGACATTCGTTCCAATGAACTTTAGTGGACATGAGCTGTGTACCACCGATCCGTGGGTACAGGGACTGGGTGATAATCAGCCCTATCATCCGACGGCTGTTGGGCAAGCAGCGTTTGCCACGCAAATTATCAGCGCCATAAGAGCCGGAAAGTAGACTATACTTTTACAAATGATTACCATTACGAATTTAACCAAAACATACGGCAAAAAAGATAATGTCTTCACCGCACTTCACGATGTCTCACTGACCATTGAAGCAGGCAAAACGGTCTCAATTATTGGCAAGAGTGGGTCGGGCAAGTCAACGTTGATGCATATTATGAGCGGGCTTGATCGTCCGACGAGCGGTACCGTCGTCATCGATGACACTGACCTGTTTACTATGAAACAGCGCGTTATGGACGACTTTCGGTCCAACCAAATGAGTTTTATATTTCAATCATTTTTTATCGAAGCAAATCAGACTTGCTACCAAAACGTCATGTTACCGCTTGAAATCGCCAAGGCACCGCTTGGAAAGCGCAAGAAGCTCGTTATGGACGCGCTCGAAGCCGTTGATTTAACCGAGAAAGCTACTGAGCTCGGCGGTAATTTATCTGGCGGACAAAAACAACGCTTAGCCATCGCACGGGCTATTGTGAATCGGCCCAACATACTATTTGCCGATGAGCCGACCGGGAATCTCGACAGTACGACGGGCGCGAAAATCATGAACCTTTTATTTGAACTGAACCGCAGGCTTAAGTGCACCTTAATTCTGGTAACGCACGATATTGAACTGGCCATGCGCTGTCAGACGCAAATTCGACTCAAGGATGGCTCGATTGAATCTATCGAAAATAAGAAAGCAAAACATGCGTAGCCTTGATATTATCCGGCGCTCATCACGGAGCTTATTGAGCGCTAAAACCAGAACAATTCTAACTGTTTTTGCGATAGGTGTTGGCGCGTTCGCCCTGACCTTAACGCTGGGTGCGAGCAATGGTGCCCAGCACTATGCCAGCACGATTATTAAAGATAATTTTGACCCGAGTGAACTCATTGTGACTGCCGATGACACCCTATTTCGAAATACCGATTCCAGCAAACCACAGGTCTACAGTCAAAACTTCGGTAGCATTACCAACAATAGTGGCGCTTCAACACAAGTTAAAATGCTGAGCGATAGTGATATAACTCGCCTGAAAGATGTGAAGGGTGTTGTCTCAGTGCGACCTGGCCTGGCACTGAACTTACAATACCTTACCCGTGATGGCCAAAAGAAATATGTCGCCACTGCCCAAGCGTACAGTAGCTACAAAAAGCCAGCATTACTGGCAGGCAGCATTCCGGCAAGCCTGCCGTCCCACACGCTTATCCTGCCTGAAGGTTTTGTGAAGGCGTTGGGCTTCAGTTCGCCGCAAGATGCTATCGGAAAAAAGCTTCGTCTGGCAGTTCGTAAGCAATACGATCAGTCAGCCGTGCTGTCTTCTTTGCTGAGCGGTGACAGCTCCGCGCTTACGTCTCAGCTGAAAGCGCCGACCGATACCATGGAAGTGCAGTTTACAGTTATTGCGGTTACCAAGAAACCTTCGACTCTTATTCAACCGGGAACTGGTCTGTACTTAAACATCAGCCAACATGACGAAGACGAGCTCAATGATTATGCTACCCAAGGCAGCACCAGCTACCATAAATATTTGTCGGCCTACGTGACGGTCAAAGATGGCACGAATACCTCGAACCTAAACGCCACACAAGCCCGCATCAAAAAAATCGGCTACAGCGCCCAAAGTATCCTGGACACCGAAAAAACTATCACCCAAGTAATTGCCGTTTTGCAAGGAATTGTCACCGTCTTCGGTCTGATTGCGATTATCGCTTCGGTCTTTGGTGTCGTGAACACCATGTATATCAGCGTACTGCAACGTACGCGCGAAATCGGACTCATGAAAGCGCTCGGTATGCACAAAGGCGACATTAACAAATTATTCCTGTTTGAGGCTGCATTAATCGGCTTACTCGGTGGGGTCGTTGGATCAGCCCTCGCAATCGGCGCGGGTATACTACTCAACCCGACTATCTCAAAGCAACTCAGTCTCGGTACTGCCCGATTACTAGATTTTAAATTAAACCAAACCTTACTACTGATAATCGCGCTGATGTTCGTCGCGATTCTGGCAGGACTATTTCCAGCCCGCAAGGCTTCAAAGCTTGATCCAATTGAAGCGCTCAGAACTGAATAAAGCCGAGCGGGCAAAGCCAGACTTCTCATTTTAAAATGACTTCTTCGGAATTCTTTTTTCTTATGCTTGCAGATACGAATCTTAAAACATACTATGTAGTCATTAAATGAGGATGGATTTAAATGGTTTACCAGCCACGTACAGAAGAAGGCACGCCCCTCGATTCAGCAATTTCAGAAATGGACGTCATTGCGGATGACTACGGTAATCATAGAGATTACGTAGAACTAGTAAAGGGCTCTCTGCAGCGAGTACGAGAGAGCCACCTATCCGGGGAGTTGACTACCGACGACGCCAGTTTTGCATTATTTAACATCTATTTCCATAACCAAAAGCCTTCACGAGATTTGGGTTCAATGGCTCACATTCTTAGAGTTGTAGGCGATGACTTTGGGATTCAACTCGGAGCGGATCCTGACGGTCTGTGGGACTTGTACGAAAAGAGCGCCGATCTACACAGTTAAAGTTTCAAAGTACGTCCACCTGGGGAGCCACACTTCTTATGCTCATATTAGAGAGGTCAATCTGGCCTCTTTTTTGCTACTATTAAGTTATGAGCATACCCAGCGAACAAGAATCAGCCGCTTACTACAACAGTCTCCCTAAAAAGCGCACCGGGTCTGGTGTCTTGGTATTCGATAAGCAAGACCAGCTATTGATAGTAAAACCAACGTATCTGGATAGGTGGCTTTGTCCTGGTGGGGGAATCGAGGAAAATGAAGCACCACTCGAAGCAGCCCGACGAGAGTGCAAAGAAGAAATCGGAGTCGAATTCGCGGAACTTTGGCCGGCTTATATTAACTACCGTGAAGCACAAGCAGATGGTCAAACCGATATGATTCAATTTATGTTTACTACCAATCTCGTCAACCAAAACTTTTTGGCTACCTTGCATTTGCAAGAGGGGGAGATTGAAGATGCTAAATTCGTTGGAATTGATGACTTACCAAACTACTTTAGCCAGGTTAGAGCCAAGACGGTAATGGCGTATTACAAGTATCGTAACGGCAAAAACATTGTTTATTTAGAAAATGGCGAGTATATCGGCTAAATTGGATATTTACTTCCCAATCCGTTTATTCCTGCCTTTCTACGACTATAACGACCTCTGTCGTGGAGAGCCAAGCTATTTACAAATACTTCTTTTGTAGTATTATATATTTATGACAGGTGAAACGGCATTATCTCAAGGAGATTCTTTTCCAGACCTTGATGCATTAAGTGAATTAGCACGCACTCAACCTAAAATTACAGTCGATGATCCACGAGTAGTTACCCGAGTGGAGCACGATCAGTTTGGCAATAATTTTTTCCGGCGGTTTGTTGAGCTAGAAAAGTCTTTTTATGATGAAGCCCTTACACCACCTTCAGATGAATCCAAAATCATGCAAGGTTTGTATCAAAGATGTCCAGAACTGTGCACAGAACTTTTTATATTGATTGCCGCGAAGCAACCGTATGACAAATTGCGCGAGGCATACATTGATTACACCGTACTTGAGCGTTCGGAAAAAGTTCCAGTAGGAAGTGCCCAAGCGCTTAATGAAGCAGTCGATCATCCACGAGGCATTGAGGCTATTGGGATGTACTACTGGGATGCAATAAACCCCTTACTGAGTGCCGCATATTCTGAACTTGCAGCAAGCGGCATTGATCCATTGGAACTCACTAAATAGTTGCGAAGTTCGTCCACTGGGGGGAGCCACACTCAAGCACTCCGAAAAGGTCTTTTTTGTTTTACGGTCCTTACCCTATACTGGTCATAGAGGATCACGACAAAAATGAGAAACATCATTCGTAACTTTTCAATCAAGGTATCACGCCTAGCGAGCACAACGGGGGCGTTCGTCCTGTCCATGGTCGTTGTTGCAATGTGGCTGATCGTCGGTCCGTATTATAATTTTTCAGATACCTGGCTGATTACAATAACGGTCATCACCGATGTTATTATCTTCGTTATGGTCTTTTCGATTCAGAGTACTCAAGCGCGAGATAGTAAGGCCATACAGCTCAAACTCAATGAATTGATTGTCGCTGACAAAAAGGCCCGGGACACCTTCATTGGGCTTGAGACGCTTACCGACAATGAGTTGGAGAACCTCGATAACGAATTTAAAAAACTGCTGTCCGAGCTTGAAGTACATCCGGACATGCACAAACTTCACGCGACCATTAAACAAGCAAAGTCAAAACGACCGAGTTTCTACGAGCAGACCGAGCACTTCGTCGATACGCTGCTCAGCCCACTAACCGGCAAGGATCCTGACAACAAATAACCTGGTCAGTGTTGCGAAGTTCGACCGATAGGGGGAGCAAAACGCATTTTGACCCCCGTTATAGCAGAGGTCTCTTGTTATGTTATACTCGGGCTATGCAGGATATATCTCAACTCAGCCAAGCCGACATAGATTTAGTCACACGGGCAGGTCAACATGCCAAAGAACGCTATCAAAAGGACGTCATAAGTATCGGTGGCGCATTCCGCACACAGTCCGGCAAAATTTATACTGGCATAAATTTGAAGTACAGAGTACGAAATACGAGCACGTGTGCGGAGACGATGGCTATCTACGGTGCTTTAAACGACGGGGAATCGGAATTTGACACCATAGTTGGCGTTAAGTATTTTCCGGATACGGATAGTTTTGAAGTGGTGAACGGCTGTGGCTGGTGCAGGCAGCTTTACCAATATAATACGCCCTTAAATGTGATCGTCGTGGACGATATTCACAAACTCAAAGTGGTCGAAGCAGCCGAGCTCTTGCCATTCGCTTTTGCTTAGTTATAACTTCTCAGTACGTTCCTTCGGGGAATCATGAACATGCAGATGAGCATAGATTAACTGGATATGCATCTTATTCTTTCCCGAGATAGATGGCATTCGAATTTTTGTCCTTTGATTCATCGCCTGTCATGAACCGCCTAAGTACCGGTGTATACTAAAAATATAACTGGAGGAATCTATGAAACTAAATGGCGTACAGATGGGTGCAGCAGATGCAAAAAAGTTAGCTGAGTTCTATACAAAGGCTCTTGGCGAACCAAAATGGGCTATGCCAGGTGATTGGTATGGCTGGGATATTGGTTCAGGCCATTTATTTTTTGGTCCACACAGTGAGGTCAAGAGCACAGCAGCTGAACCTCAAAGGGTTATGATTGCGCTGGAAACAGATGATGTCGCTGGCTCCTTCGATACACTGATTGCCGCTGGTGGTACCGAAATCGCGAAGCCTCATAACCCATCACCGGAAAGCAAAGACTTTTGGCAGGCAACTGTTGCAGACCCCGAAGGTAATTACCTCCAACTTGCGAGCCCGATGGAATAAGTAAGCGGGTTCTATGTCTACATTCTTTTGGCATATGCCATATGAAGGACCTGGGCCGTACATCCGATACTCCTCCCAGGGTCATCTGATATATACTTGTGATTGTGAAAAAGATTGACCCGATTATATTTACCCGTATCGTGCTCATGCTGGCTATCATTATTGCCGGGGTCAGTACATACCGGCACTACCAACATAAGTGTGGTATTAGCGCTAATTACTTCGATACGCATCCCCACTTTTGTCAGTGAGCAGGAACTGCCCTGCGCTACACAAACAGTAAATTTTGAGATTCCATACTTCAATGTCATTTAATCAAAGACTGTGAGCTATGGTAGTGTTGATATATGGCCAAACTGACTGATACACAAATACAACCTTTGAGAAAATGGAACGTTGCTGCTGGTTTCCTGCACTTGGGGTCGCTGATTGTCATATTGCTGCTCTCCAATGATTTTTCACTCCCAGTAACAGCAACGTATATGACGGGCCCTCCTGGCACCACCCTCACAAATCCGATACAGCTCTTTAGCAATAACGTCAGTTATACCATCGCCTTATTCTTGGCCTTATCTGCATTCTTCCATTTCCTTGTATCTTCGAGGAGATTTTTCCCAAAGTATGCCGAAGGCTTGAAACAGAACCGCAACATGTTTCGATGGGTTGAATACTCACTAAGCTCATCACTCATGATCTTTTTGATTGCGCAGCTCAATGGTATTAGTGACTACGCCGCGCTTTTGGCAATCTTCGGCGTCAACGTTTCGATGATATTATTCGGCTGGCTTCAGGAGAAGTATACCCACCCCGGTGACGGCCAATGGCTCCCATTCATATTTGGCTGTATTGCTGGCATAATTCCCTGGATAATTATCGTCATCCAACTCCTGTCACCAGGAGGCCCCTCGGACGCTACTGCGCCAGGTTTCGTCTATGGAATCGTTCTCTCACTTTTTGTTTTCTTCAACTGTTTTGCACTCGTTCAATACAGGCAGTACAAGGCAAGGGGCAAATGGGCTAACTATCTACGAGGCGAGAAAACCTACATAATTCTGAGCTTCGTCGCCAAATCATTGCTCGCTTGGCAGATATTCGCCGCCACCTTAGCAAGCTAGCCCACCTACCTGACAATATGGTCTTGAGCATGTTGATTAGAGCATAGACCCTATACGATTACTGTGTTTTATGACAGACCGTGCTTCTTCTTGGGTGACGTTTCGAGCGCTACTCACACCAGAACACGCTCACTTCGTGTAGTGCAAACCTGCTTTGCATTCCTGAGCTCCTCGACCTGTAGCCAGACTCGATTGCGAGCCTCGCTGTGGAACATGTTTTATGGACTCATGGTAGTTAGATTTGCTCATGCTTGCGTTAGGTTGCCCATTACAGTACTGTCTGTATATGTCATATCTTGAAACGCGCCGTGGGATAGAGAAGCCAGAGATACCTCACCTTATAAAAGTTTTGGACGAGCTCATTACAGAGCTATAGTTCACTCCAGGCAGCCAGCAAAGATGCACTATCCCGATCGATACTCTCGCATTGTTAATCCGCGGGGCACGAGACGTCCCTGTTGCCCAGTGTTTATACGAATCAGCAATATTGGCAAATGGGGAGTTAGTGGAAACCGGTAGAACTAACGCTGCCCCAAATCTAGGAAAAGTAATAAGCACTTACGCTGAGTTACATCCTTAGGTATCTCATTCTGAATTTCTCCAAAGTTGCCAATTTTGCCCACTCGTCGGAGGCAAGCGTATTTTACGTGTTATTTCCTCTTAAAATTTAAACTCCAGCCTCGAAAACCACAATGTGCATACGTCATACTGCTTATGTATAATATAATTTACCTATTGTCATTTATATTGAATGAGAGTATAAATTGATGCATAAAAGGGGACTATTTCTATGAACAAACTAATGCAAGCAGTATCAACCGTAACTTTAGGTCTCGCGATGAGTGTGGGAGTGGCAGCTGCCGACACCACATCTGCAACCTGTAATATTTATAATACCGGTACAGATTCATTCAATAGCTGTACTTATGACTCAACACAGTCAGCGCAGGTCACGTGTAACAACAACATTTACGTTCTGAACAATAACTCACAGAACGCTGGTACGGGTGGCGCTATTGTTACTGACAATGGTGAAGGCGGCAACGCTGTCAGCGGAACGGCTACGAATAGCAATAATGTTTCTGTAACTATTGGAGCCAGCTGTGAGACGGCTACTACCGTTTCAACGCCTCCAGCACCGACACCTCCAGTTGGTGGCAAGGGCGGCGGTACAACTGCTCCTGCACCACAGGTAACCGTTAAGCCTGCAGGTGGCGTTCATGCTGGCGGTGGCGCTGGCGTCAAAGCTACTTCACCACTGCTTGTCGGTGGTTTGGTTGCTTCAGCCGGTATGACCGGTCTCGGTGTTGCACTCGTTGCTCGCAAACTGTCACTGAATCGTTAATCCGACCCGCTCGGCCCTAGACCAGCCCGTCTGTCTCCAACTATAGCGAGGGTGGGCAATGAGGAGAGAAAATGACAAAGAGTGTCTGGCGCGCAAAACACTACAACATACGGCTTACCCCAGCTAGTGGGCTACTAGTAACCGTACGCCGTTTCAGAACCGCTAAATCGAACCGTTCGAGACGCATCAAACAGCTAGTGATACCCTGGCATTTTGGTTCGGTCAGAGAGATCGCGTTCAAACAGCAGCGATTTCATAGACGCCGCCAGGCGCAAAGAACCGCAGTGCAGTACTTTCCGTTTGTGCCCGCAATCTTCGTAGTCTTGGGGTTGGTTGGCTTGGTCTTATTCTCGACCCAAGTCCTGAAAGTTCAGGCCCTAGAGCCGCCCAAAACCTTCCCTAAGCCTGCCCGGGTCGCAAAAGAAGTCATTACAGCATCACCAGCGTCATTGCCCGCTTCTGAGCCCACTTACATTTCTATCGCTTCCCAGAGTATTAATGCCGGCATCATTCCGGTTGGCCAAGCGGCCGATGGCTCAATTCAAACACCGCCGTTATTTGATTGGTCAACCGGCTGGTACAACAAGAGTCCGACCCCAGGGCAAGTCGGGCCCTCAATCATCGTCGGACACGTCGATACCTATAAAGATATCTCTGTTTTTTGGCGGTTGCGGTACGTGGCAGCCGGTGACCGCATCATCATCACCAGAGCTGATGGTAGTACTGCAACCTTCGCTGTTGATAGCGTCGAACAATTTGATCAGAATAATTTTCCAACGCAGCAAGTTTACGGCAATATAGCGTATGCGGGACTCCGTCTCATCACCTGTGGCGGAAGCTTCGATGAGAGAACCGGTAGCTACACACAGAACACCGTTGTCTTTGCACATTTAGTGATCTAGATCAACTCTAGGCCCTCAGTATGAGCCAGGCTGAAGCATTGTGCACTCGTACTATCAATGGCGTCAGAAGCTGCAGCCTCTCGTAGTTAGCAGCGCCGCAGTACACCCCCTAGCGGAGTTCAGCCGTTTATGCACCTAATTCGGGCGCTTATCAATAACATTACCTTGCATAAGCTATACTTAGTTATACTTGCGTGATTATGGATAGACGCCATTCTCACCTACAGGCTGCTTGAGACATCGGCAGCTATAGCCTTCACCAAGTAAAAACCACTTTGTATAAAAACGTCCGATGGGAGTCTACATAAAGAAACTTAGATAAGCCAATTTATTCGCTCAGGAAGCCGTGTTTATGAACAAACAAAATTGGAATCAATATAATAGTTGTTTGATAGGTACTGTGAGTTGCAGCCTATGAAGGCCGAGCAACCGAAAAAAGCGCCGCAACTCCTAGCTACTGGTACACGAACGCCAGTAAGCGCGTCGGCTGATCTGAGCAGCGAGCCTTCAGCGTCTCGAAAATCAATCGATACGCCAGCCGATGAGTCAAATGAGACTGCTCGACAAGATAAGGTAATCAAGCTAAAAGAAGCGGTGACGCTAACTCAAGAGTACACCAACGAGATCATTAGCGAGCTGAACGTTATTAACGAAGAAGTGACCATCACCCGAGACTACGCCGATGCCATCATTCGTACCGTCCGTGGACCATTACTGGTGCTGAACAAGGACTTGCGTATCATCTCGGCCAACGAAGCGTTCTACAATGCCTTCAAAGTTGCCCCG
>JBBRNI010000014.1:0-13433 GCA_038230395.1 Saccharimonadales bacterium (SeqCode) | reverse complement strand
TCAGTTTGACGAGCAATTTGCAATAAGGGCAGTTTAATCTGCTCCGCGACGCTCATTAATAATTGCTGGGAAAGTAGTAACGACCCAGACACCGATGGCACTTCTAAAGCCGGTTTTTGGGAGTGCGCCATAGCCGTTGTTACCCCTCATTTACTAATTTCAGTATACAACACCACTGCTAAAAAGGTTGTGCGTTTTTAAATAGTATTATTTAGTAATGATGCTTACGTTTGGTTCAGCATCTACGGCGAGAACGTGAAGTTTGGCAAGATATTTTTTTCAAAATCAGAGGTGAATAATGTGCCATCAGTCGATAGCTGAAGCGTCTCACTACGTAGTGGTAGCAATACCTCTTCGCCAGCTTTGCCATTTGGGAACGTACCACTAGCTTTAACGCCGATAGCCTTAGGAACTTTTGGCAGTGCGTAGGCTTCAACCGTGACTTTGCCATTTTGCTGAGCGGAACTCAAGTTTGAAAGCGCCTGACTATATGGCAAGTTTATGACCTGCACTCGAAGCGCGAAGACTGAGCTCTGATTACTTGTCGAAGGTACTTCTCCAGGGTAAAAGTAGCCGTCTACTAGTGCTGTGCCACCGCCAGTGCTATCAACATATCCACTCCAAGTTTTTGGGTATTGCAATTTTATACTGCCATAAGCCTCTGGACCCTCGTACGTCCGTAGTGGGTTCTTCTGGGTTTCAGCGAAAACAACATCTTTGGCGCTGTCTTCCTTTTGCTTGGCGATGGTTACAGCATCGGCAATCTTTTGATCTGTATTATTTTTGTAATCTTGGCGACCGCTAAAAGCCCAGGCACCAAACGATATTGCCCCTATTAATAACACGACTGTAACACCGAGAGATAAGGCTACAACTGAAATTCCACCGTTTTGGTTATGCTTAATCATATAGAAATGGTACCGCAGGCGGCCTAAACAATCAACTTGCTATCAGCATTACGCTTATGATTTACTTTTCCAACTCATCTGCATTTACCTCGATTTAGACAAATACCTTTGAATTTGCTCACAGATCATACTATGGTCTGTCTAGTAATCGAAACTAACAATTTGAGCTTTAAGAACGATTTTTACTGATGCTGGAATAATTAACTTCAGTAGCGCCGCTATAAATGAGCTATGAAGACGGGCTGTCAATTGGTGTTACTAATTGACTTACATGCTTATCGTCAAGACAATATTTAATATACTAATCTAACTAGTCACGCTAGTCACGGGATATATGCTAGCTATTTATACGAATACAGGTAGACACCGTCTTGGTTCGTGACAGGCTTTTTGCCTGCGATTGGAAACGCAAAACTTACTAATTTGACAGGCTTATGGTTATATTGAACTATTTTTGTATCCAGCTTGGTCATATATTTAGGTAATAAAAAGGTAAAAATAGCATCGGCTACCGGCCATTCTACTCGCCAGAAATCAGCGCATACAACTCGCACTTGCCTTCGGTAGCGGCGAGTCCGAAGCCAACAAATGGCAGCAAGTATTGGGTTTAGTTCATAGCCAATAACATTCAGGCCTTGCCGCGCGGCGGCAATGAGCACCTTGCCATCACCGCAGCCGAGCTCTATCAGTGTTTGACCGGGTTTGAGTCCGGCTAATTCTAATGCCGTGAATACCTGCATAGTTAATGTTGGTAAATATGGTGCCCCTACTAATAGGACTCCCGCAAAACAGGTTATAAGTACTAAAAAAACTGCAAATACCATTAGCATCAGGCGCTAATGGCTGCTTTGAGCTGTCGGACAGTATTTTCAGCTGTTTGCAAATATGCTTCTAGCTGCTTGATAATTTCGAGACCACGAGCGTACTGCTTTAGTGCGGTGTCAACATCGCTGTTTTCACCCTGTAAATCAGATAGAATTGTATCTAGCTCAGCCTGAAGAGCGGCGTATTCAAATTTTTTTGCTAGTTTAACATCTTTGGTCATCGGTCATATTCTCCTAGATTATTTAGTTATTACGGCCTGGATGCTGCCGTCTGAAAGTTGTATCGACACTTTATCAGTCGGTTTCAATTGCCCCCGTAGGTGGACAACTCTACCATTACGTCGCACCAGGGAATAGCCACGTTGAAGGATTGCTTGTGGGCTAAGCGCGCTCAACAGTTTTTGTTGGGAAGATAGCCTAGTCACCGCTTGGTTGAGAAGTAGTTCCAATGAATGGTCAAGCTGTGTATGGTGCTGCTGCAGACGCTCACCTACTAGCTCAATCTGTCGCATAGTTTGCTGCTTAAGGCGCTCGCTGGTAGCCGCCAATCCCTCTAGCACCTGGTTTCGATCAGGCACTAGTAGTTCAGCTGCGTTACTCGGCGTGCTCCCTCGCTGGTCTGCGGCCAGCTCGGCCAAGCTGACATCAACTTCATGACCGATCGCCACAAGCGTCACGATACGACTGGCCGCAACTGCCCTAGTCACTTGCTCTGAGCTAAAGGCTGCCAAATCTTCGGGGCTGCCCCCACCCCGGATTAGTACCAGCACGTCCGGTACGTCAGCTAAGCCATTGAACTGTTCTATAGCGGCCACAATCTGCTGGGCAGCCGGCTCACCTTGTACTTGGACGTCAATGTGGTCGATAACAACGCCCCGCCAACGGGAATGCAGAATCTTAATAAAATCAGCATAAGCCGCTGACTGGCCAGAAGCGATTAAGCCAATTCGCTGCGGTGGATATGGCAAGCCACGTTTACGAGCTGAGTCAAATAATCCTTCGGCGTTCAATTTGGCTTGTAGCAACTCGGCGGCACGCTTGATGGTGCCCGCGCCAGCTGGTTGCATACTCATAACAGTCACGCTAAAGCCGTACAAATTGTGAAGCTTGGGGGTGCCCCGAACTTTAAGAATCATGCCGTCTTCGAGCGGTCCCGGTAGCTGGTAAATAGTCCCAAAAAATTTAACACTAGAATTGTCGTCCTTAAGGTCAAAGTATACCCAGCGATTTTTACTGACACATAGATTAGCTAACTCACCCGTTATGACCACGCTCGGGTACGCGTATTCCATGGTTTGATTGAGCAACGCCACAAAATCACTGACGCCAAGCTCGATATCGGGGCTATCAGGTCGCATCGGACTCCTCATGCGATATTGACTCTGCCTTAGATCGAACAGCCAGGTTTTGCTGATAAAAGTAATAGCCCGGCGGCAATTGCAGTAAGCTGTTTAAAACTCTGTACATGACCGTTACTGGCAAGCTCACACCGACAGGAACACCAGTGCTGGCAAGCACTGCTGTCATTAAACCCTCGTATACGCCGACCCCGCCCGGCAGCACCGAAACCAGCCCAGCAAAATTAGCTATGGCATATGCCAAAATGACTGCACCAAAATTGATGAGCTTTCCAAATGCTATGTACACCACATAAACTGCAAGCACTTCTGTCAGATTTGCTAGAAATGCCCACCAGAATGGTCCACGCAGTTGTCGCCAGCTATTTTTAAGTTGCTGATAGTTATCATGAAAATCGTTAAAGGTGGCTTTAGCTTTTTCGATGTTAATTGTCTCTGGGTGCTTTGGGCGCACGATCTGAATTACCCGATTAATGGTCAGCGTAACAGCTATGAAAAAGGCATTAATTCGCTGCTTACTACCAACGATAAACACAAAGCCAACTGTTCCAACTAGTAGCAGCGTAGACAATGAGCTAGCCACTAAAATCGTCAAATTGTTAACCCGCCCGGCAACTGCTAAGCACAAAATACCGAACAATATCAGCACTTCAAATGACAAGAATGTCAGCGCCAACTTCATAACTTGAATAAGAGTTGCCTTACCTCCAGTGATCGCTTCGCCGTTACGCAATCGAAGGCCAAAATATGAAATACCAGTTACACCACCGCTAGGGAAGACATGATTAACAAAGTTCAACTCGACTGATGTTTTATACAAAAATTTGTACGGCAAATCGTTGCCAACAAGCCTGAACAGCCCTTGGTACAGCTTGGCTTGGGCATGATAATTAAGCAGCTCGACCGGAATTAGCAGTAGCAATAATGAAGCATGAACTTTAGCAAGATTTTTGAGCGTATCAGCTAGTTGCCCTCGAGTCGCGTAAATCAAAACTGCTAATGCGACCAATGTGACGATGTTGAGGATCAGCTTCCAATTACGACGCATAGGCTTTTTTGTCATCTTTCTAGTATACAGGGATAGCGTGGCCAAGATAGCTTTTCTGACTGAAAAGCGACGGGGCATTATTAAGCACCTTTTAGTGTCTTGATCGAACGGTTGGTATGAAAACACTCATCGTGAGTGTTTTCATACCAACGATGCCAAACGAATATACAAACGTGCCCATGAATACCAGATAGGTTATAGTTACTAGATGCAATCACTCCTAACTCTAGGTCGTCAACCTCTACTCGGCATCGCCGAAGTCGAATCACTATACGGCGGCGACAAAGTTAGGCCAGTTGGGCAAACAGCGGTAATAGTTGATGTTGACCCTTGTTTACTGGCTTTTGACCGTCTCGGAGGGGCTATCAAATTCTGCAAAGTCTTAACCACCCTCGACACTACCAACTGGAAACAAATTGAACGATTCTTGCTGCAAAGCGCACCAGAGCATTCCAAACAAATGCCCGAAGGCAAAATGCAGCTCGGCCTCAGTGTGCAAGGTTTCGACATCGGTATCCGCCAACTAGAGGCTACGGGGCTTACTATCAAAAAAGCCATACGCAAAACTGGACGTAGCGTCCGACTAATTCCGAATAAAGAGCCTGAATTAAGCAGTCCCCAAGTCATCCATAACCATCTGACAGGACCAACAGGCTGGGAGCTAGTTTTTGTCAAAGATGGCGACAAAACCATCGTCGCACAGACCGTCAAAGTCCAAGACATCGCCAGCTACACACATCGTGACCGGGATCGACCTAAGCGCGACAGCAAGGTTGGCATGCTGCCACCCAAGCTAGCCCAAATAATCATTAACCTGGCAACCGGACAGATTAATGAGGACCAGCTGAGTAACATCTGTGATATTCCAGCAGATCAACCAATTCCTCTCAAGATTCTAAACCAAACCGTGCTCGACCCCTTCTGCGGCACCGGTGTTGTCTTGCAAGAAGCAGCGCTGATGGGGTACCAAGCCTACGGCACCGATCTAGAGCCACGCATGATCAGTTACAGTCAGGCAAATATGGACTGGTTATTCGCTGAATATGGCACGCCAACGGACACACTCAGGCTCGAGCAAGGCGATGCCACCGAGCACACGTGGGCGAGCCCGATCAACTTCGTAGCCGGTGAGACCTACCTTGGCAAGCCATTCACCAGTGCTCCAGAACCAGATGTCTTGGCTCAAACCGCCAATGATTGTAATACCATTATTAAAAAGTTCCTGAGAAGTCTCCATGGCCAGCTCCAGCCCGGCACCCGGCTGTGCCTAGCTGTCCCCGCCTGGCAAACTCGCCCAAACGAGTTCAAACATCTACCCCTTATTGACCAGATACAGGATTTGGGCTATAATCGTATAAGATTTGAGCACATTCAAGATGATCAGTTGATCTACTACAGATCAGATCAACTAGTCGCCCGCCAGCTCCTGGTTATAACCAGCAAGTAATTAAGTCGTAACAATTATATAAAGGACTAATATATGTCACACGTTAAAGCTGGCGGTACCGCCAAAAATACCCGCGACTCACCCGGCCAACGCCTTGGTGTTAAGCTATTTGGTGGTCAAAAAGTCAAAGTCGGCCAAGTTATCGTTCGCCAAGTTGGCATGACCAAGCGTGGCGGTGTCGGCACCAAAGTCAGCCGCAATTTTACTATCCACGCCGACCGCGATGGAATCGTCACCTACACGACGCGCCGCGTCCGTCTCTTCTCTGGTCGCTCAGTCGCCCGCACAGAAGTCACAGTCGTATAACCACTGTTACTGAAGCTAAATCCTCGTTTCGACGGGGATTTTTGCTATACCGCCGTGCATCTCCGCCGCTACATTAACCGCCAAAAAGGCATCAAGCATAAAGTTTTTGAGTTGCAAGTCACGGACATCATCAACAAAAAAGTCTTTCTGATTATGGCGCATAACCGCGAACGATTGTACTCCACTGCCATCTTGCTGCAACCCGATCATGGCACTGCCGTGTATTATTCTTGGATCAGAATTAAGCGGTCGTAGACTTTGCCCATACGATGAACACTGCAGAATAGTAGAGGCCGTTTGCGGTTTCCCGCTACTGTCATAATCAACCTGGCAACGCAGTATCATTGCCCGAGCCAACAAGCGCTGAGGGCCATAATATTTACTAGTATATCGGAGCTCACCAAGCTCACTAATCTGACGTGCAGTCTCACTACCTTCCCCTGTTCTTAGTTCCAACACCCAATCGCGTGCTGCCAGCTGCCCATTATGAAGCCGAGCTACACCCCAACCCAATTCGGAACGTGCCGCTTGGGGTGGTATTGCCGCTGCCCTCAATATGATGTTGAAGGCATTACGGTTTAGACCCCTGGTTACTCTGAGCGCTGCCTCTAAATCATCTGTTGGCACCGGCTGCAAGCGCTCGGCATCTGTTACCACGGCCCGCCGGCCCGCCATTCCAACCATACGACCTAGCGATTGCCGACGAGTTATAGGCGCCTCAAACTGCCTACCACCATGCTCAGGCTCGCCACGTCCAAATACTTTCATAATGCGTCATTATAATACAACCACCCCCTAACTCACTAATAGAACATAAATACTAGGCGCTAACGATAAACGAAGTTACTATTGGAATAAATTATCGTAATTAGTTACGAAGCTGCCGGCCATAGCCTGTTGGCCAATATACAAGCCCTCATTATGACGACGCTGAATTTCAAGTGTTGAGCGATCGATTAACTCGATATCGACGCCAGCTGCACGAGCCACACTGACAGCTCTCTCCCAATCCTGTTGTTCGCCACGTACAAGTGGTACGTCAGAACTCAGAAGATCATGAGAAGTTCGACTAGAACGAAGCTCGCCCTGACGCTCACCAGTGCCATGTAGTTTTACGTCTGTGCTAATAACCTCACGCCAATTACTGGCGTTGGCAGTACCCTCAGCGTTCTTATTATCAAGATAGCCACACACTTGATCTAAAGAACCGAGCGCCATTTTGCCGTCCTTGACTGCTACACGCTGCGACATTGACGTAAGAAATTGGCCTGTGCGTGCGTCGGCACCTAATAAATATACGGCATAACGTAGTCCTTCAGACTTTGTCAGCTGCATAAGATTCTTATCCCACGCATCTCCGCTACTTCGACCGATTTTACTAATCTCTTCCAGCAGCTGTGGAGTGTCTTTACCTTGCCCATCACTGCCCTCAACTTTACCTAGAGCTGCCATGTGGCCAATAAAGCGGTCAACTATAAACGCGCCCTGGTCTTCTTCAGAAAGCTTACTAACTTCTTCAGATCGCAACAAATCACCAACGGTGGCTGCTAGGCCAACTTCGGCAGGTGGCTGAGCCAGATTAGCGGCTGCAGGATTTTGAGCTGGGAGGTTTTCAGGTAAAGTCATATTCTTTTGTGTTAATTAGTTTATTATTTAAATATTAGCATAAGTTGTATAGAAAGTCAATTAAAAGCTATAAATAGTTCTATGCTAGTTAAGCTGCCCTTCCGGCTTCAGCCACAATTACTTCTACTTCAAGCTGCGTGATTTTTGGGAGTGGACGATAGACACCGTCGGCACATTCTTGTTTTGCTAGAGTAACGAACTGCGGGCCAATCAAAGTACTACCCTCAGCGAGTGTCAATGCTTCGGCGATAACTTTCGTGCGCGATCCGAATTTGCTGGTGTCACCACCGAGGGCTGCGATAGCAAATGATTCGGCAAAATCTTCTTTTGGGTCCGATCGGCCGTATCCGGTTGGGCTATATTCACCGCATTCGCTTTCCATCGCATCATTTATACGGTGAACGGTTTGGGGTTTTTCGGTTGGGGGCGTGTCAGGATACTTGGGGTCTGAAGCTAGCGGTTTCTCAACGTGATGCGTCCAGCCAAATTTGTCATCAAACACCGAGAAGTCACTGCTACGATTATTGAAGCCATTCCAGTGATAGCTGTCTTTGTCTATGCCATGTAATGCTACTTCGTCGAGGGTATTAATATCCATGGAATGACCCAGCTCGTGCGCGATTATAACCTCTAAGAAACCAACATTAGCATCGTCAGCAAAGTACTTTTGGTAACGAGTAGCTAAGGTGGCATCTTGGCGCACAACATCCATGTTAACCCTTACCGTCCGATCCATAAAATTGTAAAAACCTGCTGAATTTTCCTGAAAATGATCGCCAGATGCTAGAATAATACCGGCAGCTCTATCAAATACTTTATTACCTGTGTAGCTTGCGACGTGTTGCATGGCTGCTTGTATTGCTTGCTGCTCATTAAGTGTTAATGCTTCGGTTGTGCAGTTTAGGATATCAAGACTTTTGTCTCCTGACTCGACTCTAAATACTTCTGTCACGCCTTCTTTTATTAACTCACGAGAGTGCCCGGCATTCCACCAGGCTTCGCTCATCGTACCAATGCTATTCATAAGAAAATCACTATTTCTAACAAATTCTGAAGCCAAATCAAAAACTGGCTGATCATCAGGATTTTCAACTGGATTTACCAGAATTCCGTCAACGTCTGGCTTTTGATAGCGCACTCGCCACTCATATTGCCCATCGTCTTGCTTCTCGCTGGTAACGTAGACTCTGGGGCAGTCGGTCTCTTCACCTGATGCAGGCACAATTGGCAGCTCATTTTTGTAGCGTTCCGCAATGGTGGTCATATCTTCAACTGCAATTCGAGTGACTTGCTGTTCTGGCGATGTAGTGAGCTGTTCTGACATTTTTTTGTTTTCGGTGACTTGGAGTTTATTAGTAAAATAACATTAGCATAAATTGTAAAGGAAGTCAATTAAATGTTAGAGGTTAGAAATTATCCTACCGTTCTGAATGGATCGTTCGGATCTTTGGGCTTTGTTGCTAGGACTTGATTAATGATTTTATTGATGTTTTTAGGGGCTAATTGTTTACGCCAGTTCGGGGTTAGACGCTCCAATTGTGCTTGATGAGAAGCTTTGGCCTGTTGTAATGCTTCATACTTTAGGTCTTGGTCTATCTGATCAGCATCTTCTTTGGCCTTTAGGGCTGCGGCATCTGCGGCCAATTTACGTTCGTTGTTAACCTCTTGTGCTTGCCGAGCATCAGGTGTTAGGACGCCCCGAGTTAAGGTCACATTTTGGATTTTGCCTGCAATAATTATCGTGACCAACCCAACTGGGTGACCGTATAGTACTGAGCCTGTGTCTGGTCTAGCAAAATTGAAAAACTTATAATGATTAAAGGGATCCGGGATCGTTTGGACGTTTGACTGCATACCGAGCTTTTCTGTTAGCTCACCGTGGATCTTTTCGTCGCTGAATGGGTCATGAGTTAGGCGTAGGACTATCGTTGTCGCCGGGTCGACACCACTTACAAATTCGTCAGTTTTTTGACTATTAAAAGTGCTGGCATCTTCGAATTTATGATCGGCAAGATCTGACGGGTGGACAGTACTCGTGAGGCCAATTGCATCGCATGGAGGTAGAGACAGAACTAAGTCGGGAGTGGGTTCTTGAGGATAGTAATTGCCTGGCGTAGTATTAGTCGACATCTATAAACATTAACATAATATTGCTAAATTTGCAAGTTTCGGACCGACTAGGCTAGGTGGTGGCGGATGCGTTCTATAACGTCGGCGATAACGACTTGAGATTTGACGAGGTAGTCATCAACGCCGAGGGACTCTGCCCTGTCTTTGTCGGATTGCTGACTGAGCGCTGTGAGCATAATAATCTTTAGGTTGCCGGTTTCGGGAGTGTTACGCAAAATATCTAAGACATCAAAGCCACTGACTTTAGGCATCATGACATCTAGAAGCACGAGATCGGGCTTGTAAGTTAGAGCGGTGGCCAGGGCGTCCTCGCCGTTGGCGACGCGTCGGACATCAAAATTCTCGGCCTGAAGCCGGGTTACATAGACGCTGGCTAGAGCATCGTCGTCTTCGACAAGTAATATTCGCTTAGATTTGTTTGATTCGTTAGGTGTTTGGGTCATATCCATACTGCTCATGGTAACCTATTCCGCCAATTTGCTCAAGTCTCCCAATTACTCAAAAACCTAGCAACCACCGCGATTACTCAGGGTATGCCCAGTTTAGGTACGTCGGAGTGAGGAGCGCAATCATTCGCCCGAAATGGGCGTGACCTGTGTGATCGCACGTATAAACCCGTCGAACATTGGGTGTGGGCGGTTTGGGCGGGATTTGAATTCAGGATGAAACTGACTAGCCATCAAAAATGGGTGGTCAAGCCCCTCAATAACTTCAACAAGACCGTTATCAGGGTTAATGCCGCTAGCTTTGATACCCCAGGCTTCAAACTGATCTGTGTAGGCGCTGTCACACTCACCACGGTGACGGTGACGTTCTGTGATATCAGTCGTTCCATATATTTTTGCCGCTAGGCTACCGTCTTCTAGATGGCAGTGATAATCACCGAGTCTCATCGTGCCGCCGGTCATATGTAAATCCTTTTGGTCAGACATGGTACTGATAACGACATTTTTACTGGTTCCCTCAGTATCGAGTTCCCAGGTAGTAGCGTCTGCAACGCCAGCGTTGCGGGCAGCCGCGATTACAGCCATTTGTAGGCCGAGGCACAGGCCAAGGTATGGTGTTTTGGACTTGAGCGCATACTGCGCGGCCTTGATCTTGCCCTCTAGACCTCTCTGGCCGAAGCCACCAGGCACTAGAATGCCATCAAAATCTTTGAGCGTAGCGTCGATATCACTACCAGGGTCGTCAAAACTACTAGCATCGAGCCAGGTGATATCAACATTGCAGTCGGCGTGCCAGGCGGCGGATTTGATAGCTTCGAAAACTGACATATAGGTATCGGTGTTGTCCATATATTTAGCGACAAAGCCAACTTTGACTGTTCGATCATGCTTTTTGGTTGCCATAGCAACCGTAGCTCGCCAATCTGTTAAATCAGGCTTAGAAATTGGCAGACCTAAAGATTTACAGACGGTATCAGCAATTCCACTTTCCTCAAGGGTCAGCGGCACTTCGTAGATACTCGCAGCATTCGGTAATAAGGCTATGGCGGCTTCTGGCACTCCGCTAAATAAACTCAGTTTTTCTTTGACAGAAGGATTAGCTGGCATTTCGGAGCGCCCAACTAGTACGCCTGGGGCAATACCGAGGCCGCGGAGTTCGCGAACAGAGTTCTGGGCCGGCTTGGTCTTGGTTTCGTTACTTGCACCGAGGTATGGCAAATAGACAACGTGAACATACAAGCAGTTTTCTAGGCCAACCCGAACGCCAAGCTCACGAATGGCTTCAATAAAACTCAGTGATTCGTAATCGCCCACAGTACCGCCAATTTCGACGATGTGGACATCAAAGCCCTCACCAGCAGCAATAATCCAATCTTGAATAGCTCCTGTTAGGTGTGGAATGATCTGAACGTCTTCACCTTCAAACTTCCCTGCCCGCTCGTCTTGAATCAATTTGAGTAACACACGACCGCTCATCAGGCTGCTAGAACTAGTTAGTTCTTCGTCAACAAAACGCTCGTAGTGCCCAAGGTCCAGGTCGGTTTCAGCACCATCCTTTGTGACAAAACATTCCCCATGCTCACGAGGATTTAGGAGCCCGGCGTCAACATTCAGATAAGGGTCACATTTTTGGAGGTTAACACTCAACCCTCTAGCTTTGAGGAGGTTGGCGATCGAAGCGGCTGTGATACCCTTTCCGAGACCAGAAAGGACACCGCCAGTCACAAACACATATTTAGTTGGTCGCTCGTTTGCCACCAGATATAACCTCTCGTTTATTCTCCTAATGCTACCTTACTTGGAGCTGATTTGGCAAGCTAATTGCTGATGTGTTATTTATTTGTTTAATTTATTTTGCTAGGTAGGTTTTGGCAGCCTCAAGTTGGGTGTCAACTTTGTTAGCAGTGTCAGACTCAGATTGCTTGATCGTTTTATCTGGATTAATACCTTTGTGATTGATGTTCTCGCCATCTGGACGGTACCAACTAGCAATCGTTACTTTGAGCTGAGAGCCGTCCTTGAAGTTGATTAGACTCTGGACAACACCTTTACCATAGCTTTTTTCGCCAACCACATAAGCAGCATTATTATCGTGCAAGGCACCGGTGGTAATTTCTGAAGCCGAGGCGCTGCCGCCGTTAACTAAGACTACTGTCGGGATATTGTGCAGCTCGTTGCCGCCCGCGGCTTGATAGGTATTGGTCACGACATTACCCCGCTTTTCTTGCATAATTAGCTGGTCTTTTGGTAACCACAGGCTCGATACACTAACAGCTGCGTCAAGGTAGCCACCGCCATCATCACGTAGATCAAGAATGACACCTTTGACATGAGCGCTTGCGAACTTATCAGCGGCTTGCTGGGCTAATAATGTAGTATTGTCGGAGAAGCTACTAATTTGCATGTAGCCGATGTTGTTGTCGAGTATTTTGCTGGTGACACTTGGTACTTTGATGTCATCACGGATGATGGTGAACTCCATAAGATTGGCCTTATCTCGAACGACTTGTAGCTTGACGGTCGTACCCTTTTTGCCTCGGATTTGCTTGATGACCTCATTGAGAGATAAGCCAGCAGTTGATTTACCATCTACTTGGCTCACAATATCAAGCGCCTTCAGGCCAGCTGCTTCGGCTGGCGAGCCTGCCAGTGGCGATACAACTACAATTGATTTGTCGGTTTCCTGCTCTAGCTGGGCGCCGATACCGCTAAGTGACTGGTTTAGCTCGCTATTAAAGTCCTTTGCCTCTTTACTGGTAAAGTAGACGGTGTAAGGGTCCTTGGTGGCTTCAGCTATTCCATGCTTAAGACCATCAGTTAGCTGGTCGGCAGTCAGTTTGCCGTTATAATTGTCTTTAAGTGATTGATATACAGTATTTACAGATGAATAATCAAGATTACTTGGCAGATCACCACTAGCTGGAACATAACTGCGATGAAGTAAAACGCTCAGTCGACCATTTCCCGTACCGACGCCTGCTGCAAAAATAACTACCACTAATACCAGTGTCAGTGCTCGACTCAGCCAAACATGTGACTTTAAGCGCCGCATGATCGCACCTCTATTGCCTCGTTTTGGTTTTAAACGCATTACTAATAGTTTAGCAGATTAGCTGAACCTTGGCTGATGACTTTTAATCGCATTCCTGTAATGGACGTTCGGCTAATGGCCCAAGTGTTATATCGGGGCTAGTCTGTCATGGGCGCAGCAGTAATTGGATAATCAGAGAGCTGAGGAGCTAGGTAGAGCATTTGAATGCCAAGCATTCTAGTATGTTTATTGGGGGTTTCAAAACTGTATGGTATTTAGCTGAATAGGTGTTTTGTTACAGGGTACGAT
>JBBRNI010000013.1:0-19411 GCA_038230395.1 Saccharimonadales bacterium (SeqCode) | reverse complement strand
TCGCTGGCTTTGAGTGGTGCTATAACGGGCGCAACCACAATTAATGGCGCCACTATTACAGGTGGAAGTCTATCTGGTACGGCGGTCAACGGCGTAACCACAGCCAACATCACAACCCAAGGAAATACCTTTAACGGTGTCTCTCAGTTAGTCCAGACCACGGCTGGTGGCCTATTGCCAGCCCTGAGTGGCGCAAACTTAACAAGCCTTAATGCAAGCAGTTTGACTTCTGGCACAGTCGCCACGGGAGTGATAAGCGGCAGCTATACAGGCATCACTGCCGTCGGAACGCTGACCAGCTTGGCAGTATCCGGTGCCGAGAGTCAAACCTACAGCACAGCTGCAGCTACCAGTGCTCACACCATTAGCGTCACCAACACCAATGCTGGTGTCGGTATCAATGTCCAAGGTATTGATCTGAACCCGAGTAACGCCAACGCCAGCTCTGGTACCAACACCTTAAACTTAGTTAATTTCAACGCTGGCGCTGCTCTCGGAGCCAACGCCAACACTAATGGCTTTAACTTCGCTAGTGCGACCGGTTACACCAACTTCTTGAAGACTCCAACAGCAGTCCTTAGTAGTGCAGGGGCCTTGACCGGCCTGACCGGCCTGACCGTCGCCTCCGGCTCAGTGTCATTACCAGCCAACTCCATTGCCAACGCAGCATTACAGAGTTCTGTTACCACCGCAGGTAATACCTTTAACGGTGTCTCTCAGTTAGTCCAGACCACGGCTGGTGGCCTATTACCTGCACTTAGTGGCGCTAATCTTACTAGCCTTAACGCTGCTCAAGTCAGCGGTATACTGACTAGCGTCACGCTGGCCAGCCCAACTGTCACTACCAGCCTGACTGGCTCAGGCACACCGACCTTATCGGGTTTCGGTGCGATTACCGCTGGCACCTACAATGGTCTCACGATCGGCACTAACGCCATTAGTGTGACCGGTGCCGGCGGCCTGACCATCACTCCAGGCTCAGGTGGTATAACTTTGGCCAACTTAGCCAGTGTGGGCATTGTTCATACTGATGCTGCTGGTAAGCTAACTACCAGCGCACTGACCAACTCAGACCTATCCGGTACCAGCGTCAATATTGCTGCCGGCACTAACTTAACAGGCGGCAACGCTTCGCTTGCCCCAGGGGGCACCGCCACGCTCAACCTTAACCCGACACTGTCGGGGATCACCGGCATTACCTTTACCTCTGGTGCTTTAGCCCTCAATACCGGTGGTATCACGGGGGCGGGCAGCATCGCTGGTGTTACAACGCTTGTGGCCAATAACACAATTACTTCATCAGCTACTGGCGCGACAGCCGCCTTTACAGCTACGGGTTCACCTTCAGCCACAGCCAGCAGTGGTCTGATCGAACTCGGTACTGCTCTGAGTACAGGCAGCGCCAACGGTACCTTCCTCAGTGTTAACCAAGGCGGCACCGCCGATTTCTTGAACTTCCAAGTCAGCAACACCAGTAAGCTCGCTGTCAGCAGTACGGGTGCCCTGACTGCGGCAGGACAGGTGACCGCTGTCGGTGTCAACGGCAGTACTGGCTCAATCCAAGGCACTGGTGGTCTGTCGATTACTGGCGCTAGCACCATCGCCGGTACACTCGGCAGCGTCACGAACTTTACGCTGAGCGGTACAATATCTGGCGGAACCAGCTACAGTGGCTCAGGTGACATTACAACTTCAGCAGGCAATATTAATGCCACCGCCGGTAACCTCCAGACGGCTGGCACTAGCCGCATTGACAGTACTGGTAATCACGTCGGTGCCGGTAACTGGACTGCCACTGCGGGCTCAATCTTTGCCACCACCGGCGCCAACGGTTTCAGTTTCCGCCCGGGTACCGATAACGCTACTGCCTTCCAGATCCAAGGGGCTGGTGGCACAAACACTTACTTGAAGGTAGATACAACTGCTGCTGCACCGGTAATTACCGTAGCCGGTTCAACTACGACCTTTGTCAGCCTAACGGTTAGTGAAGCGCATATTAAATCAATACAGACTAATCCGCCGACCATTACTGCTGGACCAACGACTTGTGGTACGGCTACCGGAGCGGTCGTCGCTGGTTCGACTGATGTCGCCGGTTCGTTCTACGTAGATGTTACCAATGTCACGGGATCTACTGCCGCCTGTAACATGACGATTAGCTTCAACAAGGCCTATGCCGCGGCACCCAAAGCCGTAATAATGACTCCAAACTACACTACAGGTGGAACTGCGCCGACTACAGTGGCAGCAATCATGTCACCAATACTGAGTGCAAAGGGCACAGGCTCCTTTACTTTCAAAGCTGGTATAGCACCTCCAGCAGTCGCACGCTACGGCTTTAGCTACGTAGTAATTGAGTAGATGTAGTTAAAATAACATTGTTGACTGAGGTGGATAGGGACAGTATAGTTAACCATAAGCAAGACTATTATTTTATGGGAGGGATGACTGATGGCTAACTTTACACCGCGGATACCATCCGAAGATGAGGATTTTGATGCCGTGGCTGCACCAGTCCGGCCGCGTAAGCCACGTACACCGCGTCAGCCCAGCCAGCCGCCAGCATTGGTCGATCAGCCAAAAACTACGCCTCTAACCTTAATGCCAGCCGATGAGAGCACTCCACGTACAGTCCCAGTTAGCGTTACGGACGACGAGCCAGTAGTAGACCGGGAGCGAGCGGACGAGATACCGTCTGACAGCGCTCCTGAGACCGCTTATGCTCAAGAAGAGTATCAACCTGATATAGAACCTGCTGAGGAGCCTATAGAGCATCACAGCGCCCCAGAATTTGTCGAACCGTTTAAAAAGAGTGTCGATACGTCAGCTGATGTAATGGCTACCTCAGCCACGACTTCTAAAGTCGCGGCTATGCCACGCACTAAGCGTACGCTTAATATACGTCTGATTGTTGAAGCACTATTAGTTTTGACTTTGTTAGGGCTTGGTTCTTGGAGTTTGGCGCTACACAATGACCGCGATAATCTCCGCAGACAAGTCACGGCGCTCAACGCTAACCCTCAAGCTACAATCCAAAAGCAAACTGACGGCCTAATCAGAGCTGTTAGCAAGCTCCTAACGCTGCCAGCAGGCGAAACCCCAACTATCGCTAACGTCAGCGACGCCGGCCAGGCCCGACAGCAGTCAGCCTTCTTTAACAACGCCCAAAATGGTGACAAAGTCTTGATGTACGTCAAAGCAGGCGAGGCTGTACTGTACCGACCTTCGTCAAACAAGATTATATTAGTCGCTCCATTGACATTTAACAGCGCTAGCGCCGCAAACCCAGCGACTACACAGAAGCCATAAGCTAAATATATTACAGACTAGCCTCAGCTGCATGGGTTACCATAAGCGGACTCGAGAGTAGCGGTAGCTTTGCTACCAACCATAATGCGTCTCGAGCTAAAGGAGGCTTATATGGCAGGAACAGCTAAAGGCGGTCGTTTAGCCGCCGAAAAGAACAAGATGAAGCACGGTTCAGACTTTTACTCACGTATCGGCAAGCTCGGAGGTCAGCGTGGTCGCACCGGTGGCTTCGCCGCTGGCGAAGAGGGCCGTAAACGTGCTAGCCAGTTTGGCGCGATCGGTGGATCAATTTCACGTCGCTCTAACTAGTCTGGGCTCTGAACCACCATCTAGTCAGTAATAACTAACTTAACTCCTAGCGCTGCCACAACTGTGAGCAGCGTTTTGAGTGTAGGGTTACTTTTACCGGCTTCAAGCCTCGCAACAATCGGCCTAAACGTCACTAGGCTGGGTGTGCTAGTAAGTCTATGCGGGGTTTCAAAAGTGTAAGCCATTTACCTGAATAGGCACTTTGCTTCAGGGAATCTACTGAAAGGGTTATATCCACCGGAAGACTCAAACAGTGTTTCAGGTAAACAGCTTACACTTTTGAAGGTGACAATAAAGTACAGATAAAGTCAATCAGCAATAAATGGCGTGGCTTCGCCGTCTTAGTTCACTGTTGCAGCTGTTCCATTACAGGAGTGGGATTCTGCGATTTTACAGATTTAAACTAATCATTAATTATCTAAACACCAGCTTATTGACTTCGAAGCAATAGCGTGATACTATAATATAGATTTCGAAAGAAAAAGAGGGTTTTTACGTCGCGAGGCGTAAGGCCCTTTTTTATTTCGAGAGAGACTAAGCTAATAAGTAATGGGAGTCCTCACAATGGCTGGAACTAAAGAAGGTGGCAAAGCTGCCGCAGCAACCAACAAAACTAAGTACGGTAGCGATTTTTACGCTAAGATCGGTGCCAAGGGCGGTAAGCTCGGACGCACTGGTGGTTTCTTCGCTAACCGCGAACTAGCACGTGCCGCGGGAAGCAAGGGTGGTCGCATTAGCCGCCGCACCAGCGTCAGCAAAAAAGTAGCCTAATACCTCTGGTATTATTGCCCAAAAACCCGCTCCCCGGAGCGGGTTTTCATGTGTCTAAATGAAAAACTTGTGGTGTATTTTTACGGGAACGATAGGTGCGAGCAAAGCGATTGGCGGTGACACTCCAGACACTGTGGCAGTTAAAACAGTGGTAATGCATAAAGTCAGCTTCCTGCATGCACTGCGTAGAGCAATTAGGGCACAATGAGCGCTGATAGAGCCAGTCTCGGTAGCTGTCAAGGCAGTCCTGAATATGATCTTCGTCGATGTTAATTCCTAATTCTATAGATAAAGCACGAGCTCGCTCCCAGGCAGCAATCTCCATTTGTAACAGCTCAAAATCAGCGCTGTAGCTTTGATGCCTTAGCAGTGCGTGGCCAGTCTCATGTAGCAGTGACCAGGTGTCTTTGCTGTCGTGAGCATCTGTCTTATAAAATATCTCTTGACTCTCTGGTGACCAGCAAAATTGTTTGCCAACGGAGTAGTGCAAGTCAGGGAAACGTTTGGTGAGTATTTTAAGCAGCGGCTGCATGGTGTGGAAACTTCTGTTTAATGAGGGCGTAGCAACCATATATAACTGCTTCTTCAGGGTGCTTGGCCTGAACGATCTTGGGCAGTGGTACAGTAGGTATCTCATGTTTTTTGAGCTCCTCGTGTAGGTATGCCTCGTATCTATCAAAATATGTGCCAACACTTCCACCAATAATTATTAAATCAGGCTGGACGATAGCCATGAGCTCAAAAAAGCCAACAGCTAAATTACGGACTACGTAGCGCCAGCTAGCTTCGTCATGAATATCCATGGCTTTTTTGTTGAAGTGTTCGTAGATGGCTTTACCAGAGGCAAAGTGCTCCCATTTAGTGAGCTTGCCATGAAACGGTAGCTCCATTTGCCCTGCTTCGATGTTAGCTAAAGCGGGGGCAATAACACCGTCCTGAATAACGCCACAGCCTATCCCGGTACTGACGGTTATATATAGTACGGTTTGTGATTTAGGGTGTACCAGCGCTTCGCCAAGACCAGCTAAATTGGCGTCGTTCTCTATAACAACAGGGCAGTGAAGGATGGTTTCGCAGTCAGCTTGCAGCGGTACTCGCTTCCAGGGTAAGTTGCCAAAGGCAACAGCCAGTCCATGTTTGCGGTCGATGGTGCTGGGTGCAGCCACAGCCGCTGCTTTGAAGTCCTGATGCTCAAAGTTGGCTATGGTGTGAGCTAATTCTAGTAAAAAATTACTGTACTTGACGGGGGTGGGAAATTTGAACTGCTCGACAATTTTGCCGCTGGGGTTAAGCACGGTAACCAGTGTCTTCGTGCCGCCAATATCGATACCCACATACATACTTAAAAGTTTAGCATAGCTGACGATGATTCAGCCACGCTTTACTAACAGGGGAGTATCAGATATAATAATCACTAATCTTTCATACAAACTTTAAGACTTGAAATTCAAGGACCCAGGGCGCGTATGTAAGAAATACACTTACAAGGAGGCATAGGGATATGTCTAAGAACGTCAGTGCTGAAAGCACTAAATCAGAAATAACAATGGATGAGTTGCTTGCCGGTAGCGATACCGCGCAGCTCGGGGTACTCGGTACAAGCGAGGTGGTTGAAGGTGTTGTTACCTCAATCAAAAAGAACGAAGTCTGGATTGACCTCGGCGCCAAGGGTGTCGGTGTTGTCATGCGACGCGAGATTGGCTACGGTCAAGCCCTCGAAGTCGGACAGTCAGTAACCGTCAGTGTTATTGACCCAGAAATGGATGAGGGTCACGCCTTGCTCAGCATGAAGCGGGCCGTCAAAGATCGAGGTTGGGATGAACTGCAACGCATGTTCGAAGCAAACGATATCGTAGAAGTGGTGGCGTACGACGCTAACCGCGGTGGACTACTCGTTGAGCTAGAAGGTATTCGCGGCTTTTTGCCTGTATCGCAACTAGCGGCTGGCCACTACCCACGGGTTTCTGGCGCTGACAAAGACGAGATCTTGCAAAAGCTCAACGCTTTAACTAACCAGCCATTACGCGTTCGCGTATTGGACGTTAGCCGTCGTGACAACAAGCTAATTTTCTCCGAGAAAGAAGCTGTCAAAGATGACATGCAGGCTCGCTTTAGCGAACTGAAGGTTGGTGACGAAGTTGAAGGGGTTGTAACTGGCGTTATCGACTTCGGTGCCTTCGTGAACGTTGATGGCATCGAAGGCTTGATTCACATTAGTGAGATCAGCTGGGAACGCGTCGACAACCCTCGCAACTACGTCAAAGTTGGCGATACGCTCAAGGCTAAGATCATCGCTATCGACCGCGATCGCTTGAGCCTCAGCTTGAAGCAAATGTCTGAGGACCCATGGCTCTCAGAGGTCAAGACCTTCAAGAAGGGTGACATCGTCGAAGGCAAAGTTACGCGCATCACGCCATTTGGCGCCTTTGTACAGCTCAGCCCTTCGGTCGAAGCACTAGTCCACGTCTCAGAAATGAGCGATGACGAAGCTGTTGACCCTGAGCAACTGTTCCAGCTCAACGAGAAAAAGCAGTTCAAGGTACTCGATATCGACACCGAGAACCGCAAAATCGCGCTGTCACTCAAGGATGCCAAAGTAGATGCCAAAGCCGAGGCAAAAGCACCAGCAAAAAAAGCTGCCAAAGCAGCTGACAAAAGCGACACTAAAGCCGATACCTCAGCTGATGCTAGCTCTGACAAATAACGGATAGAATTAAGCGGCCGAAAGCGGCTAGAGAAAGACACGACGATCATGGCAGAACCAACAAATATCGAACCAATTGCAACTGCGTCCACGATTGAAATCGAAGATATGATCACCGTCGGCACTCTAGCCGAGCGGCTGCTAATTCCAGCCTCTCGCCTGATTGGCGAACTTATGAAAAATGGTGTTTTCGCCACCATTAACGAGCGTATCGACTTTGATACCGCGACAATTATCGTCGCCGACCTTGATCTCAACGTTAAACTCGTCAAAAAAGCCGCCGCCGAGACAGCCGCCGTTGTCCGTGAAAAACCAACTCACGCCGCTAACGCTGCTGATCGTCCACCGGTTGTGGCTGTCATGGGCCACGTTGACCACGGCAAAACATCACTGCTTGATGCTATTAGGGGCGCCAACGTCGCTAAAGGCGAAGCTGGTGGCATCACTCAGCACATTTCAGCCTATCAGATTGACCACAACGGTCGTATTATCACCTTTTTAGATACTCCAGGCCACGAAGCTTTCGCGGCTATCCGTGAGCACGGCGCCGTCCTAACCGACATTGTTATTATCGTTGTGGCCGCTGATGATGGCATCAAGCCGCAAACTATCGAAGCAATTCGCTTTGCCCGCAAGGCCGGTGTCAAAATCATTGTCGCCGCCAACAAAATGGACAAAGAAGGTGCTGATATTAATCGCCTCAAACAGCAATTGTCGGAGCATGACTTGCTGACTGAAGAATGGGGTGGTGATACTATCGTCATGCCAGTTTCGGCCAAAACTAAAGACGGTATTGCTGAGTTACTCGACATGTTGCTGCTAGTAACAGATGTCGAGGAGCTTAAGGCAGATGTCGAGGGTGACGCGAAAGGTCTTATTATCGAGGCTCATGTGGAACAGGGCAGAGGCGCTGTCGCTCACGCCTTGATCGAAACTGGCACACTTAAGCCTGGGCACTTCATTGTTGCCGGTAGCAGTTACGCCAAAGTTAGAAACCTTGAAACAACTGATGGCAAAGCCATCAAACAGGCCACTCCGTCTATGCCCGTCGCTATTACCGGATTCAAAACTTTGCCAGAATTTGGTGATGAATTTACCGTCGTCGCAAACGAAAAAGTCGCCCGTGAATTATCTTCAGCTGCCGCTACCACCAAATCCGCATCTGGCGGCCACATGGAGATTGGCTCCACCGAACTGATCCGCATGATTAATCGCAATAACGAAGTCAGCGAGTATAATATCATCGTCAAAGCTGATGTTCAGGGTTCACTGACATCTGTTATTGATAGCTTAAAGGCGCTTGATACTGCCGAGGTTGCTATCCGCGTTGTCGGCTCCGGAGTTGGTGCTATTAGCGAAAATGATCTCTACTTAGCGCACACTTCTGGTGCCGTTATCTACGGCTTCAATGTTGAGCTACCATCAAGCGGCCGCCAGCAGGCCTCACGTGACAAAGTCCATGTCCGCTTGTACAAAGTTATTTACGAACTGATTGATGACGCTAAGCTTGAGCTAACCAAACTGCTCAAGCCCGAAATTGTCGAGACTGAGATTGGGCGCTTGGTAGTCAAGGGTATCTTCAATACTACTAAAACCCAGGTTATCGCCGGTGGTGAGGTCACGAAAGGCAAGCTAGTTGCTCCAGCCCTAGCCCGCGTGTCCCGTGACAAGGAAGTGCTCGGTGAGGTTGAAGTCACCGGCCTGAAGCGTGGCCCCCAAGAAGCTAAAGAGGTCTTTGAAGGCGAAATGTGTGGTCTCAGCTTTACGACGGCCCACCGTATCGATCTGCTAGAAGGCGATCATATTGATTTCTTTAGTCGTCAATCTATCTCTCGCAGCCTGTAACAAATATCAATAAAACTATCATCAACAGATAATGGTACAATATTTATATGCTCAAAATTGATAACAACCTTCTCAATGATCTAGGTCTTAGTGCTCTGCCGGATGTTGAGAAAAATAGCTTACTTAAGCATATCTACGAGACTCTTGAAATGCGCGTCGGTATGCGCTTGGCCGACCAAATGACCAATCAGCAACTTGACGAGTTCGAGCAGTATTTTGAGGCCAAAGACGATGCTGGGGCTTTCAAATGGCTGGAATCTAATTTTCCAAACTACAAAGATATCGTCCAAGAAGAATTTGATAAGCTCAAAGCCGAAATCCAGCAGTCGTCGGTTGATATTTTAGCAGCCAGCCAAGCTCAAATGGCCGCTGGGCCAGCGACGGTACAACCTCAGCCTTTAGAAGCGCAAGCTCCCCCGGCAGTCGAGGCTCAGCCCCAGCCCCTAGTAGATGTGCCGCAGACGACTATGCCAGCTGCACAGCCTATGCCACCGCAGCAACCCGTGTTCCAACAACCACAATATCCGCAGCAGCAGCCTCCTGCTGGTCCCCCTCAGTTTTAATTTATAAGCCCACCAAATCCCAATAATCGTATTCCTGTAATGGAACCATCCCAAGGCTTAGCTAAGGTTACTGGCCCCAAGTATTTTCACCTGGCCTGGTCCGTTCTTAAGAGTAGTAGCTCTAAAGTTGAGAGACTAATACACTCTTATTCCATTTGGGAATATTCCTAAACGGAATACCCCTAAAAACATACAGCCGGGGGAGTCAAGCTCAGTTCCAGAACGCTAGGTACACTGGTAATTATATTGGCACTTTCAAAAGTGTAAGGTTTTAAGCTGGAACGACGTTTGAGTCATCTGATAGATTTAACCCTTTCAGGTTAAACCCTGAAAAACTATTACATGATTTTTCAGGAAATTAACTGAATAGCCCCAATCCTGATCTGTAACAATGTAGCTATTAAGGTATAAACCTTACACTTTTGAAACCTGTAATAGACACACTAGTACTCTTAGCTTTCTGACGATAAGCAGGTTTGTTGAAACACATATAAACTCGCCCTGACGTAACAGCCGGCCACCAGCCGAGTATCCAATACTGGAATGGGATTAAAGTGGGCTTATGCTGGTTTATAGCCAAGCAAAAAGTCGTGAGCAGTCATCTCTTTTTTGCCAAGCGGGATGAGCTTATCAATGATAAGTACGCCTTCTGAGCAGTTCATGCCGAGCTCTTTATCGGCTAGCCAAATCGTTCCCGGCACGTTCGTGCCTAGAGCGGCATGCGCCTCTGTAACGATCACACCTTGGGTGCCTAGCAGGCAGCGGCTACGCGGCCAGCCTTTGTAGGCTCGGACTTCACGAGCTAGGACTTCTGCTGGCTTCTGCCAATCAAGCTGGCTGTCTGCCTTAGTTAGCTTGCGCGAGTATGAAACACCAGTTTCAGCTTGCGGGTAGGGCTTAATCTCACCGGAAATATACCTGGGTAATGCCTCCAGCAACATCTGGTCGCTTAACTCAATCAGTCGGGTTGTTAAATTAGGCGTATCGTCATCATGTATCTCCAGTGAACGTTGGTCGAGCAGTTCTCCTTCGTCGAGTTCTTCGACTATGAGCATAAGGCTGACACCAGTCTGATCGTCGCCCTCTAATATGGCGAAGCTGATAGGGTCTGCGCCCCTCAGCTGAGGTAACAGTGAAAAGTGGCTGTTGACGATGCCAAACTCAAAACGATCAATGACTGCCCGGGGCATGATAATCCCGTAGTCGATTACTACTCCAATACGACTCTCAACGGGGTTATTAGCAAATAAATTAGTCAGCTCCTGCTTGCCCGCGGTAGTCAAAATCTTGAGTCCTAGCTTTTCAGCTATTGCTAAGACAGGGAATTGGGCCTTGTGATGCTCGGGCTGTGGCTTGGTAATTACGGCTTCAATGTTGAAGTTCGCAGCCAATAACGCTAGAGAGCGCGCGGCAACGTCGCCGCTACCAAAGAAGACGATTGTTTCGGATATCTGATTCATAGTCTAATGGTACCAGTTTGCCGTCATCTTGTAAGTGGTAAAACGCATCAGGGTCGTCCTGTATATGATCTATAAAGACAATGCCGTTGGTGTGATCGATCTCGTGTTGAAATATACGAGCCAAGAATCCTTGAGCGGTTACCCTAAATTCTTTGCCGTTTAGATCAAGCGCTTTTAGCTTAATTTTGTCGTATCGTTTGACTTTGCCATAAACGTCTTTGACACTCAAACAGCCCTCGTAATCTTCAATAATTTTGCCCTCACGCTTGGTAATCTCCGGATTAATAAAAGCTGTAAAGCTATGGTCGTTTTTATCATCATAATTGTTACGAACGACGATTATCTTGTACATATGGTCAATTTGCACGGCCGCTAAGGCCACGCCAACTTCATGGTCTCGGGATATATCCCAATCAATGGTAGCTGCTTCCATTTCTTCGATAATTTTAATTATTTCGGGCGTTACGACGCCAACGCGCTGCGATTTTTGACGGAGATCTTTGTGGGGTAGGGCAATAATGTCGTCTTTAGTCATAGTTTTCGTCATAATTCTCAATTATTATAACAGATTGTAACAGATCAGAATCACAAGAGATCGGCCGGGTCGATGTCGTAGGACCAATTGGTCGGTAAATGGCTAATTATTTTGAGCAACTCAGAACGATCAACGGCCTTTACAATGAGCTGCCATTGGTACTTGCCCTGAAGCTTTTCATAAAACGATGGCGCAGGACCCTCTACACGAACGCGGTAGCCAGCCTGGATCTCGGCTTTGAGTTTGTCGGCTGCTGCCTCGGCGGCACTGCTGCTAGCTCGACGACACGATAACTTTAGCAGATAGCAAAACGGTGGGAAGAAAAACTGTTGACGTTCGGTTAGTTCGCGCTTATAAAAATTATCGTAATCGTCATTAATCGCGTCCGCCAAAATGGGATGTTCGGGGTGGTAAGTCTGGACGATGGCTGTGCCATCAACGTGGCCACGACCAACCCGACCTAGTACTTGGGTTAGTAATTGATACGTCCGTTCTGGCGCCGAAAAGTCTGGCATGTACAGGCTAGTGTCTGCTAGTACTATCCCAAGAACTGATAACTTAGGTAAATCTAGACCTTTTGCCAGTAATTGTGTGCCGACTAATATATCTACATTACCTTCGAGCACTGATTGGTAGTGTTGCTCAAATCGTTCGGCCTTGGTGTTATCGGTATCAAAGCGGGCAATTCGAGCATTCGGAAATAGTTTTGTGATTTCATCAACGATAGCTTTCGTACCAGCAGTTTTATAAATGATATCAGCGTGGCCGCAGCTAGGGCAGCTTGTAGGGCTGGCGGTGCGATAGTCGCAGCTGTGGCAGCGCAATTGGTGGCTATCGCCGTGATAAGTTAGCGGTAAGTCACAGTGTGGGCAATCGGCCTGCCAACCACAGTTTTCACAGAGCACTATCCGGGCAGTGCCACGACGGTTTAGGTACAGCAAACTCTGCTCGCCGCGCGTCAGTGCCGTGTCTATGGCATGCACTAGCGGCTGGCTAATAAGCCTCGACCTGGTAAATTGCGCACGGTCCTTCATATCAACGATAGTAATTATTTTTTTGTGTACAGTAGCTGATTCGCGAGCAAGTTCTGATAATCGAATGACCGGTTTTTGCTTTTGCTCGGCTAGATAGTAGTCACTAACGCTCGGTGTTGCCGAACCTAGAAGCAGTGTGGCGTGAGCCAGTGGTGCTAAGAAGCTGGCAACACGGCCCGTCTGGTATTGTGGCGCTTGTTCTTGTTTGTAGGCTGCCTCATGGGCTTCATCCAGAACAATCAGGCCAAGTTTAGACACTGGGCTAAATAACGCCGAGCGCGGTCCAATAATAATAACTGGCTCTGTGGCTCGCAGGCAGTCCAGCCAAGCCTTTTGGCGTTCAGCTGGAGCTTGCCCAGAGTGCATGACAATCACCCGGCTACCAAATACTGCCTCAAAATTAGCCGCTAACTGAGCAGTTAGGCTAATTTCGGGGGTTAAAATAATGCTAGAGCGGCCTTTGGCTAAGGCCCGAGCGGCCAGCTCTATATATAAGCGCGTTTTACCGCTGCCTGTCTGGCCGTGTAAAACGTAGGTGTTAGTATGTCCCATTTCACTCAGAGCTTGCTTCTGATCGGCTGTCAGTGGCGGTAGTTGGCTAAAGTCAGGCTGTGGATAGGCCAGTGGCGCAGCGCCTGCGAGCTGTTTAGCAGAAAAACTGCCTGGCACCAGCTGCTGGCTAACAATACCAAGGGGGGCTGGATAGTAGGTTAGTAACCATTGTGATACCTTCAGCAAATGAGCTGGCAGGGGTGGCAAATCGTAAATTGTAGCGATTGGTTTGGTTTGAAACCGCGGTTGACTGGTTGGCCCACCTATAATTCCCATAACCATTTGCTTAAGCATTTCCACCTGGACGATACTACCACTTGGCAGTCGTTTGTCAGCCGAATAAGTCAGCGGTTCATGGCCGTGATATTTATGACTCCTGACCCATACGAGGTAATAGAACATATTCTTATTCTATAGCAACAGATTAAAATACTGCCGAAAATCATTGTTTTATGTTTGTTTGAAAAAGTTGTTGCCAAACGATTTAGGGAGGCATATACTACAAGTTAACGTTGTTCGGAAAACAGCAGAACTAAAAACCAGAGGGAACGAAATCATGCTAGACATCTTTATTACATCTCGAGTCCGCCGCAAAATCATCGTGATTTATGCCAAGTATCCCGATTTTAAGACCCATGTTCGTGGTCTTGCCAAGCTCATCAAAGAAGATGCCGGTAATATTCAGCGCGAACTCAAGCGTCTCGAAAAAGTAGGCTTCCTCGTTAGCGAGCGCCAGGGGAACACGAAAGTCTATTCTACTAACAAGCAATTCCCAATCTTCCGCGAGCTGCAATCTATAGTGTTAAAATCACAGCGCACGACTACGCAAAAGCGCGTCACGGGCTAGGTGATTAACATAATCGCTTAGGTTGCTAACCTTAAGTATCCAGTAAATATTATTTTAATAGGCCGTTTAACCTGTCGGCCATAGTACTAGTTCACTCTGTATCTTGGGGGTTTCAAAAGTGTAAGGTCTTTGCCTGAATGGAGCCTTTACTACAGAGTACGATTGCACTCATTCAGTTGATTCACTGAAAAATTAACACATAGTTTTTCTGGCTTTAGTCTGAAAGGCTTTAATCCACCAGATTAGACAAAAGGCGTTTCAGCTCAAAACCTAACACTTTTGAAACCACCTACAAACAACCTATGAAGTCGGGCTACAAGAAGCTGCGTGGCTCACAACCTAATATAAACGTTGCGACTATGTCATTACAGGAATGCGATTACTGGGATTAAAAGACTACGATTAACTATCTGATTGCCCGTCAGGGCTTGCAAAAGTCACCTCTGTCAGCTACAATCAATTCCTGATGATACAAGTTACCCGCAAAGATTCTAAAGAATCACTCGAAAACCTTCTACGCCGCTTCAACCGAAAGGTACAGCAGTCTGGCAGCGTCGCTATTGTAAAATCTGGTCAATTTTTTGAGAAGCCAATCAGCAAGCGTGAGCGCCGCAAAAAAGCAATTGTTCGTGCTGAGCGCAAGGCAATCAAAGTCAAAAAGATCAAACTAGGCCAACGCTAACACGACATGGCTGAGACGCCACAGACACTAGAACAGACACTCGAAGCTGATATCAAAACAGCCTTGCTTTCTGGCGACAAAGAGCGAGCTCTCACGCTGCGCACCGTCAAGGGTGCTCTGCTCAATGTCAAAGTTAACACTGGTAAGCGCGAGACTGGCCTAACTGACGATGAAGTGATGGCCATCCTCGCTAAGGAATCCAAGAAGCGCCAAGAGAGCGCTGATTTTTATGTACAGGGCGATGCCCAAGACAGGGCCGACAAAGAGCTAGCCGAAAAGGCAATAATTGATGCCTACTTGCCGAAGCAATTAGGCGAAGACGAAGTTGCCACCATTGTTGATTCTGTTATCAAGCAACTCGGAGCTAGCGACACTTCAGCTATGGGCAAAGTCATTGGCGCCGCTCGAGCCAAAGTTGGCGCCAACGCTGACGGCGCCCTAATCGCTCGACTGGTTAAGGAGAAGTTAGCATGATCCTACTTATGGGTATACAGGGCTCTGGCAAGGGTACACAAGCCGCCTTAGTGGCTATGGCCCATGGCTACGAACTTCTAACACTGGGCGATCTAATTCGTGCCCAAGCTACCGACGAGCAGCGGCAACGAATGCTGGCTGGTGAACTGCTAAGTGACGATGAAGCAGCTGCCATAATTAAGGGGGCTGTGGCCAATATGCCCGAAGGAACTCAATATATTATGGACGGCTTTCCACGGAGCATACCTCAAGCTGAGTGGCTGCTTAGCCAGGCTGCTGCCGACCCACGCTTTCATATCGACCACGTTATTCATCTAACCGCTACCCGTGCCGCTGTCAAAGCTCGGCTACTTAACCGAGGCCGCGCTGACGACAATGAGTCCAGTATCGAAAAACGTTTTGACGAGTACGAACGAGCGACCGACCCTTTATTTGCTTGGTTTGAAGACCACGGTATTAAAGTGACGGATGTTGACGCTGAACGATCAGTCGAAGCTGTTAACGTAGACTTAGTTAATAATATTAACAATAAATAACAGATACGATTATGGTAACGCAAGTAAAAACAGCATCAGAAATCCAGGCCATGCGCGACAGCGGTAAGATGCTGGCGACAGTACTGCGGATTCTCAAGTCGGAAGTGCAAGTTGGCATGTCCACCCAAGATCTCGCTGACCGCGCCGCTCTCGAACTCAAAGCACTAGGTGGCCAACCAAGCTTTTTAGGCTACCAAGGCTTCCCAGATGTCATCTGTATTTCGCTGAATCAAGAGGTGGTGCATGGTATTCCCAGCAAAGACCGCATTATCAAAGATGGCGATCTGATCGGCCTTGATTTTGGCGTCACCTACAAAGGTATGATTACCGACAGTGCCATCAGTATGATTGTTGGTAAACCCAAGCAAAAAGGCCATGTTGAATTAGTCAAGAACACTGAGGCGGCCCTGATGGTTGGTATTAATGCTGTCCACGACCAAGTTCGTACCGGCGATATCGGCCACGCCATCGAAAAGTTCCTCAAGCACCACCGCTATGGCATCGTTCGTGATCTGGTTGGTCACGGCGTTGGACATGAACTTCACGAAGATCCCAATATTCCGAACTACGGTCGCGCTAACACCGGTCCGTGGCTCAGCGCCGGTATGACGATCGCTATTGAACCAATGGTTACCCTTGGTACCGACCGAGTCGTCCAGGCCGAAGACGGCTGGACAATACAAACTGCTGACAACTCCTGGTCTGCTCACTTTGAACACACCGTTCTCATCACCGACGACGGCGCCGAAATCCTCACGACACTGTAACGCATTAGCCTTGAGACTTAAGGCTCGGCTTGCTTAAGACGAAGCTAAAGCGCTATACTGGCAAACAGATGAAGCCAGAACACTTTATTGGCCTCGACATTGGTACCTCCAGCGTTCGCTGCGTGGTCGGTATGTTTGACCCTAATGGCAGCTCGATGCCGTCTATTATTGGTCATGGCCAAGCGCCAAACCAAGGCATGCGCCGTGGCGCTGTAGTGCACGTTGATGATGTTGCCGAGGCAATTGTGCACGCCGTCACAGAGGCCGAGCGGATTTCTGGCACGAGTATCAAGCGAGCCACGGTCAATGTTAATGGCGCCCATGTTAGTGGTCTTAACTCCGAGGGTGTCATTGCCATTAGCGCTGCTAATCGTGAGATTACGCTAGAAGATCGGCTACGAGTAGAGGAAGCCGCTACGATCGTTAACCTGCCACCTAACCGCGAAATCGTGCAGTTTTTCGCCAAAAACTACAGCCTAGATGGGCAACGTAATATTAAAGACCCCATTGGCATGACAGGTGTTCGTCTCGAAGTGGACGCCCATATTGTGACTGCTTCCTCACCAAACCTACGTAATCTAGATATGGCGCTGGAAAAAGCTGAAGTCTACGCTCAGCACCACACAGTATCTGGATTAGCTGCCGCGGAGGCAGTGTTAACTCGTCAGCAGAAGGAGGCGGGCACGGCTCTTATAGACATAGGTGCCGGCACCACGAACTTGATTGTTTTTGAAGACGGCGAAGTCCAACACATCGCCATATTACCTATTGGTGGCCAACACATCACCAACGATCTAGCTATTGGCCTCAAAACAGACCTCGATGTTGCCGAAGCTGTCAAAATACAGCATGCCGACTTACACCGTGAGCCCAAGAAAATGAATGCCATTGTCAAGGTCGGTGACAAAGCTCATAATTTCCAATTTGAAGAAATAGCGCTGATTATTGAAGCGCGCGTCGAAGAATTACTAGAGTACGTCGACAAAGAACTCTACAAGATCAAACGCTCTCGGAAGCTTCCCGGCGGTATCGTCTTAACCGGTGGCACCTCCAAAATACCCGGGCTTGATGAATTCGCTCGTGACAAAATGCAGCTACCAGCCCGAATTGGTAAGCTACAAAATATTGGTGGGCTCGTTGACACTGTCGAAGACCCGACCTTCACGACAGTTGTTGGCCTTATGCTCCTAGACATGTTGCTACTACCAGCTCTACCAGCCCAGTTTGGCAAGTCAGGGCAGGGTGCCAAAACCATGTTGAGTGGCTTGCTCAATCGCTTGCGCGGCTAGAGTACAAAAGTAGGTCACTGCCGCGGTGCAACTACGACCCAAATGTACACATAATTTGGATGGGTATAACTCTTGCACAAGGCCGGATACTTTTATTGATCCTTAGCCAAGCCTCAGGTATACTAGCTGTATCAATTAGAGATACTAAATCTGTAGAGGGAACGTAACTACCTATGTCACAAGTCGTTGAACCAGCTATCGAGACATTCGCGCAAATCAAAGTAATCGGTGTTGGTGGTGCAGGCGGGGCGGCTATCAACCGCATGGTTGAAGCTGGTATAGAAGGCGTTGAATTTATAGCTGTTAACACTGACGCGCAGGCCCTGCATCATTCTAAGGCCTCCCGCAAAATCCATATTGGTAAAGATGCTACTCGCGGTCTTGGCGCTGGCGCTGACCCATTAGTTGGTCAGCTTGCAGCTGAGGAATCCCGAGACGAGATTCGCGACGCATTACAGGGTGCTGACATGATTTTCGTTACCATAGGTGCTGGTGGTGGTACTGGTTCAGGTGCCGGTCACGTGGTAGCCCAACTAGCCAAAGACCTCGGTATATTAGTTGTTGGCTTCACTACCAAGCCGTTTGCTTTTGAGGGCGAGAAGCGACGCAAGAACGCTGACCTTGCTATAGAACGACTGCGCCAATCAGTCGACACACTTATTATTATTCCTAATGATCGTTTGCTCCAAACTATAGATCGCAATACTCCGCTAATGGAAGCTTTCCGCGTGGCTGACGATGTACTACGCCAAGGCGTCCAAGGTATCTCTGATCTGATTACCGTTCATGGCTTGATCAACCTTGACTTCGCTGACGTCAAGACTGTTATGAGTAACGCCGGCTCCGCGCTCATGGGTATTGGCCGTGCTAACGGCGATAATCGTGCTGTCGAAGCCGCGCAGCAAGCCATTGAATCACCGCTGCTCGAAGTTTCAATCGACGGTGCTCGAGGTATTCTGTTTAACGTTATTGGTGGCAATGACTTGTCGATGCACGAGATTAACGCCGCCGCCGAGACTATTACCAATGCCGCTGACCCAGATGCCAATATCATCTTTGGCGCCACGATTAACCCTGACCTCGAAGGTGAAGTTATCATCACGGTGGTAGCTACTGGCTTTGACGCGTCTTACTTTGCCTCCAAGCACAATGACGTTATTGCCGTACCAGCCCCAGCCCCAGCGCCGGCACCCAGCATGAGTCGCCAAGACGACAGCGAATTATCCGAGATCAATATGGACTTGAACGAGCAACACGCAGCTGCCGCTACGTCTGATTTTTCCCGCGAAACTGCCATGCCCAACATCTGGGCTATCGACGATAAAGAAGACAAAGAAGATGCTCGTCCAAAATCAAGCTCATCATACGATGACCGAGATGAGCGTGATGACAACCATGACGATCACGAAGACAACTCCAAAAGCTCATTCTCTGGAGGTCACAGCAGTATTGTTACTAGTGATCTCGAAGATGATCTAGAGAAGCCATCATTTTTGCGCCGCCTTTCGCGCCGCCACAAAGACGGTGATGACGATAGTTCCGACGCCAAAAAATCCGACAATTAATCGTCTTTAATCGTAATTTTTCTAATCTCAAAGTCGCATTCCTGTAATGGGTACATCCCACCCAGGGTTGCTGTTGTGGTCTGGGTTAAAGGCTGGAACACAAGCTCAGAGCCATTCGACCTTGTATGTACTTTGTAGGCACTTTCAAAACTGTAAGGTATTTGCCTGA
>JBBRNI010000012.1:0-20982 GCA_038230395.1 Saccharimonadales bacterium (SeqCode) | reverse complement strand
TAGAGTTATAGCCTTTATTGTTTTACATTCACTATTTGCTACAATGAACGTAAGCGGTTTAGGTGGCGGCAATCAAAATATGGAAAATGTAGCAAATACTAAATCTACCAATCATCCTACAAAATGGATAGCTACATTCGTCATCTTTGTGATACTAATTATTATTGCAGCTGGAGTAGCAGTTATGTTCATGAAATCAAACAATCATCGAATGCCCTCCAAAAAACTCGGTGGGCCCAAAACACAGTTGGTGCAACCCTCAAGTACCAATGCTCCAATTACAGATCAGCCTAGTGTACTGCCCGATGTAAGCAAGCTCCCTAGAAATTAAATATTATGATGACCATTCAACAGCTTCCAAAATTAGCAGTACCATTAATTCTCGGTCTAGTCTTTGTTGGAATTTTAGGTATTTTTCATAGTCCTCACGCCTTTGCGAATACCTTGTGGCCGGATAGTAACGGAAATGGTATTCCAAACTGGGTGGAGAGCACTTTAACAGGTGCCTGCACAAGCGCAAGTGGGCCTCATACCTACCATATGCTCTGGGTTGGAGACTCACTTTTAACACCTACATCTAGTGCCACGACTACCAGCACGACCTTGCGAGGAGCTTCGTACGTCTGCCCAGGAGTCAATTATTCTTACGTTAATTCGCTTACATACAATTCGATATACTTAGTACCAAACACTGGACTTACACTCTCTGGAACTGGGATGAATTATGGTAATGTCCTGAGAGGTCAGTTCACTCCAATGAAATCGGTTAATCTTTCAATAAACTTAGGTAATTATGTTCCCGCGAATAACACGAATCAATACTGCTTTAGCTCAACTGCTCATTTTACAGTTGACGACTATCCAGGCGGCGTACATGACTCGGCGAGTGGATATCCCAGCCCTGTTCAGTTTTGTATACGACGCCAAGCACCGCCAATTGATTGGTCCCTTACTAGCTCATCAACAGTTTCAGCTGCACGTGTTGCCCCTGGTGGCTCTGTTACCTTTCGACACGATGTCTACAATAGCGGCCCCAACACAGCCACCAATATTTGTATTCGAATCAATACCGCATACCCACCTGGTGCTGGTACTATCGCCTTGCCAAGCTGTAATATAGGGGTCAGATCATCGTATGTGAAAAGCGATACAATTACAATTCCTGCTACAGCCACAAATAGTCAATTATATTGTCAATCTATCACCTATAACTATGCCAGTGGCCCTGGTCAGTTAAGTAAGACCAGTACGCGAGCCTGCACAACAGTTGATGCCGCGACTGTTGATGGTGTTAAAATTGATGATTCTAACAGCGGTGGATATGGTGGTAACTGCGCGGCTGTCGGGGTTGCGGCGGCAAGTTGCGCGGGTAGCCTAGCTAATTACCCATTCAGTGACGACACGGTTACTATCTCTGGTGAGCCTGCTATAACCAACAACTACTTCACAGATACGGGTGTGATTGGGGGCGCGCATACCGTATCAATCGCATCTACTGGTAGTGCTGACGGTCTATGGCAAGTAGTTGGGTATAGCATATGTAATAGCACAGTCGCTACTGATTGCACGTCAGCTAATATGGGCTTTGGTGATAAGTATTTTGTTGCTAGTGCGTCAACGACTATTCCGAGTCTGAACCTTGTGGCCGGTGACCATTATCATATACGATGGGTATTCAAAAAGGCACTTGCCGGTAGTCCAACAGGTACGCTCAACTGCAGCCCAACTGGTCCAACGTCGATCGCGATTACTGGTACCTACACTAACGCTGTTACGGGAGCGCAAATTACTCGTGGTGGCTCACTGCTGTACAGCAGTGGGGCTGCAAATGGTTCACCAAGCTTTTCTGACGGCGGCTTGTCACCAGGGACTTCGTACACCTACAGTATGGCCTATGGTGGGGCATTGCCCGCAACAGCGACCTGCACTACACCCACACCAAGCGGAATCACGCTGACTGGTAACGCGAACCCAGGGGTTGATAATGACGAGAACCCAACATTATACAATTCCTCAGCCAACTTTAGTGTAAGTCCAGCTTCTCCGTTACCACCCTTCACATGCAGTATTGCAGTTACCAAGAATGGTGGCGCTCCACTTGCTACCACAGCGGCTGCTCCGTGTACTCCTGGTACCGTAGCCGGTCCGAGCGGCCCAATTAGCGGCGCTAATGCTGGTGACAAATTCTGTGCAGCCCTGACAGTTACGCCAGGGACCGGTACTACCGTGAACCCAGATGGTTCGGTTGCTTCAGCAGCTGCGCCAAGCATATTTTCTGGCTGCCAGACAATCGTAAATAAGCCGTTCTTCAAAGTCTTTAACAGTAGTGTTACAACTGGCGGAGACGTCAACGGCCCTCCGTCTACTACGCGTGGTGCGCTGGCTGCCTGGTACAACAACCAAGCAGGTAACGACTATGGCGCTAGCGCCCAGCTAGGGGCTTACGCACTCGTTAATATCACCGGATTTGCCAGCAACCAAACAGGTACGGGTCGTCTGCCAATCGGGCTATCATTTGCCAACACTGGATTGCCCCCAGGCGCGGTAGGCAGCGATATTGATAGTCCAAAGCTGGGGGGCCTGCTAAACGGCAATGCCTCAATTACAGCTCTTGCCCAGGCGCCTGCTGGAGCTCCAAGTGGCCCTAGCTTATCTCCAAACATTCATTTGCTTATAAGCAGTGGTGGTGGGCCATACACCTATGGCACAACGGGTAGCCCGGTCCAGGTTAAGATCAATAATCCTGGCCCACAACTTATCAATGCCGGCGAGACACTAAGCATGTTTGTAGTTGGCGATGTCTTCATTGATGACAACATTGTTTATAACCAGACTGGCTGGTCACTTGGTAAACTTCCGTCCTTCGTTTTATCAGTTACTGGCAATATTTTCATTAATGGTGACGTTACACAACTCGACGGTACCTATGAGGCCACCGGCAATATCTATACCTGTGCCGTCAACAGCCCGCCCAGTTTTGTACCAGTCGCGACAGGCAGCCTATATGGCAGCTGCAATAAACAGCTGACAGTTACAGGCAGTTTTGTCGCCAAGAAGATCAATCTGCTGCGGACATTTGGTTCGTTGCGTGATGAGGCAGGCGGCCCAAGTGTCACGTGTTCTAACCCTGGATCACCGCTCAGTGCCGCCTACCACAATACCTGTGCCGCCGAGGTGTTCGAGTTCAGTCCAGAGCAGTATTTGCAAAAGCCTGCCGCTAAGACCAGTGGCGGGACAGTAAAATATGATGCTATTACCAGCTTGCCGCCTGTGCTATGATAACCATAAGGATTAAATAGAGACAAACACTATGGGTGGGACCAAACAATTGCTTACACAACGATGCTGCGATAGCGCTTATGATATAATTGGGGCTGCATCATGAGTTCATTATTGAGCGGTATTTCCGACTTTTTTGGCCTAGATATCGGTTCTTCCGGGATCCGTTTGGTGCAGCTTAAGACTGGCTCGCCAAAGGCTCTCGTCAAGTATGCGTATTTGCCTATTGACCCTAATTTGGCAGCTAGTGACTCCAAGGCTGACCAGCAGAAGTTGGCCGAAGTTGTAGCTCAACTTGTTGACCAGTCACATGTCACGACTCGTAATGTGGCAGTTGGTATTCCATCAAGCCGAGTCTTTACGACGGTGGCTGACGTCGATCGTCTGCCATCCAATGAGATGGAGCAGGCAATTCAGTTTCAGGCAGATGCTCTGATCCCTACACCGTTGGCAGAATCGAAAATCGATTGGGCATTACTGGGCGACTCGCCAGTCGACAAAACCAAGCAGGAGATTTTGCTGAGCAGCGTACCGAATGGCTTCATCGAAGAACGTCTTGATATGCTTGAGAATATTGGCCTCAATGTCATTGCCTTTGAACCAGACAACTTGGCCATGGCTCGGGCATTACTGCCAGCTGAACCATCACCAGCAGGGCAGTTAGTGCTTGATGTTGGTGGCCTTTCGACAGATTTGGTAGTTAGCTTCAATGGTGTACCACATCTGACGCGTTCGATTCCAACAGGTGTCGAGGCGATTGTTAGGGCAGCCACCCAAAACCTTAACATCGATCAAAAGCAGGCAGAGCAGTTTGTGAACAAATTTGGGCTCAGTAAAGATAAACTTGAAGGACAGGTCTACCAAGCTATTAGCGGTACGATTGAGTTGCTGACCACAGAAGTAGAGAAGTCTATAAAGTTCTTCCAAGCTCGCTACACTGACGTCAAGATTGAGCGTATTATTGTCACTGGTGGTGCTTCAGTTATACCTGAATTCCCGCTATTTTTGGCGAATAAATTCGGTATCAACGTCGAAATCGGCAACTCCTGGCGTAATGTTAGCTTTGCCCGCGATCGTCAGAACGAACTGTTGGCTTTGTCCAACCAATTTGGCGTCGCCGTTGGCCTCGCGGATCGAAACGCATGATCCAATTCAACTTACTCCCCGACGTTAAGCTAGAATTTATGAAAGCTCAGCGCATGCGCCGCCTGATACTAGGTATCTCGGTGCTGGCTAGTGTTGTCGCTTTAGTCATCCTAGTGCTGCTGGTTGGTGCTAACCAGCTTGGTAAAAAACACCTAAGTGATCTCAGCTCAGATATAAATAAAGAAAGTAAGCAACTCCAGGCCGAACCACAGATTAATAATATCCTGACTGTTCAGAACCAACTTGAGAGCCTGACCGGGCTACATGCTACTAAGCCATCGGTAGCTCGATTGTTTGACTACCTCAATCGTTTGACTCCGGCACAGGTCAGTATCACTAACTACACCAGCGATTTTACCGTGCAGTCAGTCACTATTACCGGAAGTGCTGACTCTCTCAGTAGTGTTAACCAGTACGTTGATACATTGAAATTTACTAAGTACAGCCTAAAGGATGACCCTAAAACGCATCTACCAGCGTTTAAGAATATTGTTCTAAGCGCCTTTAGTCTCGGGAGCGCAACAGCCGCTAAGACACAGGCTGCGACATATAGCATTAGCTTTAGCTATGACCCGACAATATTCGATATAACAAAAACTGTAGAGCTATCAGTACCAAGCCTCGTCACTACCAGGTCTACCACTAGTCAACCGGTTAATGATCTGTTTACGGCTTCACCAGTGGTACCTATCCAAAGCGGTACGACTACTAACGCACCAAAGGGGACTCGATAATGGCTAAGCCACAGATATCTACCAAGCGAACAGCTATCAGCAAGGCGAATGCTCAAATAGTTGTCGTAGTCGCTATAGCTTCGTTTGTGACGGTATTTTCATTGGTTGCCGCCAAGACGGTGATTGCTCAAAATCAGTACCAGTCGAAACTTATTAAAGCTAAAGAATCCGCTCACCAACAGCTCGTCAAGAATATTAAAGCTGCTAACTCGCTCGTCGCCTCGTACAAAGATTTCGTTTCGCCTACTAACAACCTCATTGGTGGAGCTACTGCCGGCACTGGCGATCGTGATGGAGACAACGGCAAGATTGTACTGGACGCCTTGCCGAGCAGCTATGACTTCCCAGCCTTGGCGTCAAGCCTTGAAAAGATTCTGACCGGCCAAAGCCTCAAAGTCAGCTCAATTACTGGTACTGACGATCAGGTCAACCAAGAATCTAACGTTTCCAGTCCTATCCCTAAGCCAGTACCGATGCCGTTTTCATTTACGGTAGGTAATGCTAGCTATGACTCGGTCAAGCAATTAATCACTACCTTTGAGTCCTCCATCCGCCCTATCCAAATTGATACCCTGACAATCGCTGGCGGGGGCAATAATATGCAAGTTACAATTACCGCGCACACCTATTACCAGCCGGCCAAAAACTTACAAATCACTAAGAAGCTCGTAAAGTGAGAAAGTAACTACCATGAAGCAAAAGGATCTCGCCCTCATCATAATCATCGTCTTCATTAGTGCGATTGTATCGTTATTTGCATCGAAGGCGCTATTTGGCCACCCTGCGACCGCCGATAAACAAGCCGAAATGGTATCTCCAATCACTGCAGATTTCCCGAAGCCTAACGATAAATACTTCAACACTCAATCAATTGATCCAACTAAGACAATTACTATTCAGCAAAACAGTACAGCAGATCCATTTAGTGGCACGGCGACTAATTAAACAACTGGAGCTTCGCTAAATGAGTGTTCTTTCAGTCGACAGTATCCAACAGCTCAATGACGCTCTCGTCAGTGGGGGCATGCTGACGGCAGAAAAAATGGAGGAGGGTAAGGCGGCTGCAGCCAAAGCGGGGGAGCCCCTGGTTAGCTATTTGCTCAAAAATAACTTCATCAATGACGAGCAACTAACCAAAGCCCACGCCGCTCTCACGAACGTGCCATACGTTAATCTAACAACTGCCAAGATTGACCCCAAAATTCTGGCCCTACTGCCCCAAGAAACAGCTGAGCGCTACATGGCCGTGCCACTAGGTGAGATGCAACACCGTTTGGTGGTAGCGATGCTTGATGCTGACAATGTCCAGGCTGTCGACTTTTTGAGTAACAAGATCAACCGACCACTAAAAGTGTACGTTGCCTCTGAGACCAGCATTCGGGCCGTTTTGCAGCAGTATGGCAATCACCTTGACGCCAAGATGGAAGAGGCCCTCAAGTTAAACTTTGATGGTCTAGGCGGGGCAACGGGTGATTCAGTCAAAACTTCTAAGAAGTCTAGTGGTGCCAAAGAAGAAGATATCAAAACTCTGGTTGAAGACTCGCCGATTAGTAAGGCTCTATCGGCTATTTTGGAGTTCGCGGCTCGTAATCGGGCTAGCGACATCCATATTGAACCAATGGAGAACGAGCTTAAGGTGCGCTGTCGTATCGACGGTATCCTACGTGAAATTATGCGTTTGCCAAAGAATACTGAGGCAGCACTAATCTCGCGTATCAAGATTTTGTCGAATCTTAAGATCGATGAGCATCGTATTCCACAAGATGGACAGTTTAGTGTCCGCGTAGACAACAAATCAATCGATTTACGTATCGCCATAGCCCCGGTTGTATGGGGCGAGCAAGTGGTTATTCGTTTACTCGATAAGTCTGGCACCAGCCTTAAACTTGAGTCTATGGGCTACACCGGCAGGGCACTAAGGACTATTCGTGAAGGGCTGAAGAGGCCTAACGGTATGATTTTGACCTCTGGACCAACTGGTTCTGGTAAGTCAACCTCGCTGTATGCCCTGATCCAGGAGATTAAAAACGATAGTGTAAATATAGTCACGCTCGAGGACCCTGTTGAATACAAAATGGATGGTATCAACCAGATTCAGGTCAACGCCGAAGTCGGCCTGACATTTGCATCAGGGCTACGCAGTATTCTGCGTCAGGACCCAAACGTTATAATGGTTGGAGAGATTCGTGACGCCGAAACCGCCCAGCTGGCGGTCCAGGCGGCGCTGACAGGGCACCTTGTTTTTAGCACGCTACACACAAATAGTGCGGCTGGAATACTGCCGCGCCTGCTCGATATGGGGATAGAGCCATTTCTGATCGCCAGTACCGTACATACAGTTATTGGCCAGCGACTCGTCCGTAAGATTCCTGACGCTGGCAAGGAAACCTACCAATCTAGTGAGACTGAAAGTGCAGCCATAAAGAAAGCCATAGGTAGTCTACTGCCTGATAATGATGAGCAGCTAGCTGCCGCGGCTGAGGATATCGGTTATAAAAGCTTGCCCTTATCGAACCAAACCGCTTATACTTTAAGCAAGGGCACTGACTCTCCAGATACACCAGGCGGCTACAAGGGTCGCATCGGATTGTACGAGGTTTTCGAAGTGTCAGAGGCAATACAGGCATTAATTATGAAATCAGCAACAAGCGGTGAAATAGAGAAGCAAGCCTTGGCTGAAGGTATGATCAGTATGCGCCAGGACGGCTATTTCAAAGCCCTAGATGGTCGTACAAGTGTCGCTGAGATTAACCGTGTTGCTGCCGAAGGTGTCGGTTAACATATGAAAAACAGGGATGGGAAGTAACTATGCAAGCACAACCACGAATTGAGGTTCTCCTCGACGAAGTTCTCAAAAAGAAAGCCTCCGATTTGCACATTCAGGTTGGCTTGCCGCCAATGTTACGTGTTGATGGTGAGCTGCTACCAGTAGTTGGGGCTGATGTTCTGAATGAAGAGTCTGTTGAAGCGCTGATTTTCGCCATTCTCGATGACGACCAGAAACAGATGCTACTCAAGGACAAGGAATTTGACTTTAGTTTTGCTTATGGCGACCTCGGTCGCTTCCGTGTCAACGCGTTCCACGAGCGCGGCAACATGGCCGCCGCTCTGCGCCTGATCCCTAATGAAATATTGACTATCGCCCAGCTAGGCTTGCCAGAAATCGTCAACAAGTTTGCTGAATTCCCACGCGGCTTAGTTTTGGTGACTGGTCCAACCGGTTCCGGTAAGTCAACTTCGTTGTCGGCTCTGATTCACAAGATCAATACCGAGCAGAGCAAGCACATTATTACCATCGAAGACCCAATCGAATTTACTCACAAGTCTAAGAAATCTGTCATTGTCCAGAGAGAAGTTCACTATGACACATACTCGTTTAGTGCCGCTATGCGCAGCGCCTTACGCCAAGACCCTGATGTCGTCCTGCTTGGAGAGATGCGCGATCTTGAGACAATCGCCAGCGCCATTACAATGGCAGAGACTGGACACCTCGTGTACGCAACCTTGCACACCAATAGTGCAGCTCAGTCAATTGACCGTATGATTGACGTCTTCCCACCACACCAACAGCCGCAAATTCGCGCTCAACTATCGAACATTCTGATGGCCATCGTTGCCCAGCGCCTAGTGCCATCGATCGGCGGTGGCCGTGTCGCAGCTGCAGAAATTCTAGTGGCTAACCCCGCAGTCAGAAATATCATTAGAGAGGGCAAGAGCCACCAGCTGGAAGCCGTCATCCAAACGGGCGCAGAGTTTGGTATGCAGTCCATGGATCGCACATTGGTCAACCTGATCCACGCCGGTACCATTACCTACGACGTGGCTCGTGATTTTGCCGTTGATATGGATGAATTAGATAGGCTGATGAGAGGTTAATCATGCTGACGTATACCTATGTAGCCCGCAATACCACCACAGGCGAAAAGATCAAAGCCCAGGTGCAGGCCGACAATGAGGCAGCTGCCGCCAAATTGATCCGCGAGCAGGGCCTGTCACCGATATCATTAAAAGTTGAAAAAGCTGCCAGCAGTAAGCGCTTCGCTCGCATCAAAACTAAAGACAAGGTGCTGTTTAGTCGCCAGCTATCAACCCTTATCAACGCTGGTCTGCCACTAGTGCAGAGCCTCCGCAGTGTCTCTAATCAGACCACTAACAAGCCACTCAAAGTTGTTATTAACGATGTGATTACCGGGGTTGAATCAGGCACGGCTTTTAGTGTCGCCCTGGCCAGGCATCCCAAGGTCTTCAACCGCGTCTACGTCAGCCTGATCGCGGCTAGCGAGACCTCTGGTACGCTTGACACCGGCCTAGAGCGCTTAGCAGACCAGCAAGAAAAAGACGCTGACATTATTAGTAAAGTCCGCGGTGCTATGATCTACCCATTGATCGTATTTGCGGTGATGTTAGTTGTGGTAGGATTTATGATAGTCAAGGTGCTCCCACAGGTTTCCAATATATATGCCGGCCTGAAGGGAGCCACACTGCCACCTCTAACGAGTGCTTTATTAGCGGTCTCGCACTTCATAACTCACGATTACATCATCGTACTTATTGTTCTGGGGCTATTGGTATTTGGAACCACCCGTGGGGCGCGGACACTAACGGGCAAATCTATCATCGACAAATTGAAAATGCGCATCTGGCCAGTCGGCCCACTGTTCATGAAGATGTACATGGCTCGTTTTGCTCGTACGGCGACGACCTTGGTGGGTGCTGGTGTACCTCTGATTCAGGTGCTAGAGATAACTGCAGATGCTGTTGATAATACACAAATTAGTCGGTCAATTCGAAACGCGATTGAAGAAGTAAAAGGCGGTAAGGCTCTGTCTGACTCAATATCTAATGATCCCAATTTTCTGGAGTTGGTTCCAAACATGCTAAGAATTGGTGAGCAGTCCGGATCGATGGAAGTGATGCTCGAAAAAATCGCTAGCTACTTCGAAAAAGAAGTCGACAACCAGATCAAAGCTATTAGCACAATCATCGAACCGGTTATGATGGTGATCATGGGTATAATGGCTATTATAATCGTGGCGGCTATACTATTGCCAATCTATGGCCTGGTCAATCAGGCCGGCTTCTCGGGGAACTAACAGATGTCGCAAGCTCGCGATAAGTCAGATCAAGGCTTCACGATTATTGAAGTCATCATCGTGCTTGCAATAGCTGGTTTCATACTGTTGCTCGTGTTTCAAGCAATACCAGCGTTAAATCGTAGCTCAGTGAACAGTCAGCGCAAGCAAGGTGTCTTAGCAGTGCTACGAGCAGTGTCGCAGTATGAGTTAAATAACAGTGGTAGCATACCACCAACATGTAGTGGTGCTGGCTGCCTCGGGGTTGGTACTTTCCTAGAGCATGAGAAGTTGGTCTATTATGATGGTTCGGCGAGCACCAGTATCTCACTGACAGTTGGTTCGCAACTTGCTCCGGTCTCACACCCCGCCATTACGAATACTGATACGGTAGATATTTACAACTACCAACGTTGCGATCCTGCGGTAGATGGGGCTGGTACTGCCTCGGCAGCCGGCTACAGCGATGTGGTAGCGCTCTACGCAACACAAGGAAGTGGCGGTGGCGTTGGCCGCTGCCAACAGCTATAAACTGTGGATAAGTCCTTGCGACACCACTGATAGTCAGGTACTATCTAACCATAAGCAGTAAATTAATTTTGTAAAGGGGCACTTACAATGCTGAATAAATTAAAAAAAATTCAGGCCGAACGGTCTGACCAAAAGGGATTCACTATCATCGAAGTCATGATCGTCTTGGCAATTGCCGGCCTGATCATCCTAATTGTGCTGCTGGCCGTACCAGCCCTCCAGCGTAACGGTCGTAACACTGCTATTAAGAATGATGCGGGCATTGTCGCCGCCGGAATCAGCACTTCTGTGTCAGACAACGATGGTAAAGTGCCGACCTCAGTATCGGGCTCTAACGGTACTGTGACAATCGTTAATGCCACGTCTGAGTCGGTCAAAAGTCAAGGTGGTACAACCGTGAATGATGGTGCCGCTGCCGTGGTCCCAGTAGCAGCAACTTTGACGCAGGTACCAACCGGTACGATACAAGTTTTCAGAGGGCAGAATTGTGGTAATACAGCCTCTACTCGCGCAATAAGTGTATACTACTCAATTGAAACCTCAGGTATCAATGTGGTTAAGTGTATAGACGCTTAATTTAAATACAGCATAGCGGAACAGGCCTTACGGGGCCTGTTTTTTATGTGTTATCATGATGCTAATGATTATCGTACTACTAATTGTGTTTGGCCTGTGCCTGGGTAGTTTTGTGAATGCGCTGGTCTGGCGACTGCACGAGCAAGGCGATGAAGTAGAGAAGAAGAAACCAAGCAAGAAATATCTGAAAGATCTTTCAATCAGTAAGGGTCGCAGCATGTGTCCTGACTGCCACCACACGCTGAGCGCCAAGGATTTGGTACCGGTACTTAGCTGGCTTAGCCTGAAGGGCAAGTGTCGCTACTGTCACAAACCAGTATCGCCGCAGTATCCATTAGTCGAGCTTGCTACGATGACACTGTTTGTAGTTTCCTATGTTTACTGGCCATATACACTGACCGGTGGTCTGCACACTGTCTTTTTTGGCCTGTGGCTCGCCTTAGTTGTTGGGCTAATGGCACTGCTTATATATGACCTAAAGTGGTATCTACTTCCTGATAGGATCGTCTTTCCTTTAGGGGCTATAGGCTTGATGATGGCGGCTATTCGGATATTTGACAGTAGTCATCCGACCAAAACGGCGCTCAACGAAGTGCTGGCAGTGGCGGTTGGTGGCGGTATCTTCTATGTGATATACCAGGTATCGAGCGGCAAATGGATTGGTGGCGGCGACGTCAAACTTGGATGGTTGCTCGGATTAGTAGTTGGCACCCCAGCGCGGGCTATATTGCTGATATTTTTGGCGGCGCTTGCGGGTAGCTTAGTGTCAGTACCAATGTTATACCTCGGCAAAATGCAGCGCACCAGTACGATTCCATTCGGTCCATTCCTAATCGTTGGCGCGATTGTCGCAGTGCTGTTTGGGCAGAGCATACTAGACTGGTATCAGCATATGTTTTTGCTCGGTGTGTAGGTCTTTGTGACTGGTATCGATACTGCTTGTGCTATATACTGAGAACATTATGAAGGGTGGCAAACGACACCAGGGGTACACCATCGTCGAAGTGATGATTGTGCTAGCGGTATCAGGCGTGATGTTTATCATCGCTGCTCAGTTTGTTTCCGGCAAGCAAGCTAAGACGGCTTTCAACCAGGGAACCACTAGCATGGCTTCAGACATTCAGGGTGCAATCCAGTCAGTGGTTGATGGTAACTATACCGACGTACCGCTCAGTTGCACTATCGTTTCGGGTGCTCCACGGAAATTAAATTTTGTGCCAGCAGGTAGCGATACTCAGGGTGCTAACCAAGACTGTACCTTTTTAGGTGAACTATTCCACTTCTCTGGGGCCCCGCCATTAAAGAGCTATGACATTGTCTATCTGGCCGGAGCCAAAACAGATGTTGGCGGTGCTCCCCTGACTTCTCTTACACACTCAGCCCTTAGCCCAATCACAACCGCCAATGGAACTGTGGATCTAACCAAAACGCAAACCATTCCACAGAGTTTGGAAGTTAGCGCTATGCAGGTTACTTATACCAATGGAGCTGTAGTACAGACAGATACCGCTGGTTTCAATTTTGGTGTAGTCCAGGGTCAGGGAACGATTAATAGTTCTGACCCAACCCTGTATGATTCTGGTGCTCAGACAGTTGGCTTAGTGGTTGATCCAACACTGGGGACTACCAGTAATGCTGTTGACGTCGCCGAAAATACTATCAAGACTGCCACCAGCGTAATTATTTGCTTGACTGACGGTAGCCGCAAATCTCAGATTACCATCGGCGACAGTGGTAATCAATTGAAAGCAACAGCTGCTTTCAGTAACCTGGCGCCTATATGCTGAAGCAATTTTTCCCGAATGCGCGTCCTCAGGCGGGTGACACAATCGTCGAAGTGATCGTTGTATTGGCTGTGCTTGGCCTAGCGGTTGGTATCTCCTACGCCACCGCCAATCGTAGCCTTCTGGCCACCCGCCAAGCTGCGGAGAACAGTCAGGCAACATTTCTGGCCCAAGGACAGCTAGAGACCCTAAAAGCTTACTCGGCAATTACCGGCGACCCAGCGCACGACATCTATCAGTCAACCAGCTTTTGTATCGACGCGGCAGGTACAGTGGTAGCTAATCCAGCAATTCCGGCAGACTTACCCACAGTCCTCACGTCAGACCATACCAAATATCCTGCTGAGTGTGCGGTGAACACTCCGTACCACATTGCGATAGGTTATGTGCCACTTGATAGTTCTGGTAATGCGATTGATACCTTCACCGCCCGCGTCACCTGGGATGATGTTCTGGGTGTGGGTCAGGATACAGTAACATTGGTGTACAGGCTGCACCCACCACAACCATGAAACGCCTAATAACCGCCGATTCCAAATCTGCGCAGTCCGGATTCACAATCTTGGAACTTATGATAGCTACCACTGTTCTGGCGGTAATTCTGTTGCTTGTAACAGTCATGATCACCGGCATCGGCAATCTTTATTACAAAGGCGTGACATTATCACAAACCCAGGACACCACCCGAGCCTTAGTGAGCGCGGCAACCCAGGACATCCAGCTCAACAAAGGCGCGCCAACCGTCGTGACTACAACGCAAACAATCGCCGGCAATACTGTCATGGTCGCCTGTGAAGGGGCTGCTCGCTACACCTACGTTAAAAACGTACCAATAGATAGTGGTGCCGGTACGACGCTGCATGCCGTTTGGCGCAATAGTAAGGTTAGTGGGGCAGCCTGTACGCCGATGGATCTGACCAAAGATTTGGCTAATCCGACAAGTGTTGACTATGATGCGACGGGTAGTGAATTGCTGGGTTCAAAAATGCGCCTGACCAGCCTAGATTTTAATGCTTCGCTTGTCAATGCGGCACTGTTTGAAATTAAGGCTAGCGTGGCTTACGGCGATGATGATCTATTGAACTTGTCTGGCTATACGACTACTTGTAACGGCGGTACTGCTGATCGATTCTGTGCTACAGCTACGTTGACAGCCGGGGCAGTGCAACGGATCAATTAAAAAGGTAGTGATACAATATATGAAGACGCTTATGATTACATCGCACAAACAGACAAACGAGCGGGGATTTGCATCAATTGTAATTGCCCTAACCTTGGTAATAATTTTGGCCTTGTTGACAGTTGGGTTCGCCCAGCTGACGCGCCGCGAGCAACGGAGTGCTCTCAATAAACAGCTAGCTACACAGGCTTACTATGCCGCCGAAAGCGGCATCGAGGACGCTGCTGGCGATATTAGATCTGGACAAATCACCACTAACAATACGGGCTGTACGCCAAACATCGACCATATGGGCCAGCCACATTATACACAAGTACCATTACAGCCAATCAATACCCAGCTGGCCGTAGCTTATACCTGCTTATCGGTCAATCTTGACCCAACAATTCTGGAATACAGCAATTTTGACGACAGTACCTATCACACCGTCACTTTTTCCAGTGCCTCAGGGGCTCCAGTTCAAACTTTGACCGTGTCCTGGACCTCTACTGGCGGCAAAACCGCCGGTCCTAGTATCATCGGGCTCAAACAGAAGTCCGCCTGGAACAATCCAGCCGTAATGGAAGTAGGTATCACGCCGCTCAACACGCCTGGCAACACTTTCCCTGATCGCGCGGCCATGGTTAATGGTAACTTCACGGTCTATGGATACCCGGTTACCGCTGCTAGCCAAAACCCCGTCTACGGTAACTCTACCAGTGCCGACGAGGGCATCCTCAAGCAGGCAAAGTGTACCGGGTCAACTTGCAGCTTTACTATTACAAATATTAATGGTTCTAACGCCGGGGCCGGGCCGTATATGTTGCACCTGACCGATCATTATGATCAGTCAGATGTTAAAATAACTGGCACTGACACTGCGGGTACCGCCCTCAAATTCCATGGAGCGCAAGCCGTGATTGACTCGACGGGCCGGGCGCGCGGCGTACTCAAGCGACTCCAAGTCCACATTCCATTGACTGACAGTCCACTTTTGCCTAACTATGCCATCGAAGCTACTAACCTCTGTAAGCGTATTAGTACAGAACCCGCTAGTGATACGTTTGTTGATACCGCGCCTACCAGCAATTATGGCACCACCACTCCTTGCACCCTGAACTAAATCAGTCGGTTTTTTTGTGATGGAATTGTTCGTGCACCGCTTTGAGGTGCGGATCCGTTACGTGGGTATATATCTGGGTTGTTGCTATGTTGCTGTGTCCGAGCATGGCTTGAACTGACCGGATATCGGCACCATTCATTAGTAAATCCGTAGCGAATGAATGGCGCAAGGTATGCGGACTAACATGCTTTGTAATGCCAGCCAGCAGGGCGTTACTAGCAACTGCCCGCTGAACGCTTCGTACCGTCAGGCGGTGAAAATTACCTGTTAAATCGACCTGTTTGGTGCCGCTGTATCTTATAAACAGAGGTTTGGTATTATCTTCGCGTTTCTCAAGGTAGCGCTGAATCCACAGCGCCGCCTCGGCGCTGATAAAGACTGGACGGTCTTTTTGACCCTTACCGCGGACCATGAATTCACGGCGTGTTAGGTTAACGTGGTCACGGTCAAGTCCAACTAACTCTGACACACGCAGGCCAGAGCTGAACAGTAACTCTAGTATAGCCCGGTCGCGTAGGCCTGGCAGCGTATTCAAGTTTGGTTGTTTAAGCAAACGTTCAACTTCATCTTCATTCAAAAATGTCACTTGTTTGCGCACCGTACGAGCCAATTCGATCTTTTCAGCCGCCAGAGCGGGGATGTCGCGCTTGGCGCAGTACTTCAAGAAGCTACGCAGAGCGATGAGGTGGTAATTTTGGGTAGCTTTACCAAGCTCATCAGAGGTATTAGTGCCCAGGCGGTTCAGCCAGAGCCGCCACTTGCGAATGAGTTCGGCATCAATATCACTTACCTCAATATCACCAGCAAAGTCGATCAGGCGGGTCAGGTAATGATCATAATTACTAATCGTTTTCTGCGACCGGCCTTTTTCGATCTCCATATGTTCCAAAAAATCGGTTTTGAGCTTAGCGAATAGCATAACCATAGTGTAGCCCATTGCATGATATTTGGCGACGCATTTAAAAATGCCGAAACATCAGTGTCCAGAGTGATCTACCTTTCGAATCAAACCCTGGCCAGTGTCTGATTTATATCACAATTAATATAAAAATAGCATGCATGATATAATTCGCAGATGACCCGCAACTCTTATGATGAGCGTTGGAACGCGCTAAATAAAAATCTTGAAAAAGGCTTACGCAGACAGGCTTTGATAAGCTATTACGCCAACGAGCTACCCGAAGCACAGGGGAAGGCAATCAATAAACAGCCGCAAGCCGTCAAAACACCTCAAGTCTACTTCATAGGTCAGCTCATTCGGGCTCGCAAAGCACAAAATATTACGCAGGCAGAACTTGCCAGGCGCATAAGCTCGACGCAGGCAACAATTGCACGCATAGAAACTGGCCACAATACTCCAAGTCTTAACCTGATTTATAAAATTGCTACCGCGCTCGGTAAGCGCATCGTACTGCAATAGTCCATCTGTTATACTGAGTTGAACTAAATAGGACTAATATATATGGAACGAACACTTATTATCGCCAAGCCCGACGCCGTGCAACGGGGACTTGTTGGCGAGATCGTCACACGTCTAGAGCGCAAAGGCCTCAAGCTTATTGCTATGAAGATGTCCAGTTTAAATGAAGCCATGCTACGCACTCACTACGCTGAGCACATCGAAAAATCATTCTATAAAGGTCTGGAAAACTTTATGAAAAGTTCACCAGTAGTTCTCATGGCATGGGAGGGATTTGAATGTGTGGAATCTGTCCGAAGTACTGTTGGTGCTACCAATGCGCGTAAAGCGGCCGCCGGAACTATCCGCGGTGACTTCGGCATGAGTACTGGTCGTAATCTGGTACACGCCTCGGACAGTCCCGAAAATGGGCTTGCCGAGATTAGTAACTTTTTTGACGAAGCAGAGTTGTACGATTACGATAAAAGTGAGTACTTGCACGTTTACGAACCTGAAGAACGAGTGTAAAGGCCTCGTTCACGCCCCCGTAGTTCAATGGATAAAACAACTCCGTCCTAAGGAGAAGCTAGCGGTTCGAATCCGTTCGGGGGCACCACAGTACTTGAAGTGTTATAATAGTGCTTATGGCAAGTACTGAACAAAAACACAAATATTTTGCCGATCAGTTTGATGACGAAACCGTCTTGTACGTGTTTCACAAACACCCAGTGGTTATGCGCTACGGTTTAGTGTTTGGCATGCTTGGACCACTTGTTGGCATCATCCCAACAGCTATCAGGCCAACGCTTGGCTTTCCTGCCTTCTTTGGTGGGTTAGCACTCGGTTGCGTATTAGGACTTCTAATCTTTGCGCCGTATTGGATTAGCTGGCATTTTTCAGTTTTTATTATCACCGACCAACGATTTATCCAGATTTCTCAAAAGGGGCTATTTCATAGGGCAATTGCTGATTTAGGTTTGCACCAGATACAGTCAGTCAACTCCGAAGTCAACGGATTGCAGGAAACACTGCTAGGATTTGGTACAATAAAGATGCAGACATACGTCGGAGACCTGGTGATACACGATGTGCACCATCCAGCCAAGACCCAGAAGAAGATCTCTGGTATCCTGCGCGACGCTGGTATAACAACCAGTCCAGCTTATGCTACGAGCTCTGCACCCACCCAATTAGATGAACAAACCCAAGCTTAAAAAACTACGATTGGCAGACAAGAGCGCAACTAAGCGCTCAATTCGACGTGTTGCCAGTATTCCACGTCCGACGCTAAAGCGCCGTACCCGTAACACTGAGCAGCGTGTTGCCGAAGCCCTGAGTAATGTTCCACGAATAACCAACGAAACGGTAGCTGAACATCGTGAAGACGTACTCAAAAGTGCGCGTAAATACATCTACCCATTGCAACATTCCAAACACAGGGTTGTGCGCATATCTTTGGCCTTGCTGGTACTAGTCGTTGTGCTATTTTTTGCTTACTGTGGTTTAGCGTTGTATAAGTTTCAGTCCACCAATGGCTTTATCTACGGCGTATCGCAAGTGATACCATTTCCGGTCGCCAAAGTCGGCCCTCGCTGGATTAGCTATGAATCATATTTGTTCGAACTTCGCCGCAACATGCACTACTACAAGACGCAGCAGCAAGCTAATTTCTCGACTAAAGACGGCAGAGTTCAACTAACTCGTATCAAGCAACAAGCACTGGCGCAGGTAAGCCAAGACGCCTATGTGAAGGAGTTAGCAGAAAAGAATCATGTTACAGTCACCGACCAGCAAGTTGACAATCAGGTATCTCTCGTGCGCAGCCAAAACCGCCTTGGTAGTAACGACCGTGTCTTCAAGGATGTACTCAATCAGTTTTGGGGATGGAGCGAGGCTGACTTCAAGCGTGAACTCCGCCAACAACTGCTACAGCAAGCAGTAGTCACAAAACTTGATACAACCGCCACTATCCGAGCCGCGGGTGTACTCACCCAGCTTCAAACAGGTTCAGATTTTGCCACTCTAGCTGCCAGCTCCAGCGATGACTCAAGTACTAAAACTAATGGCGGTCAATACGCCACCGCTTTAACCCAAACTGATCGTGACACCGCACCCCAGATCACAGCTGAGCTATTTAGTCTCAAACCAAGCCAAACCTCTCCAATAATCAACACCGGTTACACTCTCGAAATCCTCAAAGTCATCGACCGCACCGGCAGTAGCCTGCACGCCGCGCACATCCAGTTCACCCTGCAACCAATTACAACATACACCAAGCCACTCATAGCCAGCCAAAAACAGCACACCTACATCAAGCCCTAAACAGCATCCTTGAGCTCTAATTTGAAAGTGCCTTGATGAATGTACCCCTGACTATTGGCGCTATCCTCCCAGGTATGGAACTATTTCGTTTCTTACTACACGCCGACAAATTAGACTATTAGAGATTATATTTAAGAATTGTCGGCATTGGATGGCTTAAGCTCTGATACGTCTTCATCGGGAGTTATAAACTTCTCAACTATACAAAACCCCCTTTCTTCGCCAATGATTGCCTCAATAGTTTTTATTTCGTGTCCACGCACTATCATAAAGTGGTCTCTGGCTTTATGTATTTCTTCGTAGCGGCTAGGCATGAGTGATATCTTCTGGGTACAGTTCTCATCAGAACATTCGCAGTAAAAGCTAAGCGGTCCATTAAAATCATCAGTTCTGTGTTCTTGATTATTTTCTTTAGAATCTCTCTCGGCACCATCGACAAACTGCTTAAACCGCTCATTATATAGGCGAAATACCACTTCGTTTTCGGCCATGCGACGGTCAGACGCTGATATGCTCATAGGACAATTATACATTAAAAAAGAAGCCTTAGCGTGGCTTCTTTTAAACATAAGTTATGTGGCGGGCCATAGCTTCGCAGGCGTGGAACTGTTACGTTAGCGTAGCAAATCGATCACCGTATTTTTAGAGTATTTTTTAGATAAGCCCTTATCCAAAGTCACGAATTTGCTACAACCTTCTCGAATTGCGCAGGCAACTTGCAAGGCATCTTCAAAATCATCACCTGCAAACTGTGCGAAGGCCCACTGGGCATCTGCTTCTACGATAGGCATCCAACGAAAGCTGTCCAAGAATGCTTTTACAGGCTCCCAAGCCAGCTTGTCTCGCTGTACAAAATACATAACTAAATCGAGCGTTAGCAGGGAGATGGCTTTTTCCTCGCTATTGCCCAGGATTTGTTCACAGGTTGTCGCCCTGGCACGTCGTAGGATTACCTCTAAGAGCACATTGGCATCTACGAAGGTCATCGGCTAGTGCCTCTTGGCACGGATGTCGGCAAGTTGTTCTTTGATACTACGTGCGTCATTGCTGGTAGTAGCAGCCACGGAAAGACCTCTCAAACTATCCAAGCCTTGACGAATAGCGTGTGGTGAACCGCGCTCCAACGTTTGGTTAGCCGCCTGTATCGGCTGCAATACACCAATAATGCTGTGGCGGTAGCTCAACTGCACAGACTTTCCCTGACGCAAGTCACGAATCACCTGAGGCATGTGCTCTCTAAGTTGTTTAGTAGTAATTACGCTCATAATCTAAGTTTAACTTAAAAAACTTTACTGTGTCAAGATCAACTTATAATCTCAGCCTAACAGGCTTGGAACTATTTTGCGACATCAGGAAAGTTAGTAGAGCTGGCTGACTGGATATTTATCAAATATTTTCATGATTAGTTAGTTAACTATTCTGATGAGGGCGTTGTGAGCCTACCAATTGTTTGATGAATTCGTTCAATACGCGCTTGCTCTTGGCCAGATACAGGTGTTATGTCTATCACTACCCGGTCTTCTTTTCTACCAGATTGAGAATCCCACAATGGACTATCATTAACACCGTTGTTGCCTAGAATGTCTTCTAGCTCAGTTTTGAGTTCATGGGCTAGGCCCTCTGCACTTTTATTAGTTTTGGGCATAGGATAAATACCGTAAACTTCACCGTATGAATTCTGAATACTGTATAACATCGCTATGTACCTGCTTAGTTAAAGTTAGAATATACTTGCCAAAGTTCTTACGCAAGCATGAGCAACTTCAAAAGCCTACATTTTAGGGAAGACTTTTTAAGCGCAAGCAACTTGGCGGGCCGTAGAGTCGGATTTCCGAACTAGCTATGTGTAAATGACTG
>JBBRNI010000011.1:0-25717 GCA_038230395.1 Saccharimonadales bacterium (SeqCode) | reverse complement strand
TGCACTTAGTACCAGTGCGATTACTAGTGGTAACTACGTTGCTACCCTCGGCGCACTGACCGGCCTAACAACCACTGGTAACACTGGAAATGCCAGCACTCCAACCCTGAGTGTGACGTATGGCTCGACTGCTGGTACCGCTGTGCGAGGCGACACAGCTTTGGTCTGTGAAACTGGAACTGGCAACTTATCTGGTGGTGGTAATAGCATTACTCTTGGCAGTGGTGGTACCTGTAACGCGCTCACCGTCGTCAACAGCCCTAGCTTTACTGGAACCATAACAAGCACTAATGCCTCTACTGGCCTGATCCTGAACCCAGCCACCAACCGCCCATCTGCAAGCGCTACGCTATCACTGCTACAGCTTGGTTCGCCAATCAGCGGCGGTTCACTTAATGGTACCTACATTGGTATCAATCAACTTGCTGCAGGCAACACGTCAGACTTCCTGAACTTCCAAAATAATGGTACGTTTGCTCTTAAGGTCAGTAGCACCGGCTTGCTCAACGCCGCTGGCGGATTTGCTGTTGGTGCTAATACGGGCGTTAGCCTTGCTGCCTGTGTCGGGTATCTCTCAAACCCAACATTCGTGGGCGGTATTATAACTGCTGGCAGCTGTGCCTCATCCTCAACCACCCAGACACTTCAGGCGTCCTACGATAACTCCGGCGTCACCAACCCCCAGATTCTGCTCAGTAGCACTAATGGCGGTATTAAGATCTCTGACGCCGCAACGCCTTTGAGCACGGCAGTGCCGCTTCTTGACATCACTAGTAACGGTGCCGCTAGCCACTACCTGTCAGTATTCTCTAACAAAGTCACTTCCTCGGTGCCATTCCAAGATAGCAGTACTGGTGTCAGCAGCTTCGCGGGCGCGGTTAACTTTAACGCTGTTGCTGGTGGAAACGCCGTTAACATCCCAACTGGGACGCTACTAATTGGTGACCTAAGCTCAGGTACGCCATCACAGGTCAGCGTTAACCAGAACGGTTTAGTAGGATCCTACACTAAGGCCAGCGACGGTAAGTTCTTTGACCTGAGTGTCGCTAACACCTATAGCGGTAACTCAACGACTTCGTCACTGACGGCGCTCAACCTTGGCCTCAGTGGCTCAATCAACACAAATGGTGCCTTCAATAACAACACCGGTGTTAACATTAGTGCTACCAGCACTGTCGGTAACAATTTCTACGGTGTGACGCTTACCGGTACTGGCTTCAAAGACTTACTAACTTACAATGGTGCGCAACTGATTTCTGGTAACACCGGCAGCGTCGCTACATCTGGCCGTCTGCAAAACGCCGCTCTTGATGGTACCCAGAGTTATACCAATATAAACAAGGTCGGTGCGCTGACCTCGGGCTCTATCGCCGCTGGTTTTGGTACTATTACTACCTCGAACACCATCACTACCTCAGCAGTAATCGGGGGCGGTAGCCTTAATATCGGTAATAACGTCGCGACGCCACAATTTACGGTGGACGCCACTGGTAACACTAGTATCGCTAATAGTGGATCGCTTAACGTTGGCCCTGTAGTCAGTAGCCTAGCCGCTTTCAATGTTGCCGGTACTGGTGCGCTGACTTTATCCGGTGTCTCTGGCGGACCGCAGCTTACCATCACCCCGGCGCCAGTAGCAGGGGTCAACTCATCACTGATACAGCTTGGTACCGCAATAACTGGCGGCGCTGCTAATGGTACCTATGTTGGTGTTAACGCTGCCTTAGGGAGTACCTCTGATTTCTTGAATTTCCAGATTGCTGGTGCCTCCAGCTTCCGCCTTACCTCAGCCGGAGCGCTGACTACGGCTGGTGCTTTGCAAGCTGCCTCTGGTGTCTTCACGGGTGCGCTCAGTGCCGGCACAACATTCAGCGCAGGTTCGACCATCAACGCCGCCACTGCCTACAAAATAGGCGGTAGTGTTGGTACGGCTGGTCAGTACCTGCGCAGTGATGGTAGTACTGGGTTTGTTGCCGCTACGATTACAGCAAGTGATATCACCGGCGTTCTGCTGAAGGCTCCAACTACTACCGCTCAAAATACAGTCACACCCGGCGCTGGTGTCGTCGGCCTAACTATTCAGGGCGTTACTGGCCAGCACATTGCAGATTTCTCGGCTGGTGCAACAATCAAGGACTACTTCGATGTTAATGGTTCACTAAATGTTGGGGCCAGTATCCAAGCTCTCAGCGCCGGACTTGACATCGGTACCAGTGCCACGAATTTCCAAAGCGGCTACTTTAGCACCGCTTTGTACACTCCGAGCATTACTACGTTAGCCGGTGGGCCTGCCAACGGTATTACCATTGCCCCAGGGGCATCCAGTGGTGCGACAGCCGGTGGCGCAGTCACAATCACAGGCGGGGCTTCGGCAACTGGCACCGGTGGCAGCGTCAACATTGACGCGGGTATTGGTAATACTGGTGCTAACAACGGTCAAATCAACATTGGTACTACCAACGCCACAGCTGTTACCGTTGGTAGTACCTCAAAATCTAGCACGGTCCTATTGCAGGTAGTCAGCAACGGTGTAACCCTCAACAGTACTGGCCTCCAGTTTACGTCTACTAGCGGCGCTTCGGGCCGAAGCGTTAGTATTGCCCAGGGCCAGAGCGGCAATAACGGTGACAACTTGGTATTGCAGGCTGGCCAAGGCTCAGCTACCGGCAACAAGACCGGTGGCAATGTGCTGCTGCAGGCTGGAATCGGTGGTGGCACCGGCGTCGGTGGTAGCGTGATCGTCAAAGCGCCTGATGCCTCCTCAACTAGTACTTTCCAGATACAAAACAGCTCAAGTGCCATCTACTTCAACGCTGACAGCGTTAACCAGCGCATCAGCATTGGCCTGAGCACTTCGCTGACAGCTCCGTCACTGGCTAACGCGGCGCTGGTCGTTACCAAAGCAGAAGTTCAGGGCGGTGTCTTGTTTGGTAGCGCAACCAACTACGTGGCGTCCAACGCCAGCAACCAACTGCGCTTCACCGGTACGGCTCGCAACAGCACCAATATTACCTTAGTTCCTGAATTCCCAGGCGCCACCATGTCGGCCACCGGTAGTGCCGCCAACATCGGCACCATGACCTCAGACTTCTGTAGTAATGGCTCACCAGCTGTTAACACTGCAGTCTGTAACACTGCTGGTGATATCCATAACTACTACACCTGGACGACCACCCAAGCTTCAGCCCAAGACTATGACATCTTTACCCGTTGGCTGGTACCAAGTAACTTTGACGCTTCGGCTGGCACATTGCCAACAATTCAGTTCTCCAACGACCGTGCCTCAGTTGCTGCTGGCAACGTGGTCACGCTTACAATCTACAACGGCAACGCCGTCTGTGGCACGGCAACTTCTGGTGCCGGAGCAGCCGGAGTCTGGGCCTTGACCACATACACTACCGGTGCTTGTACCATTACTGCCGGTACTTCTGTTCTGACATTTGACGTCCACCTATCGGCAACTACCAGCAGTCCTGTCCGCATCGGCGAAATACTCATTAATTACCAAGCAAACTTCTAAGGAGGCTGATATGTTTTACCAATCAGGATAAACAAAATACACATTACAAAAATACTAAAATATTAAACAAAAATTAAAAGGTAAATTATGAAACAAGAAAAACAACGCAAACAGCAAGACGACCGATTACTCAAAAGACTATCACTAGCCGAACGCCGCCAGCAGGAGCAACTGCGTAAGATGATCATGACCGACGCTATGTTCCAGGCTGCTTAGAGGCGATTCACCAGCTTTATAAATCAGCTTCTGAGTGGTATCCTTAGTTATAAAGGCTATGCTTTTAGCATGGTCTGATACAGATATATGAAAGCAAAAAATGAAAATTAGGCAGTGGAGGGGACTAGGCTACAGACTTGTGGCAAAAGTAGTGTCGAGCCGATTGGTGCGTGGCTTGGCTTCAGCCCGTCTAAATCGTAGTGTCCAGATTTGTTTCGTGCTGATGGCGCTTATAGTTGCTAATTTTAGTTGGTATTCGCCGGCTCATGTCGGCGCCGCGGGCGCCAACATGTACCTTTTTTGGGATCCAGCAAATGGAGCAGCCCCCTCGGGCTGGACCGTAATCACAACTTATGACGGCTTCTTCCCATATGGCACCGCCACCACTGACACCTTCGGTGCGACCACTACGGTTGCTGGCCGGCCATATACTCCAACCGCTAGCTCATCAGTCGTTGGCTTGGGCACCACCAATGCGTCTTTCGTCAGTGCCATAGGAGCAATAACGGCTGTTGGGCACATAAACCCGACGGTAGCAATTGTCTACGGCGCGGACTCTGGTGATGCTACCAACCCGGATCTTGCGGCCTTTCGTAGTTATCAACTCATAAAATACACCGGCATACCAACCGTCATTCCCCAGAATGCCATTGCTATGTTTGCCGGCGTATTGCCCAGCAGCGGTTTTACCAGAGTAGCAACTAACGATCAGAGACTTATCCGAATTAATACAACTACCACTACCGGTGGCAGCGATACTGAATCAAATACTGTTAAAATTGCTGCACTTGATGCTGACTCAACTAATACAGTCAACAACCAAACTAACGGCCAGACTGGTCCAGTGTCGCCGGCTACCCACACCCATGCCGCGCCCTCATCACTAACCTGTTCCAGCGGTTGTGGCACGCCAACTTGCACGCCTCCAGGCTCGCTCAACACTTCAGGGGGCAGCACCAACTCTAATACCTTTACCTGCACTACAACAGGTGATGTGCCGCCCTATGTTGAGCCAGTATTGGGGCAGGCGAACGCCAACCTACCAACGCTATCGGTAGCGATTACATCTATATTTGATGGTGACCCGGGCGCTGGTTGGGTGGTGCTCAGTAATGTCGGTGGGGCGTTCTACCACCAATTTTTGCGGCCAAATGCCACCTATAATGCCACGTCGCAGGGCACTACAACCCGTAGCCTAGCCTATTCAGCAACCTATGGTGCCTCACTCGGTACAGCCATAAATGGTAAGGTCAACGGTACCAGCGGGTCATCTGCCAACGACCACTTGCACAGCCTTACGATGACTATGAACACCCTCAGCAACATGGTACCGTCCTTCAATGTTGTGATCGCCCAAAAGGTTAGTTTCACGCTCAACGCTTACCGCTGGTACGTTGATACCAGCGCCGGTAGCACAACCAACACCAACGTCGCTGACCCCTGGCCAGTCGGGGCGGGGCTGAACCTAGCACAAGACACCCAACTGCCAGCTATTCCGGCTCAATATTTGCCTCCAGATGCTCAGGCCCAAACTACCTTGCGTCTGCGGGTTCAGATCCTGGTTAGCGGCCAAGCCATGACAGCTAATTCAACTAACTTCAAACTGCAATACCAAGCCACCGGCACCGGCGATTGCCTGAGCGGAACCTGGACTGACGTTGCGCCGTACGGTACGGCTGGCGCACCGTGGACCTATGGCACCAGCAACTTAACGGACAACCAGACATTAACTTTGAGTGCTTTGACGCCGGCTTCGACTCGGCTCGAGACCTTTGGTCGTAGCTCCACTGTAGCCTCTGGCACGCCTACTGCCGCGGCTACCGGTCAAACCATCGAGTTTGACTGGTTAATCCAAAACAACAACGCCGCATCGGCGACCGAGTACCATTTTCGACCAGTTGAGCGTCCAAACCCTGATGTCGCTGGTAGTGCTACGCCGCTCAGTCTGTATCAAAACACTTCAACTTCTAAAGCTGAATGCCCTGATATGATCACCAAACCGGGTGTTGACCAAGAACTGCGACACGGCGAATTCTTCTTACTTAACCCCGATCCAACGGTCCTACCCGATCCAGATCAAGGCTTCGCATGGGTCGATTAATGCCGTCTGGGCGGCTGCGCAAGCTGGTACTCAATTGGCTACCACCGTTAGTGCTCGCTGGTGGCATTATTTTGGGGTTGCACCCCGGCGTCAAAGCCGACCCCGCGCCGACCACCTCCGAGCTGGCAACCTATCTGCAGACTAACCAACTTGAGCTGGGCACCAAAGTTGTTGATGGTTATCAGCAGATCTATTACACCTACAAACAGCAGCAAATCATACTAACTAGCGCGTCTTATAACCACACTTATCCGCAAGCTAGCGGCCCGTTCGTGATCTGGGAGGGTCTGTTCAGCGGTGGTAGTGAGATATTCATGTACAACGTATTGACTGCTGCAGAGACCCAATTGACGTTTAGTGGCACCAATTCGCAGCCCTCATTGTTTGGCAGCCACGCAGTTTGGCGCATGTGGGATGGTAACCACTGGCAAATTAAGTACTATGATGGTCGTCAGATCCGCCAACTTACCAGCGGTGACACGTCTTCGGTGCGCGGCAGCACCGATGGCACAAAGGTTATATATGCTAACCAGCTCAGCCCCTCCGATTGGAAAGCTGAATCGTATGACATAGCCAGCGGTCAGACCAGCTTGATCCATGAGGGTGACGAAGCCACCACGGCTTACCCGGCGTTTGGTCCAAATGGAACTGTTACCACAGCCTTTGCCCCGTTTTAGGCGCCTATTTGCTGCCTAATTTTGTATCAAGTTGTTTCAGAAGAGGCAGGGCAGCATTCTGAGTATCGTTGAAATATTGCTGGCTGAAGCTGAGCTCCAAAATATTATGAATAATCTGGGCTCGTAAAGCCGGATATGTTTGCAGGCAGCGCTGGCGGGTTAGGCTAGCATTGTCTTGTTTAGCCATAACTTGGTCGGCCAGCGAGCCAAAGCAGCTAGCGCTAGTGGCAAATAGCTCCTGAGTTTGGCTCGTGGCAACGTTAGTTGGGGCCTGGCTGGCTTGGGCCGCCAAGCTGCCGCTAGTAGCGGCGACTGTGCCGCTAACGTTACTTGTCAGGCCTTTTTGAGCTGCTCTGGCGCGTGTAATCAGCTTTGATGAGTCTTTGCTTATGCTCAAGTTTCCGAGATCGGTATACGGGTCATACGAAAGCGGCTGTGCCAAAGCCTTGTAGGCGGTTTTGTAGCTGGCGATCGCTCGGTTTTGTAAGTCGATAATTGCCTGAGCTGATCGACGTTGGCCGCTTCGCAACTGGTTGAGAGGCGTGGCTGACAGTTTGGTCTGAAGGTTTGTGACATTAACTTGATAGGTGTTAAATTCTTGGCTTAGCGTTGTGCCGGCGATGCTGTTATTGTCTGAAAACGCCGACAAATGGCCACCAGCTAGGACTGTTTGATCTAGTCCAGCGCGAAGTATTGCTAGTTTTTGCGACGGTGAGACTCGGTGGCGCCCATGTTGGTAGAGAGCAACCGCACCGCCATATATTATTGCCAGCGCCAGCAGGCTCACTAAAAGCCGGAGGCCAAAGCGTCGCGCTCGACTGACGAATAGGGTATGGGTTAGAGCTGATCGCATATCTATACATCATACCACCGTGGCATCATCAGCGACCAATCAGTTATTAGTACTATACGGCTAGCCATATAGTCTTAGCTAACTGACACAGCCAACCAGCATCACAAGCATGCTATACTTGGATTAACGGAGCAAACAGGTATTAGCATGAAACCAAAAATCATAGCAGTCGTGAATCAAAAAGGCGGCGTCGGCAAAACGACTACGACGATTAACGTTGCCGCCCAACTTGCCACCGAAAAACATTCGGTGCTGATTGTTGATCTCGATCCGCAGGGAAACGCTTCTAGTGGACTAGGCCTAAACAAAGAACAGTTACCGAACACCATGTACGAAGTAATGTCGGGTACGGTACAACTTGCTGCTGCAGTAGCCGAAACTAATGTCGCACAATTATATGTCGTGCCCAGCAATGCCAACCTTGCCGGTTCAGAAATTGAGCTGGTGTCTAGGCCGCAACGTGAATTCGTACTAGAGCGAGCACTAGCCACGGCCACCTATGAATACATATTGATAGACTGTCCGCCGTCGCTAGGATTATTAACAATCAACGCGCTAACTGCCGCCAACTCGGTGCTGATACCAGTCCAAGCTGAATACTACGCACTAGAAGGCTTAAGCCAATTGCTCAATACCATTCAGGCAGTGCGTGGCAGCACAAATCCGCAGCTGGAGCTGCTAGGCATCGTGCTAACAATGTTCGATAAACGAAATAGTTTGAGCGAGCAAGTGCAATCAGAAGTCAAAAACTACTTCGGTGACAAGCTGTTCAAGACAGTAGTACCACGAAATGTGCGACTGGCTGAAGCACCCAGCTTTGGCCGAACAATTTTTGAGCATGATAAATGGAGCAAGGGAGCCCGAGCATACAAAGCTTTGGCCCGCGAGATTCTAGCTCGAACAAAATAACATAAACTTGACACAAATTGCTGCGATATATGCTACAATTCTCCCAGCATAAGCTAAATAAAAAGACAATAAAAATATGTCACCAGAAGGTAAAGTATTGGGAGCGGCTATGCCATCCACCCAGATGCCAGGTTCAATCCAACCTAGGCGGGTTAATGACGTAGTGCCTCACCCCGAATATATATCGATGCAAACTGCTCCAGTAGCTCCAATAGCTGGTAGCACCCTAGTAACGTTACCGGCTCAGGATCTTGAGTCAACCGAAGGGCCAGAGCCTATACAAGACTCTACTGCATACCCTGGCAATCGTCGTCCGAGCATTTTACACATTTTCTCGCAGCCTCGCGTGCCAGTCTTGCTGGGTGGCTTCACCGCGGCACTGATTGTTGCATGTCTGGGTGCCTGGGGAGTACTTAGCTTGTCTTCACATCACTCAAGCAAGCAATTTCCAGCCTCGAGTTCCGTAACCGTCCCTAACTTTAAACCAGACCTGTCCCTCAAAGGTCAGACTCTGTCTCTCAACGGTAATTTGCAGGTTCGTGATAACACCACGATTAAAGGCGACCTGACGGTTGATGGTACTACCACGCTCCAGGGTGTAGTGGTCAAAGCTGCAGCTAACTTTGCTAGTAACATCTTTGTGCAAGGTAACGGTAGTTTCAGCGGTAGCATTTCTGCCGCTAACTTCACAAGCTCTGCGCTTAGCGTTACAGGCAACTCAAACTTCTCGGGCAATATTACGGTTAATAACGTCTCTGTGTCGGGCAACATCAACGCTGCTGGCAACGTCGACGTCAAGGGTCTACTTTCTGCCGCCAACTTCCAGGGTATATTCAATGGTGATGGCAGCAAGATAACCAATCTGAGCGCTGTGAGCTGCAAAGACTGCGTGAGACTGCAGGGCGCCAACCCCGTGGCTCAGAGTGGTAATGTCAGCGTCAACGGCGCTGTTGGCGTGACGGGCTCAGTCAGCGTCAGCGCTGATGTGACGGTCGCCGGTCGCATCACTGGCTCCAAGCTGCACATCGCTGCCGGATCGGTGACTGACGCACTAAATGTACAGGACGCCATCGGCGCCGACGTCCTGAGTATAGACACGCAGCACCACCGCATCGCAGTGAACACTTTAGTGCCTACAACAGCTGGCACACTGCAGCCGGGTAGCTTGAGCCGCGGTACTATTAGTACCGTCATCACTGCGAACATGCAAAATATTGCCAATGACAATGACCACTGGTCGGTATTGGGTCCTGATGGCTTTGTACGTTTTGGTTACTATGATGGGAGTTCATCAACTGAACATTTTGTACGTTGCAAAGACGTCAACTGTAGTCTCAAGACTGACAGCGTGCTGGAGCAAGACGCTAATAATGGCCTCGGCTCCCCGGTCATATCACTCGATGCGCAAGGTAACGCGTATCTGCTGTACATAGTATATTCAAATCCTTACGTGTATCATCTTGCGCACTGCGGTGACCAAGACTGCACGCAGTCTACTATCCAAACAGTAGCGACCGCTGCTCTCTATGGCTACAATGTGGGTCTGAGTGTTGACACCCAGGGTCTGCCGCGCTTTGTATTCGACGTCTACAATTATCTGGTGACACGTCGAACTTATGGCCTGGAGTATGTGCAGTGTCTCAATGCCGATTGCTCGAGTAAGACGCAGACTGAAATTGCTGGTGGTGACGCTACCACGGCCAGTTTTTATGAGATATCAACAATTGCTGCTGGCAGAGACGGCTTGTCGCGTATAGCTTACATTGACGCATTCTCATCAAAACTAGTATTTGTACGTTGCCTAAGCGCTGATTGTGTGCAGCGCACCAGCACCCAGGTCGACGAAGGTAACTACTACGTATCATTAGCTATCGGCTCAGATGGGCTGGCCAAGATGACATCCCAAGGTGCTATCAACAGAAGCCAAATTCGCTATACAGCTTGTAAAAATGCCGATTGTACTGTGACATCGAAAGCGCTAATCGCCACAAATTTCCAAAGTGGCTACAGTAGTTTGGCGCTGGATGCCAATAATGTGCCGCATATATCTTTTTATGCAGGCAATGATCCAACATACACAGCCCCAGTACAGATGTACTTGGCTGCTTGTGCGGATGTGAATTGTAGTTTAAATACAGCCGTGCAGTTAACAGACATCGGCAAATCTGGGTATACAAGCTCACTCCATATATTAACTGACGGGACTATGAGCATTGTCTACTCCAAAGGCGATTACGGGGCAGTCACAGTTAACTTGATGCACGTGCTTACACCCGATGGGCAAGATACTAGGGTGAAAGCTGTGCAAAGCGACGGCACGACCATCGGCACGCCGACGAGCAGATTTGGTACGTTTTATGGTCAGCAAATTGATCTACAGTCAGCCTCTGCCGGCAGCGCGTTAATCGTCAACCAGGTTGGGATAAACGCCACCGATACATACGGTAATCTGATAAGTGAGGGCACTGGCTCGCTGGCTCAGTTCCAGGTCAATGGCCAAACCCGTGTCGAGATCGACAAAAAAGGCTCACTGCTAGTGAGCGGTGATGGCACGAAAAACACTACCACTACCCAGATTGGTGGCGACTCTAACGCCATCAGCATCAAGCTGGCTGGCACTCAGAAATTTGCAGTCGACAATCTGGGCAATGTCCGGCTACAAGATACTAACTTGATAGCTGCATCCACAGCACCAATAAACCCCGCAAGTTACGCGCGAATAACGGCGCTAGCTTCTGTGGGTAGCACAACTGATCTATTGCAGGCCCGAGACTCGAGTGGCAGCACCGTTTTCAATGTCGGCTCAACTGGTAACTTAGTTGCCGGCAAATCAGGCAATTGCGCTGGCTGTCTGCCGGGCTACGTCACAGGTCTGATTTCGACACCATCGGCGCCAAAGGTTGTAAAAGTGGTTGGCGACTATGCTTATGTCAGCTCAACCGAAACCCCAACATTGAGCATATACAACGTAAAAGATCCAGATAAGCCCCGTCAAGTCGCCAGTATTGGCACTCAAAGCGCAGGTGGGTTTGTGATTGACGGTAACTACTTATATGTTGCTATGACGCGACCCAATAATGGTATCCAGATTTACGACATCAGTAGTCCGCAGCAACCGAAACTAATTTCTGCATTCGCAACCAACACTGGTGGGGTAAATGATGTGGTTAAACAGGGTAATTATGTTTATGCATTAGCTGATGATGGGCTGAGAATTGTAGATGTCACCAATCCTGCAGCTCCCTTGAACAAGGGCTTGTTGACGCTGTCAGCGAATGGCTACGGAAACACTGCTTTGACGATCGTAGGATCACACGTGTACTTCGTAAATACATATGGCAGCTACGGTAGTTTCACAAACTCGGGAACGCTGTTTGCAGTCGATGTCAGTGATCCGCTTGTGCCCACTATAACGAGTAGTATTAATAGTGAGAACGCCGACTACTTAACAGAATTTGGTGATAACGTTGTTGCCAAAGGAAACTACTTATATTATTCAAATACAGATGATAATACGAATAACGAGGTAAAAGCAGTTGATATAAGTGATCCTGCGAACATGCGTATCGTGGCACGGGCTCACGTAACTGCACCTAATGACCTTAACCATTACGTGCCGGGATTGGGGCAGAACTCGCATTACTCACAGATAAACGGTGATAGCCTGTACGTCTCGAGCCCCGAAGGTTTCGACGTCTTTGATATTACTAATCCGGCTAGCCTAGTGAGTAAAGGGTCGGTCACAACAGGAACGTATTTATTTGGATTTGCCGTTGTAAATAACCGTATTTATTCGGTGGATTTGAAGGAGCAGTTGCTGCGTATCTATGGTTTTGGGTCCGCCAAGTTCAATTCAGGAATTAGTGCAGCTGCCCTCAATGTTACGGGAGCGACTACAGTGGGCAATATAATAGTTGGAGGTGATGCCACGATCAAACAGAGCAGTCTAGTAGTTACGGGAATTAGCGCGCCCACAGTAACATATGCATACGCATATACTTATTTTCGGTCAGGTACTTTGAGTGGTGCGCCAGGAACTAAGTATTACTATCGTATAACTTCAGTCGCTAATGGGCATGAATCTGCGCCAACTGATGAAACCGTCTTTGATATGGATAATGCTTACCTTTATGACCCCAATCTAAATTATTTCAGCGTAATACAGCCCACGGTTAATGGGCCAGGATTATTAACCGGCACGTATAAGTATAAGTATACAAACGTAAGCAAATACGGTGAATCGACGCTTAACGGTAATGACACAACTCCAATCACAACCAATTCGGAGTCGGTCAGCATTGCAATCATTAATGCAGGTACAAATGGGGTAATCAGACGCAATGTCTACAGATGTGATGCGACTGCATGCAGCTACAAACTCGTTGGTGCAATCAATGATAATACAACTACTACATTTGTAGATAATAACCCTACCTACGGAGTTGATGCCCCTACTATAAACACTGCTAGGGCAGACACTAATTCGATTATACTTAATTTTACTCCGATTAATGGCGTAAAGGAATATTATATATATCGATCACTGGCACCAGGTGGACCTTACACTAAGTTTAGTACTTTGGCGCCGTCTACTTACAGCTTTGACGGCACAAATGGGTTTTATATTGATACGGGCTCAACACCAGGTGTGATTGCTGCTCCACCAATTGTTTCTGAAGTCGGACGGGTAGGTATCGGCACGGATGCTCCGAAGGCGAATCTGCATGTGGCAGGGACGGCTCTATTCCAGAACACCTCGCAGGATCCGATTGGCCTAAAAGTGATGGACGGTGCTGGTGGTGAGGTACTGTCAGTGAACACTGCGGCACACACGCTGGATCTGCCAGGAGGCTCTATCAATGCGCAGGGTATTGTCCTGGGCGGACAGGTGAGTGGTCTGAATCAGAAGTGGTATAACAGCGACAGCACTACCTATAAGACTGTGGGTAGTGGCGTGCTGGCAACTAGTTTTGTGGATGCACCCATAAACTACACAAATCTTGTATCATCGCGTCCGAGCGGCGTTAATCAAGACTATATTAATGCTGATTTTAGTGGCCATATCAAAGCCGACTATACCGAAACGTACACATTTTATACGGCCAGTGATGACGGCTCACGGATCTACATCAACGGCCAGCAAATCGTCAACAACTGGTTTGACCAGGGCGTAACAGAACGTAGCGGTACGATTAGTCTTGTGGCCGGGCAGACGTATGCCATAGATGTTCAGTTTTATAAGGGTGTTGGCGGGGCAGCGGTGACAGCTTCCTGGTCATCGCCTTCGACACCGAAAGCCCTTATACCAAAAGACCATTTGTTTTCGACGGCATCTAGTGGAGTGACGATCAAGGCATCGAGTGGACAGACTGCGCCGGTGCTACAGGCCCAAGACACCGCTGGGAACGTGCTAACGAGCATAGGTCCGGACGGATCAATCAGTACTATTTCGACGAATAGTGTGGCCATATTGGCACGTGCTGGTACCGTTGCAACGACACCGATAGTGGCACGGGGCTTTAGTGGTCAGACGGCTGATCTGTTCCAGGCTACTGACAGCGCAGGCAATGTGGTGTTTAATGTCGATGCCAGTGGTAACATTGCTGTTGGTCCGAGCGGCAGTACTCTAGCTGTGCAGAAAGATAGCGCCAATTATATTGTAGATCCAACATTCTTCGCTGGAGTACCAGTGGGACGGGGTAGTGGCACTCGCCAAGCAGTGACTGGCAAGCTAGGCACGGCCACCGGGCGAGCAATCAAAATAACGCCGAACAATGATTGGACTACGATTGGTGCGGGCTGTCCGCTGTCGGGTGCCCCAGGGACCTACACCATGTCGTTCATCGCATGGACCGATATCGGCACCGCGCCAGTTCAAGCACTTGACGGTCCGGGCACGGGGGTCGGAACCATAACTGCCACCTCGACGCCAAAGCGCTACGACTTGACGTGGACACACGGCAACACCTGCAATAGCTTCGAGATTGGTCCGAGCGGGGGCACTAACCCGGTCTACATTGCCGATTGGCAAGTCGAAGCCGGTTCTACAGGTTCCAACTTTATATATGGTGATGGCGGCTCCGGGTTTGCCTGGAGCGGTGCCGCGAATAGTTCGGTCTCAACCCGGGCGGCTGGTCTGTATGTCGGCTCCGGGTTGTTCGCTCAGGGCGCACTTGTGGTTAAATCGGCTACCTTTAACGGGACGCTGAGCGTGAATGGCCACATTATTACCGGTAATACTTCTGGGACGACGTCTGCTGCGGTTGGAGCTGGGGCCGGCACAGGAGCAAGTTGTTCGGTTTCTGGAAATGATACTGCCGGGACGGTTACTGTTACCAGCGGTTCGAGCGCCGCCGCTACTGGTACAGTCTGTACAATTAGTTTTGCCTCTAGCTTCGCAGCGGCGCCGAAGGTGGTAATGACTGCCCGTACTGCTAGTGGGGCATTGCTACCAATCTATCAGACTAGTTCAACAAGCAACTTCGTGATAAGCGCAGCTAGCGCACCGGCGACGTCAACTACCTATAGTTACGACTACACGGCAGTTCAGTAGAACTACAGCGCCTGGGGTTATTGGGCTCTGGCACTGCCGCTTATTGACTCGGTCTGTTATGTGTTGGCGGTTTCAAAAGTGTAAGGTTTTAAGCTGAAACACTGTTTGACTCATCTGGTGGATTTAGCTTTTTCAGTCTAAACCCTGAAAAACCATTGAATGATTATTCAGTGGATCTACTGAATAGGGGTAATCGTACTCTGTAGAAAAGCACCCTTTCAGGTAAATACCTTACACTTTTGAAACCCGCGATAAACATACTAGTATGCTGGCACACTGATGCTTAACCTTTTTGCTCGAGACTCCCAACATAACACCAAGGCCACCAACCAAGTATCCATTACAGGAATGTTAGGCAGCATCCAGCGAAGCTAAAAAGTCCAGCAAGCGCTGCAAATCTTCGTCACTCCGGAAGCCCAGCTCCAAACGACCGCCACGGGCGGTTCGGCGAATGCTAACGGAGGTGCCAAGCCGCTGGGACAAAGCTTTAGTGGCTGGAGTTTCGGTGGCTACTCGGGCTTTGGCGCCACTAGCTTCGGTGACGCCGGCTTTGACAGAAGTGACGTAGCGCTCGGCTTGGCGTACAGTCCACTCATTACGAGTAATCAGAGTCAGTAGCTTAGCTTGTTGCTCGGCGTCGGATTTGAGGGCCAGAATAGCTCGGGCGTGACCTTCGGTAATAGTCCCGGCTGTCAGAGCCGCTTGGGCGTCAGCTGGCAAGCGTAGTAATCGAACAATATTATTGATAGTTGACGATGCTTTACCTAGACGAGTGGCGATTGACTCGTAGGATTGGGAGAATTGTTCGTGCAGGCGCTCGATACTGATGGCTTGTTCTAGGGGTGATAAATCTACCCGTTGGACGTTTTCGATCAGGGCTAGTTCGAGCTGTTCCAGTTCGGCTGAGGTGCGAATAATAGCTGGCACCGTGGCTAAGCCCGCTATTTGCGAAGCCCGCCAACGTCGTTCACCGGCGATAAGCGTATAAATCCCTTTAGCAGCTGGGGTGACAACCAACGGTTGAACAATACCGTAGCGCTTGATTGAGGCAGCTAGCTCGGCCAGGGCTTGTTCATCAAAGTGTCGACGAGGCTGGTAGGGGCTGGGCCGAATATCTACAGGCTTGATATTTTCGACGCGGTCACCAGGTGTTAGCAAAATACTTTTGTCAAAATCATTGGAGATCAAGGCGTCAAAGCCTCGCCCTAGGCCCCGGCCAAGTCCTGATTTTGGTGTCTGCTTGTTCATACTATGAATATAGCACGTCGTGGTGGCAGCGCAGAAGCCCTAGAAGTTCTTGGCTTTTGACAGAGGGAAGACACGGAGTACCAGTTTGCCGATGACTTGATTGGCGTTGATCGGCCCGAAAGCTCGTGAATCCAGTGAATCGGGACGGTTATCGCCACTGACGAACAGCTGGTTGGCGGCTAGAGTAATATCAATGTCACCAGAAGTCGTTGGGATATTCTTGCCGTAGGGCAGAGTTTTGTCTGGGTCAAAGCCTTTTGGATTGGCTTTATTATAGATGGCATAGACGCCGTTAGCGACTACAACTCTGTCACCAGGTAAGCCAATAACACGCTTGATTAGCTGTTTGGTGTCGGACTGACCAAACTGGGAAAGACCACTTTCGGTGAAGACAATAACATCGCCACGGTTTGGTATATAAACATGGTGTGTCAGGCGGGCCCAGGTGCGGGGGACTTTCCAAATAATCAATTTGTCGGAGTTTTGCAGGGTGCTTTCCATGCTTGGACCGTCCACTTGGTAGGACCTAAAGACAAAAGCGATCATTATTAGAGCAATTACCAGGGCAGTAGCCAGTATACCAACAGTTGAAAATAGTTCGTGGGCAACGCCATGTTCGCGATCATTGCGGTGCTTTTTAGGGCTACCACCAGCTGTGGGAGTTGTTGCAGCACTCGCTACCATTGGAAGCGGCGTAACAGTTGGCTGAGTCTTGGGTATCTCGACGGCCTCTACAGGCGCTACACCACCGGGGGGCGTGTGCACAGCTGGGTCTGTCGTCTGAGGGGTATTGCTATCGTTGTTTTGAGTTTCCATTCAGCTTATAACTATAGCATAAAGTGGCTTCTCCCTTATAGCGTAGTGAGCGCCTAGGGTATTGGGGGTTTACTCATTAGCATCATGACGCTATAATTGAGCTCACTAGAGATGGACGCGTCAAGATTTAAACGGCGAACAATACAAACACAACGCCAACCTACCAAAATAAACCCAGAGGCACTGAACGGAATCGTCAGCCCCCAGGCTGGTTCACGTCGCCCTATCATACTGGCAACGTCAGCAGCTAGTCCTCATGTCGTGCCGGCTGAATCAATTATCCCTGTATGGCAGCGTGCTGCGCCAATGCCTCCCCGTATACCGCAGCCCCAAGTCGAAGAGGCGGTTGCAAATCACCAAACTGAAGCACCTGTTATTGACCCAGCCCAGACCCAGGGCAACGAAGTTCAGAAACTACCAATCGATATGAGCTTGCCTGACGCTAGTGTCTCTGAGCGAGGCATCATAGGTCTTATGAAACGTGGCAAATGGTTCAAGGCACGTAAATGGGCGCTGCGAACTGTTATTGCTAGCCTGGTTATTGCTATTGCTGGAGGCGGACTACTGTTTTCACAGGGTGCGTTCAAACTGCACAAAGTTTTTCACGGGGGCGCTACAACTGCCGCCGCGCTCAAAGCCAACGTCGACCCAGAGCTACTAAAAGGTGAAGGCGATGGCCGAGTAAATGTACTGCTGCTTGGGCGTGGTGGCGGTAACCACGATGCGCCTGATTTGACTGATACTATGATTCTGGCTAGCTTTGACCCGGTAAATCACACCGAAAGCTTGATAAGTATTCCGCGTGATTTATGGGTGACTGTTCATGGTTCCGGTAGTATGAAAATTAATGCAGCATGGGAGACGGGTGAGTTCAAACACATCGGTAAAGTTGCCCCGGGTAGTACCGACCCCAAGGCAATACAAGCCGGTTTTGATTTAGTTGATCAGACAGTTGAATCAGTGCTTGGCGTACCAATTAACTACAATATTATTGTTGATTTTGACGCCTTTCAGCAGGCGGTTACAACGGTCGGTGGCGTCACGGTCAATGTACCGACCGACTTAGTTGATGCGACGATGGCTTGGCAGAACAACAAAAACCCCGTACTAGCTAAAGCGGGTATACAGAACTTTAGTGGCGGCCAGGCTCTGAATTATGTCCGATCACGCGAAACCACTAGTGATTTCGCCCGAGCTCAGCGCCAGCGAACAGTCATGCTTGCTCTCAAAGACAAGGTAATTAACCTTGGCACACTCAGTAATCCAGTCAAACTATCGCAGCTGATCAATGACTTTGGCAATAATGTTAGCACTGATCTAAGCCTAACCAACGCGCAGCGCTTGTACAGCATTACTAGCGGTATTACCAATAATGCAACGGCGTCAATTGGTCTTGCCGACAAACCAAACAACTTCGTGAAAACTGGTGTGCTTGGTGACCAGTCAATAGACTTGCCAACTGCTGGGCTCAATAATTACACGGCGATTCAGGCCTTTGTACACTCCCAACTCAAAGACGGCTACATCCTCAAAGAGAACGCTAAAGTTATGGTCTATAACGGTACAACTCTGCCAGGCATTGCCACCAGCTCTTCTAACACGCTCAAATCTTACGGCTATAATGTTATTGGCGCGGCGAATACCCCGAACACCGGGTGGACTCAGACCACGCTAGTAGATCTAAGTGGTGGCACAGACAAATATACCCGAAACTACCTCGAACAACGATACAAAGTAAAGGCGCTCAGCAAGATGCCTGACGCTGCAATTGCCACAAATGGCGCCGACTTTGTTATCATTATAGGGAGTGATGAGGCAACTACTACACAAAATTAAGCCCGCCAAAGGCTTTTCACAATTATTGTACCTAGCATTAGTGGCTATTTTGCCGATTAGTGTATTCATTTTTGTGCGGTTAAACTTCTTGGGTCTGGCCTTGCTCATGATTATATTAAGTAAGTGGCGTATGTTCGCTGTTAAGCCACGCTTCTGGGCTTCTAATATCAGAGCTAACTCCGTCGATATTATGGTTGGTGTGTCGATTGTATTATTCATGAACCACAGTTCCAGCCTAGCTGTACAGATTGGCTGGACCGCCGTGTATGCTATATGGCTGATCTTCATCAAACCAGCTACAAGTCTATTAATGATCTCGGCACAAGCTTTTATTGCGCAATTTAGCGCTTTGATGGCCCTATACCTTGTATGGCCAGCTGGACCAGTTGTAGGTCTCAGCTTTGCATCTGGTGGCATCTGTTTCTTAGCGGCTAGGCACTTCTTTGATAGCTTTGATGAGCCTTATGCCCGTATGCTGTCCTTTATATGGGGATATTTTGGAGCAGCACTTGGATGGCTATTAAGCCATTGGTTGCTGTATTACCGTGGTGTTGCTCAGCCTACGCTACTGCTCAGCGCTCTTGGTTATGGCATGGCAATTATATATTATCTTGATCATCATGATCGGTTGAGTAAGGGCCTGCGTCGGCAGTTTGTGTTTATTATGCTGGCTATCGTGCTAGTTGTATTAACATTCTCCGACTGGGGCGACAAGATCGTCGGCTAGAAAATCATATACGTGTACATTCCGGGCGAGATGCTCTCTGTCTCATTCCAAACTGCACATGCGTATGACTTTCTTGTATGATGGGGGGTATCAGCTGGCTTTCAGCGTGGCGTTTTAAGATGAGTAGCATATGAGGAATTTTATGAAACATGACGATTCTAAGCAACCAAAGCTACCGAAAATAGCTCCGGAGACCGCGCCATCAATTAGTAGCGTTTCTAGCACTACCAAGCGATCGCCTAGAACTTACACGTTTACCGTCCCAACCTTACCTCGACCCAACAAGCCGCGGCCGTTTCAAGCTTGGACGGCTGTAGCGGCAGTGGCTTTTTTGCTGTTGGCTTTTGTTAGTGGTTACGCTGGCGCTGCTTTGCAGCGCCATAACGATTCAATTGGCCTAGTTAATACCAGCGGCTTTGGCAAGCAAAAGAAGGTCGTTACCAGCCAGAGCCAGTTAATAAGTCAGATCGCTAAAACTGTCGGCCCAAGTGTTGTCAGCGTTAATGTTAATATCACTAGCACATCTAGTAACAGTGGTAGCTCTGGCCTATTTGGCTTTTCGCAGCCCAGCCAAGAACAGGCTGCTGGTACTGGCATTATTATATCGTCGAACGGACTAATTATGACTAACCGACACGTGGTGCCACAGGGAACTACTAGCGTCAGTATTACGCTAGCTGATGGCACAGAGCTAAAAGACGTCAGCGTATTAGGGCGGACTAGCAACACCGACAGCCTTGATATCGCTTTCCTTAAGGTCAATAACCTCGACGGCCACAAGCTGACCCCTGCAGCAATAGGTGATTCATCTGCAGTTCAGGTAGGTGATGATGTAGTGGCAATTGGTAATGCGCTTGGACAGTTCCAGAACACCGTTACAAGTGGTATTATATCTGGCTATGGTCGTAGCGTGCAGGCTGGATCCAGTGGTGGCAGCAGCTCTGGCAGCGCTAGTGATACCGAAAATCTAGATAACTTATTTCAGACTGACGCCGCAATTAACGAAGGTAATTCAGGCGGTCCATTGGTTAATCTAAATGGGCAAGTGATTGGTATTAACACTGCAATTGCAGGCAATGCCCAAAATGTTGGTTTCTCTATACCCATCAATGATGTCCGTGGCCTGATCAACCAAGTACTAAAAACGGGTAAGTTTTTACGACCATACTTGGGCGTACGATATATTCCTCTAACTGCCGACGTTGCTAACCAGTACAATTTGAGTGTTCAAAACGGAGCATATATTGCGCCAGCAGTTGATGCTTCGCTACCTTCTGTGGTAGCTGGAAGTCCGGCGGAGAGTGCTGGTTTGCAAGAAAAGGATATCATCACCGAGATCGATGGCACAAAAATTGATCAGACACATTCGCTGACCAGTTTACTTGATCAGCATCAGCCAGGCGACAAAGTTTCGCTGACAATCGTTCGTGGGTCAGATGACCAAAAGGTCGATGTGACGCTTGGAACAGCTCCAGCACCAGCCCAGCAATAGCCGGTAATTTCAGTCGTTATAAACGTCAAATTTTTATACAACTTGATACTACTGCGAGTACGTATATAGCTGGATAAAGTCATCGGTTTTGTTTAGTTGGTAGCCATTTTGGGTAGCAAGTTCAGTGAGTGCTTGATGTTGCTCTGGCAAAGCTTCGGTCAAAATATACAACGGCTTACTACGAAGAGCCGAAATTTGAGTAAATAGTTGCCGGTACAGATCAAGCCCATCTAGCCCCGCAAAAAGGGCAAGTTTAGGCTCGTGTCCTGCGGCCAGGTTTATCTCATATTCATCTGGCACGTAAGGCAGATTGCACAGAAGAACATCAAAGCTACCAGATGTGCCAGACAGTAGGTCACTATTAATAGCATTTAATGATGTTGAGTGTAAAACAACGTTCTGTTTAGAGATTTCTAATGCATCGTTATCTATTTCTAGCAGTGTTACTTGGCTTCCAGCTAGCTCTAATGCTGCGGTAATACCTAGATTACCGCTACCGGAGCCAACATCGGCTATTTTGGGCTGAGTAGGAAAATTGGGTTGTTTGGTGAGCGCTTTGAGCGACTCAATCATAGCTTCTGATTCTGGCCGGGGAACTAAGACGGCGTGTGATACTTTGAACGTCCGGCCATAGAATTCTGCCTTACCACGGATGTAGGCTAGGGGCTCGTGTTTAGCCCGCCGGGTGAGTAAATTTTGTAATCTAGCTACTGCACCGTCCTTAATTTCTGCTTCAGGTTCAGCTAAAATAGTGGCTCGATTAACTTGTAAAACATCCTCGAGTAAAATAATTGCATCCAGACGCGCCGTCATGATCCCCTTGCTTTGCAAGAATTGCGTTGCTGTTTTGAGCCAGTAGGCATTAGTCACTTAACTGTCCTGGCTGATCAACTCGTGTTCGGCGCTCAGCAAGGCTTCGATAACATCATCAATGTCACCGGCTAAAGCTGCGGGGATGTTAGAACGCGAGTAGCTGATACGGTGGTCCGTGATCCGATCTTGTGGAAAATTATAGGTCCGGATTTTTTCGGAGCGATCGCCAGATCCGATAAGCTTCATGCGCGCGTCAGATTGGGCGGTCATTTCAGCGTCCAGTTTGATTTGGAGTAAACGTGAACGCAGAACGCTCATGGCCTTAGCTTTGTTTTTGATCTGAGATTTCTCGTCTTGGTTACTGACAACTAATCCAGAGGGCAGGTGAGTAATGCGGACTGCTGAGTCGGTTGTGTTCACCGACTGACCACCATGGCCACCAGAGCGAAAGACATCAATACGCAGGTCACCCGGGTTAATTTCGATGTCATGTTCATCAGCTTCTGGCAACACTGCCACTGTGGTGGTTGAAGTATGTATGCGACCCTGGCTCTCGGTAACAGGTACACGCTGCACGCGATGCACCCCAGCCTCAAACTTCAAATACTTATAAGCCTCAAGGCCGTGCACCATAAAACTAATTTCTTTGAAGCCACCAACTTCATTTGGTGATTCATTGAGCAGTTCAATTTTAAAGTTATGCGCTTCGGCCCAGCGGGTATACATGCGGTATAATTCGCCGGCAAATAAGCTTGATTCATCACCTCCGGCAGCTGCCCGAATTTCGATAATTACGTCGCGTTCGTTGTTAGGATCCTGGGGTGTCAGGGCATCAACAAGTTTTTGTTCATTAGCTGCCAGTTGCGGTTCAAGCTCCTCAATTTCGGCATATGCCATCTGTTGTAAGTCGTTGTCACCACCGGCTTTGAGCGTTTCTGCCTCGGCTTTATTTTTGAGCAAGCGAGCTTTTTCATCAAATAAATCGACAAGTCCAGCTACATCAGAACGTCGCTTAGCCAGCTTTGGATATTTTGAGTCACTATAAATCGCTGGATCGGCCAATTGCTCGTCTAGTTCCAGTAATTCGGCTCGTAAATTAGTTTCTTTGTTGTCCATTATTAAAATAAGTATACCTTAGTTAGTTTTTTGCATCATTTCTTTGACGGTAATCCCAAATCGCATTCCTATAATGTCCTCATCGCAAGCTGTGAGGTGGCCTGTTAGCCTTAGGGTTTTCAAGTCGGACTAGTCTACAAGGTAATGCAACAATCGGGCAATCGGGAAGTTGGAGCCTCGAGCTGAAGCTCAGAACGTCAGCCACACTAATAACTATTGGCGGTTTCAAAAGTGTAAGGTTTTAAACTGAAATGCCACTTATGCCACCTAGTAGATGTAGCCCTTTCAGTCTAAACCCTGAAAAAATGTTGAATGATTTTTCAGTGAATCTACTGAAAGTAGGTAATTGTACCCTGTAGCAAAGTAGCCTTTCGGGTACATACCTGACACTTTTGAAACCCCGTATAGACGTACTAGTATACTCAGCGTTCTGATAATCAGTACGATTGTAACTGCCTCTATAAAATAGCTTCCACATAACTCCTTAGCAACCAGCCGAGTATCCGAAGATTACGCCAGGCCTTGAGATTGTCACCACTACAGGAATGAGTTTAAAAAGGAGTAACGGAGGACTAGGCTTCGGTTTCGACGGTTTGATCGGCAGCTTTTTCAGCTTTGGCTGCGGCACGTGTTGCTTGCTTTTTGGCAGCAGCGATACGCTTGTCTTTAGAGGCGGCACCAGCAGCGGCGCGGGCCTTAAACTTGTCAACGCGACCTTCAATATCAAGGATACGCTCTTCACCTGTGAAGAATGGGTGCGAGGCACTAGTGATGTGTACTTTAACGAGGGGATAATCTTTGCCATCATCAAATGTGGTTGTATCAGGGGTTTCGATGGTTGAACGGGTCAACAGGCGGTAACCGTTGTTTAGATCTTCGAATACAACGAGTCGATAGGTGTTAGGGTGGATATCTTTTTTCATACTAGGTGGTCCTCTTGCTCAAATTAGTTCGTTGGTTAGCGGTGAGCGAGGCCGCAGTCAACATATCGAAAGTCCCATAAGTATACACCTCTGTTAGCCCCTGGTCAACACCGCGTAGTGCGCCGGGAACTTGCAACAGGGGCGGCCATCTGGTACCATACTATCAGTATCAATTAAGCAGGTCGGGAACATATCCTCCTAAATGACACCTTAAGCAATCAGCTTGAGTGATCATCATAGGCTCCCGTACCAAAGAGCAAGGATTCGGTATAACAGCCGGGAAGGACACAACTATGGCGACAAATGTCGACATCAAACAATTATTAGAGGCAGGTGCTCACTTCGGTCACAAGACAGAGCGTTGGCACCCTAAAATGGCGCAGTACATTCACAGCAAACGTGGCGGTACACACATTATTGACTTAACAAAGACGGTTACAAACCTCGAAACCGCGCTAGCATTTTTGGAAGAAACCGCTGCCAAGGGCAAGCAAGTCCTGATGGTTGGCACTAAGCGCCAATCCCAAGACATTGTTCGCAAATTAGCTGAAGACACCAAGATGCCGTTTGTAACTGAGCGTTGGCTGGGTGGCATGATGACCAATGTTAACACCATTGGTGGTCGTGTTAAGCACCTCAAGTCACTCGAAGAGCGCATGGGTAACGGCGAGCTCGCCAACAAATACAACAAGCTTGAAGTACAACGTTTTCAAGAAGAAATCGATGCCATGAATATTATCTATGGTGGCATCAAAGACATGTCTGCTCGCGTTGGTGCTGTGATGGTTTTTGACATCGTTCATGATGTCAACGCCGTACGTGAAGCTACTAAGCTCAACATTCCAATTGTGGCTTTAGTGGACACTAATGCCAATCCAAGCCTGGTAACTTACCCAATTCCAAGTAACGACGACGCTATCAAAACAATCCAGCTGATGGCTGATTACGTGAAGAGCGCCATTGAAGCCGGCAAAGATAAAGCTGCCAAGAGCGCGCCAGCTCCCGACAAAGACGAAACTGCATCTGGTGATGCTATCGTCCTTAACTAGGTCTTCGTCTTAAATTAGTCCTCGTCTTCGCCAAAGATTACGGTGACATAAAGTTAGTATTACTCATTTTTGATTTTTAAAAACTTAGGAGAAAAATATGGCCCTAGATATTGCAACAATTAAGCGTCTCAAAGATTTAACTGGCGTTGGCTTGACTGACGCTAAGCACGCCCTTGAGGAAGTTGATGGCGACTTTGACAAAGCCCTCGAAGCAATGCGCAAAAAAGGTCTGACCAAGGCCGACAAGCGTGGTGAGCAAGAAGCTCGCGAAGGCGTTATCGGCAGCTACCTGCATGATGGTCGTATTGGCGTGTTAGTCGAAGTAAACTGCGAAACTGATTTTGTAGCTCGCGGTGAAATCTTTACAGCCCTTGTCAAAGACGTAGCCATGCACATCGCTGCTTCATCGCCAGTATATGTCAGTCTGAGCGATGTACCAGCCGAAGAGCAAGACAAAGTCAAAGCTGAGTTCAGCGAAAAGGCTGCCGCTGATGGCAAACCAGCTGACATGATCGATAAAATTGTCGACGGGCAAATCAAAAAGCACTTTGCCGAGCGTTGTTTGCTCGACCAACCATTCATCAAGAACCCTGATATTACTGTCGCAGAACATGTCAAAGCAAACGCCGCGCTAATGAACGAAAACGTCGTTGTCCGCCGCTTCAGCCGCCTCGCCCTTGGCGAAGTTGCCTAAAACCAGCATTCTGCTCAGGAGCAGGGAAGCAAGCTTAAGTTCCAATCCAAAACGCAACACTAGGTAGCGGCGTCAGCCGCTACCGCAGCTAAACCAAAAAGCATCCCTGCTCAGAACTTGTAGACTAGTAGTTGTCGAAACAACTAATTCACAAGGAGAACAGAGATGCCCTTT
>JBBRNI010000010.1:0-26624 GCA_038230395.1 Saccharimonadales bacterium (SeqCode) | reverse complement strand
TTACATGGCGTTTCAGGCAAATACCTTACAGTTTTGAAAGTGCCTACAAAGTACATACAAGGTCGAATGGCTCTGAGCTTGTGTTCCAGCCTTTAACCCAGACCACAACAGCAACCCTGGGTGGGATGTACCCATTACAGGTATGCGATTTTGGATAGGAATAATAGCAAACCAAGGCGGCTTAGTGGAACTGATAAAATTCTAGGTTAGAGGTGATTTTGAGATCCATTTCGCTGTAGCGGCCGTTCAACCCGATGTTGTATTGGCCAACACGAACCCAGCCGGCGCCCTCAGTGCTAGTGCCAAGTACTGCACCAACGTGTCCAACGCCACCAATTGGCATGTAGACGGCGTCACCGACGACGGAAGCGCTGGAACCGACTTCGTTACCATATATAATGTCGGCTGCGCCGCTGTCGGCTACGACGCCATGCCACTGGTTGGCGTTGCCACGAGCTTGACCGTGATAATTACCGAATGATGGCACGTAATGCCCCTGAGCGCTCTCATACCAGGCAACGTATGAAACACACTCTCGATTAAATTCACCCCAGCTGTCGAAGAAGCTGTCCTGGCCAGCGTCACAGAGCGCACTTGGGTAGCCGCCGCCGCAATATTGTTGGCCTGTTAGGTTGCGATAGACAATGGTTCCATTAACAGAGCTATTGGTGCCGCCACCAAATGCTCGCAAATAGGCAGCACGTTGCTGGGCTTGCAGCGATTTAATGGTGGCATTGTTGGCGTTAACCTGCGCGACGTAAGCACCTTGCTGAGCTTGATTATACGACAATAATTCTGCCTGCTTGCTGCGGTTGTAAGCGAGTTGTGCCTGCTGATCGGCCTGGTTTTTGATCAGCTGATCGAGGTCAATCTTATCTTGTTGTAGCTTAGCTTCGAGGGCAGTAATTTCGGTTATTTTGGCATTCAACTGATTTTGCACAGCGTTTCGGTACTCTTGCTTATCGATATATTCAGACAAATCACTACTGCCGGCTAGTTCTTCGATAGTTGTCATCGAACCATCGACGTACATCGCCTGGACATCTGCGCCGAGTTGACTTTTCTTTAGAACGATCAAGGCCTGACTATCAGCGATTGCCTGCACCGTTTGAGCCTGCTTTGACTGGTTAGCTGCAAGCTCAACCTGCAAGGCATAAATCTGGGAGACTAGTTGGTCAATTGCGCCTTGATAACTTGTCGCTTCAGACTGCAAGCCGCCGAGTGCACTTTGCGCGGCATTGTTTTGATCACGAATAGCATTAATTTGGTTGTCGTAGCTATCGGCGGTAGCAATAGGCACGCTCGCGGCAATGCCTAGGGCCATGGCAATCAGCACCAACGATTGGAGGCGTTTAAGAGAGGGCTTTGAGTGATTTTTGATGATATTTTTGAGCATTGTTTTTGTTTGATTGATGCTAATGCTTATTATATCATTTGAAGTCAAATCTGTCCCCTTCTTTATATAGGTTAACTGTGAGCTGCTTATGGGATTTAATACTATTTGATTCTAAATTTGAGATACCGTCTGGTGGCAATGGCTGACGATGCGGTACCAATAATTATACCAACTCCTAGTTGCAGAGCAAGCAGTTGCAGAAAATGATGATCGAAATAGCTGTTGGCATAGCCGATATCAAATAGCCCCAGGCTGGTAGCCTGAAGCGACGTACTGGCGGCCACGAAAGCCGCATTGATGATAAACACCGAAGCCAGCGCCGCCAGGATGCCATAAATGACGCTCTCGACGATATATGGCCCACGGATGTAGCCAGTGCTAGCGCCAAGCAGACGCATAATCTGGATTTCATCACGGCGGTTAAAGATCGCCATCTGAATAGTATTAAATATAATAAGCGCGCAGATGACGGCAAAAACGATAACTGATATAACGCCGATCTGGCGTAGGACGTTGGTGGCGTGGGTGATCTTGTCGATAACGGCCTTGCGACTACCGCTGTACGACGGCGAACCCTTAATCTGTAAGGCCTGGTTAGCAGGCGTCGTTAGGACGTTCTTGATAGTGTTGATCTGATTTAGATTATAAGGCTTGATATGAATGGTTGCTGGAATGGGATTATTGGTGGCGCTAATGGCCGCCAGTAACTGAGCATTGCCGGAATTTTGCTTTTGGTAAGCTTTGAGGGCCTGCTCTTTGTTGAGGTAATTTATTGATTTTACTTGGGGTAATTTTTTGATTTGAGTGGTCAGGGCTTGAGCCTGAGCTTCGGTGGTATTGTCTGACAAAAAGACCGAGACGTCGATTTTATCAGTAATCTGAGCGATGGTATTAGTAAAGCTGGCATTAGCGATAACTGAGAATAGAACAATTGTTAACGTGACGATCATGACCGCGACGGCGGCGACGGCGAGCGTAATATTACGCATAAAGTTAATGATTCCGGTGTGCAAAATTCGACCAAAGGTAATAAAGCGGCGCTTCACTGCTCAGACCTCGTACTCTGCGTTAGCCCGGTCGCTACTGACCTTACCATGCTGCAAGGTGACAACTCGACGCTTGAGCTTGTTAACAATATCTTGGTTGTGGGTAGTCAACAATACCGTGGTACCATAGCGGTTGATTTTTTCGAGAACTTTGATGACGTCCCAGGCATGCTTGGGGTCCAAATTACCCGTTGGCTCGTCAGCGATCAATATTCGTGGCTGTCGAACAATAGCCCTAGCGATTGCGACGCGCTGACGCTCACCACCGGATAACTCTCGTTGCATACGCTTTTCTTTGCCTTTCAGGTTCACTATTTCGAGAACTTTGGGTACTGTATGTTGAATTTCACGATTACTAATGCCAACGATCTCTAGGGCGAAGGCGACGTTTTCGAAGACGTTTTTGTTGGGTAACAGCTTAAAATCCTGAAAGACTACTCCAATTTTTCGGCGTAGAAGTGGTATATCTTTGTCTTTGAGTTTATCGTAATCTATGCCACCAATAATGATCTTACCGCTGGTTGGGCGTTCTTCACGTGTTAGCAGTTTGAGCAGTGTTGTTTTGCCGGCACCACTCTGCCCCACAACAATTACAAATTCTTTAGGCTCCACGTGCAAGCTAATGCGGTCGAGCGACGGGCCAAGACCTTTGCCATACGATTTGGATACCCTGTCGAGAAGAATCATTAGCACTATTGTATCATCGAATGACGATATCAGCCAGTACTTGCCGCTGCTACAGGGTGCTTATTTGGGCTGAACGCTTCCAAAGATTTTGTCTTGGTAGAATATGCTGTTTTTGGTCCAGTCGGGCTGAGTAGAAACTAAGGAAACTAGATAGGTTTTACCATTTTTGATGCCAAGGAATAGTGATTGATGAATACCTTTTGTACCGAATTTGGAAGTGTTGACGGCCGAATAGTTGCAGTCAACGTCACTGCGAACTTCGACTAAGAACTTAGATGTCTCATACTTGATAGATTGGTTTTTACCACTTACGCTGGCGCACAAGCTATTAGAGTCCAGAACGTTCGCCAGGCTCTTGAAGCCTGATTCAAACTGTTGTTTTGCAGCAGTACTTTTGAGGCCTTGCTGCAACTGGGCGTCCGTGACACCGAGTGCTGTGTCACCTACCAACATCAGTGTTTGGCCCTTATTGGTTTTGAAGTCATATTTGTAGGTATATATTTTTTGGTCAGTCAGTGAGCTGGCTGCGCCAAGACTTGACTGAAGATAATTCAGGATCGTCTTGTTACTAGAATCATCCGTCCATTCTTTAGCACGGTTGATGCTGTAGCTCGGGGTACTAACGGTAGTTATATCCGCCGAGGTGTATGCAATCTGCTGCTCGCCACCTAGCGCTACAATAGCAACCACACCAATAACCACTAGCACGACCACAGCAGCTACAATACCGCCGATAATTTTCAGACGCTTACCTTTTTTGGGAATAGCACTAGATGAAACATTAATATTTTGAGCCTGAATCGGGTTTACATTCGGCACTACTTCAGGAGCTAGTGGTGCGCTAATATCCTGCGATGTTGAAGCAGCGATCTCTGGCTGCATTACCTCGTCACTGGGGACTATTGCTGGGCTTGGGGCTGCTGCCGACTGTTCTAGTGGACTGAGAGGCGGCGTGACGGGAGGCTCTATCGCCGCAGCCGGCTCCAACGGAGCAATTGCTTGTGGTTCGATAATTTGGGGCGCCTGCTGAGGTTCTGATAGTGGTGTTGGCGTGAGAGTTGTTGGTTGAGCTGGGTTGAGATTAGGATCCGGTTGCATAATTTCTGGCCTTATAAATTTATGTTTAGTTGTTATGCTTATTTATACGGTGTGGTGGTTAATTGCGCAAGTTACGAGATATGATTTAATTGGATATTAACTAGATAAATGATGCTCAAGGTAGGCGGTGATTAGGCCGTCAAGATCACCGTCCAGAACAGAGTCTGGGTCACTGGTTTCATAGCGTGTTCGAACGTCTTTGACCTGTTTATACGGATGGAGAACATAAGAGCGGATTTGGTTACCCCATTCGGCAGATTGATTTGGACCTTTGAGTTCACTGAGTGCTTCCTGATGCTGTTCAAGCTGTAATTGCGCCAGTCGAGAACGGAGGATAGTCATAGCTGTTTCTTTGTTTTGGAGTTGCGAGCGCTCGTTTTGGATGGCCACAACGACGTTGGTTGGCAGGTGCGTTATACGAACGGCGGAGTCTGTTGTGTTGACGCTTTGGCCACCCTTACCACCGCTGCGGTAGACGTCAATTCTGAGGTCTTTATCATCGATAACTAAGTCAGAATCTTGATCTAGCTTAGGCATCACTTCGACCTTCGAAAAGCTAGTTTGCCGTAAATTGTCGCTATTAAATGGGCTAAGTCGTACCAGACGATGTACACCGTGCTCGCCTTGTAATTTACCAAAGGCATAGCTACCAGCAACTTCAATGGTGACGCTCTTGATGCCAGCTTCATCACCAGGCGACTCGTCAATAATATTTATTTTCCAGCCATTCTTCTCAAAATATCGTAGATACATCCTAAGTAACATCTGCGTCCAATCTTGGGCGTCAGTGCCCCCTGCCCCCGCGTGAATACTTAGAATAGCGTCGTGATCATCGTAAGGTCCATTGAATTTGAGATCCTCTTTAAGAATGCCGAAGCTGGTTTGTAACCCGGCGATTTGTTCAGTGATTTCTTGATCCAAAGTCGCATCGCTCAGCCCTAACAGCTCGGTTATTTCTCGACCGTTTTGCTGCAGGCGTAGCCAAGGCTCAACACGTGACTCGAGCTTGGCAATCTGCTTCATAACATCTTGAGCCCGCGTCGAATCGTTCCAAAATTCAGGTTGTTGGCTAGTAAGCCTCAGTTGCTCGAGCTGATCATGCAGACCAGCGATATCAAGCCTGACCGCGGCCTCATCAATCTCAATTATAAGGTCAGTGGCAGTTATGCGGATTTGATTGTCCATGTACCTAGTATAACCTGACCGATTGCTCGTAGTTAATTAGAGCTTCATTTCTTCAAAAGCGTCTTTGAGGAGGGCTAACATAGTTGGGTAGTCTGCTAGCTTATCGTGACTGTACAAATAGACGATATTATCGACGACTTCAATACCAACTTTAAAGTTGAGGGCGAACAGCTTCTCCATGTATACAGGGTGCAGTAATTCGAAAGCAGTTACCTGTTCGACATTGGTAGCATAAACGTTGTAGCGCTTATTAAAGTCCGGCCACTCTAGACTTAACTTATTGTAGCCCTTGGGTGTACGCTCACTCCAGAAATTACCTTTTGGCTTAACGATTAATGAGTCATAGCGCTTTGGTAACGCCGCCTGTGCAATGGTGTATGGCACAACGCGGTTCCCCGGGGCCGGTATATAACTATAGAGCTCAATCAGCACATTACGGTAGACACCGATGACGTGATTATTAATGTCGGAAGTGCCAAACTTACCACCCTTAAACAGTTGTCCGCGCTGCGGGATGAGTAGCCAACCCCAATCGAGTGAATAATGGTAATTATTAGCTCTGGCTAAGGCTTCTACTTGGCTGTCAGCGCTATTGGCGTCGGCAGTTGCCTGGTCAATATGATCAAGCATCCAGATGTTTCCCTCAGGTCCATCACGTACAAATCGCCAATATTCTTCAAATACGCTGTCATCGGTAAATAAAATTTGGTTGGATGAGGTGTCGATAAGTTGGTCATCAGCCTGTGCTTGGATGTAATAGGTCACCGAGTCATTGGCGCTGCCCTGCGGATCAACTACTTCTATAACAGTGGCTTCGAGTATTTTGGGCTGGTTTACTAGGTTGCGACGCTGGCGCTGCTGCAAGGCCACGAGCATCAAATTGTTATAGTCCCAATTATTTGGTGATAAGTAGTGCTTCATGTTTGGCGAATTGTAATTAGACCAGTCGGCCTGATATTGCAGGAACACGCTGCGTACACGGGTATCAAGCGCGGCCGCGTCCCACGCTGGGTCAAGTTGCGCGGCGTTGGCTAGCACTTGTTTAGCGACCTTAGAGCGTTTGCCAATTCGACCAGCTTTGCTCCACCAGCCAAAGTATCCAGCAGGGCCACCAACCAGTGCGCCGAGTCCAATCAAAAATCCAAAACCACCGCCAATGTAAAACCAGACCATTGCGTACACAAGCGTCACAATGATCATTAAAATTAGTCCAGCAGCGTTATGCATTTTTTTGCGCATAAATGCGCCAACCCCGTGTGTTGGTAGGTAGCCAAGCAGAACAATTATTCCGCCACCACCATGGCCGCCTCCGCCTCCGCCACCGCCACCGCCGCCTCCACCCCCGCCGGAGCCGCCACCGCCACCACGAGCGAACAGGGTTAGGGTGTGGTCAATCAGGACTAGAAGGCTCATTGGTTTTTAGTATAAAGATTTTAGCTATCAGCACCAAACAATTTGTATCGAATTACAGATATCAGCGGCGCCACAACGGAGTGAGCTGGTCTTGGAGCTTTGTGGCAAACGGCTCACCGCAGTTGCCGAGCACCCCGAGACCCCAGAGATTTTCACTAAACATATCACCCGCGATATCGACAATCTGAGACTTGGTTATAGCCTTAATACGCTCTGGTATTTGATAGTAGCTCTCGACAACTTCGTCAAAAAAATAGCGGCCACTATAACCAGCCGCCGTGCCACCGACAGTTTGTGCACTACGCTGAAAGCGGCCAAGGGCGTACTGTTTGGTAGCAGCGATTTCGGACAGTTTGATTTCACCATTAAGCACCTTGGTAATTTCATCGACAATTATGTGAAGCAGTGGCGCGGCATTTTTGTCTGAGACTTGAGCACCAAACCACCAGTTACTGGCATCCCGGGTTTGGCTAAGTCCGGAGTTCATACCGTAGACTAGCCCCTTTTCGCGGGCAGTTCCAAGAATCTTGGAGTACAACGTTTCTGTAAGCATAGTGTTGAGAATATTTAGGGCATCAGTTTCAGCGTCACTGAGCCGGCGCTTCATAAAAGTATCAATATAAAAATACAGGTTTTCGACTGTGTCATTAGCTACATACACAGGCCTTTTTAGCCGTTTAGGTAGTTCCTGCGGTAGCTCAAAGCGAACACCTTTGGTTGGTAAATCGATCTCGCCAAACAGGGTATCTATTGCCGCGCGTCGACGCGGTGTCAGGTTACCAGCTATCACAAATCGCATGTTGGGGGCATGATGAGTGCGCTTGTAATGAGCCCGGACGTCTTCGACATTCACATTAGCCATAAGCTCTAGGCGCTCTGAGTCAGTCTTAGCGATTAACCCCAAGCTTTTACGCATTTCTAGGCTGAGACGACGAAAATGATTGTTACTGCGAGCTGTCATTTCTTCTTGGACATTACCAAATTCGGCGGTAAATTCTTCGTCGAGAAATAAAGGCTTGGTGATAGCAATCAGCATCAACCCGAGTACCCGGTCCCATTCAAAGTCAGCGCACTCCGCTTCGTAAGTAATGTCATATACGCCAGTCATAGCGTTGCTGTAGGCACCGTTTTTTTCAAGTTCAGCCTGAAAATCACGCGCCCTTGGAATAAAATCATTGGCACCGAGCAGCACATGTTCCATAAGATGAGGCACTTCCCACTTTTGTTCTTCAACCAAATATTCGCCAGCGCGAAAGTTTATGTCATATGTCATTACCGAAGCATCGGGTATATGCACCAGTAAACCTTTGGCACCATTTTTGAGACTAATTTCAGATACGCTATGCTTCACGAGGCGTTACTTCTTGCGTCGCTTAGCGACAGTTTTTCGCTTGCGCTCTGTTTTGCGAGCTTTTTTGATTGTAGTTGGAAGATTCTTTTTAGCGACTGCCGCGGCTTTTTTATCAGTAAAGTCATCAGCGTGTAAATCGGTGTCTGTGGTACGGATTTGATTAGCGTTCTCGACAGATCCACGCGCGGCGCGGGTCAGTTCGGTCTCGGTAGCTCGGTTTAAGTCCTCAGCAGCAATTGGTTGGGCATGGAACAAATGGAGCAAGACGTCGTGACGCAGTGTTTGTTGCATGTCTTCAAAGAGTAACTGCCCACGGCGGCGATATTCAACCAATGGATCTTGCTGACCAACGCTCATCCAGTGGATACCCTCACGCAGGTGATCCATGTTTTCAAGGTGTTGCATCCATAAATTATCCAGAACTTGTAAGTAAATATCGCGTTCGACTTTGCGCATAATCTCGGGGTTAAAAGCTAACTCCCGGGCGGCGTAGGCTTCTTTGGCTTCGGCTACAAGCACCTTTTCAAACTTGGTAGCGTCTGCATCAAACAAGCGGTCAAGCGTTGCCTCGTCGAATGGGAAAATCTCACGGATCACGTCCTCGAACTGGTCAGTGGTGGCGAGGCTTGATGTTGCTAACAGATGCGTTTGCTCATCAATAAATATCTTAATACGCTTGCTGATGTCGTTAGCCCGTAAAATTTCTCGGCGCATAGTGTATGTCGCCTTACGGTGACGGTTCATGACATCGTCGTACTGCACGACACTCTTACGTTGGTCAAAGTGGTAGCCTTCGACCTTTTTCTGAGCACCCTCTAGGCTCTTGCTAATCAAACGGTTTTCGATTGGAGTATCATCGTCAACAGCTAGCCGGTTCATAATGCTAGCGATGCGATCGCCACCAAATATACGCATTAAGTCATCTTCGGTACTAACAAAAAATTGGGTGACACCAGGGTCACCCTGACGTCCGGAACGACCTCGCAGCTGGTTGTCAATGCGGCGAGATTCATGGCGTTCAGATCCAAGCACATACAGACCACCAACTTTTTTGGTGTCTTCATTGAGGGTAATATCGGTACCTCGACCTGCAATGTTGGTTGCTAATGTTACTGCGCCACTGTTACCAGCTCCGGATACAATCTTGGCTTCGCGTTCATTGTTCTTGGCGTTAAGTACTTGGTGTGGGATGCCGGCTTTGGTTAGCATGCTGCCAAGTAGTTCATTCTTTTCAATTGAAACGGTACCAATCAATACTGGCTGGCCTTTGGTGTGTAGGCTCTTAACTTCACGAACGATGGCTTTAAACTTAGCCTTTTCGGTGCGGTAAATTTTGTCAGTTTGGTCTTTACGGACGAGCGGACGGTTGGATGGAATCTCCACGACATCAAGTTTATAGATCTGGTGGAACTCTTCGGCTTCAGTCAGTGCTGTACCCGTCATGCCTCCAAGCTTTTCGTACAAACGGAAATAGTTTTGGAACGAAATAGTAGCCAGTGTCATGCTTTCTTGTTGGACCTCAACGCCTTCCTTTGCTTCGATGCCTTGGTGCAAGCCTTCGTTGTAACGGCGACCTGCCAGCAAACGTCCAGTAAATTCATCGACAATCACTACTTCCCCGTCCTTAGTTACGACGTAATCTTTATCTCGGTGGAACAGAGCTTGGGCACGCAGCGACTGCTGTAAGTGGTAAATGGTACGAATGTTCTGGGAGCCGTACAAGTTGTCAATATCCAAGATTTTTTCGATTTTTTCGACACCAGCGTCAGTCAAAATAACGGTTTTGCGCTTTTCATCTGTCTCGTAGTGCTTGTCTTTTTGGAGCTGACGAACGACTTTAGCGAACTGAGCATAGGCCGTACCGCTGGTAACAGATGGCGCACTAATAATAAGCGGCGTGCGAGCTTCATCAATAAGGATGGAGTCAACTTCGTCGACGATGGCATAGTGCAAATCTCGCTGACGTAACTGGTCTTCCTCTCGAACCATGTTGTCGCGCAGGTAATCAAAACCAAATTCGTTGTTAGTGCCATAGGTGACATCAGCGGCGTAAGCTTCTTGACGAGTACATGGTTTGAGATGTCGGAAGCGTTCGTCTTCATGCTCTTCGTTGGTATAGCCAGCGTCATAAATATAACTGTGATCACCAAGAATAACGCCAGTAGTCATGCCCAAGAAATCAAACACTTGACCCATCCAACCGGCGTCACGTTGCGCCAGGTAATCGTTAACCGTGACGACATGGACGCCCTTTTCGGTCAAAGCGTTCGTATAAACTGGCGCCGTGGACATTAACGTTTTGCCTTCACCAGTCTTCATTTCAGCTACGTTGCCTTCGTGGAGCACCATGCCACCGATTAATTGCACATCAAAGTGGCGTTGTCCTATGACACGCTTGGAGCTTTCACGAACTACAGCAAAGGCGTCCGGCAAAATGGTATCAATTGACTCTTTTTTTAGGCGTTTTTTGAGCACGTCAGTTTGTGACTGCAGCACTTCGTCGGTCATTTTCTCGTACTTCGTGCTCAGGTTGTTGATGGCCTGTACGCGTTTACGAAGGCGCTTAACTGTCTTGGCCTGTGGATCACCCAAAATTTTCTTAAAAACAACATTCATAATGTATCAGAACTCCCGGTTAAGAATAGCAAGAAAGCAATGAATACTATTATAGACACATTTTGGTGCAAATGCGATGGTTATTAGGATAAAAATGGTTAAGCGTAGGTAGTAATTACTACAAACCGGGCTCAAGCTCGGTCGTTGGCTGATTGCGCCTATTAAAGCGTGCCATCAATCGGCGGTGAACCTTGCCATTTTCATGTAAATCTTTGTGTTTTTTGATCAGCTGTTTAAGCTTAGTTTCGACGATGTCTATGCTGGCATACATGTTGAGCGCTGCTTCGCGAACCACAATGGTGCCGTGAGGCAAATGGAGCATGACTTCACAAATAAAGTTATTGTTATCTTTGACCTTAGATTCTTTGAGTTGGACTTCGCCGTGAGCGCTGGCTCGGTCGTGGCGGGAGAGGTAGCGGTCGATGCCACCAATTTTTCTGTTAACGTACTTTTTGAGGCTGTCGTCAATATGAGTATGTACTGCTTGAATTTCAAACTTTTGTAACATCTTCTCTCCTTTTGTCTTAACTCTTTATGAATGCAAGGTGCGATATGGATACGATTTATAGTATACGCCGCCTGCGCCAGCATGTATTGTGAGTTTTCTTGCTTAATCGCATTCTTGTAATGTACATGTTGTGGGCTTTTGGCCTGTAGGGTGTTGGGTTTGATCGTCAGAATGCTGGGTATACTCACGCTGGCGCCAAGTATAGTAGTGTCTTTATGGGCAGTTTCAAAAGTGTTAGGTTTTGAGCTGAAACTAGCTTTACCTCATCTGATAGATTTAACCCTTTCAGCCTAAACCCTGAAAAACCACACAGTTATTTTTTAGTGAATTAACTGAATAGGCATACTCTTAATCTGTAACAAAGTATCTATTCAGGCAAATACCATACACTTCTGAAACCTCATATAAACTACGTCGTAGGTCGATCTGTACTGGTCGTATGCAGTGCACCTGCCATCGGCAAAGGATCTAACCATAAGCGATCGGAACCAGCCTAAGCCCTCCCCGTTCATTGCGGGTGTGCGATTATGGTATTTAAATTTGAGTTTGGTTGCCCATATATGGCTGCAGCACGGCAGGCACGCGCAACAGGCCATCTTCGGTCTGGTAGTGCTCAACAACTGCCACCAATGATCTTGATAATGAAACGGCGGTGCCATTTAGGGTGTGTAACATCTCGACATTACCGTCAGCGCGGCGTACCCGGATATTGAGATTACGAGCCTGAAAGTCAGTACAGTTAGAGCAGGAGGTTAACTCACGGAAGTTACCGTCAACTTTAGACCAATACTCAAGATCATATTTTTTAGCTGCAGGTGCGCCCAGGTCGCCACTAGCAATGTTGATGATGTGGTAAGGGATGCCCAGCGTCTGCCACAGTTCTTCCTCGATGGACCGGATGCGCTCGTGCATTTCCTCGGAGGCTTCGGGGGTTGTAAAAGCGTACATTTCTAACTTGTTAAACTGGTGAACCCTAAACAAGCCACGAGTGTGCTTGCCGGCAGCGCCAGCTTCTTTGCGGTAACACGGGCTTATGCCGACGTAAAGCAGTGGTAGCTTGGTCTCGTCGATAATTTCGTCTGCGTGATAGCCAGTTAGTGGCATTTCAGCTGTGGCAATCAGAGATAAATCCTCGCCTTCGATGAAATATTCATCACTCTGCTTATCAGAGCGTGGAGCAAAGCCAGTGCCAGTTGCCGTTCGACCATTAACCATGTGCGGCACGGTCATGAATGTAAACCCCTTGCCCACAATAAAGTGCAAAGCGAACTGAGTTATAGCATTTTCGAGTAAAGCACCGTCGCCTTTCAAATAATAAAATTTCTGACCGGCGACCTTGGCGCCACGTTCAAAGTCTACCCAATCACGCTTTGTCATAAAATCAAGATGATCCTCGGCCCCAGTGTCTCGACTGCCGTACTGGGCCACTTCGATGCTTAGTTCTTCGCCGCCGATCGGAACGTCATCTTTGGCAATGTTGGGAATGCCTGCCATCAGAACCTGATACTTCTCATTAATAATTGCTAGATCGGCCTCTGCTGCAGCAACTTCTTCTTTGAGCATTTTGCCGTTAGTAATTTGCTCTTCGGTTGGTCGACCAGCTTTGAGCTCCTGCGCCTGGGTATTGCGTCGAGCACGTAGCTCATCAATCTGCGACACCCGCACCCGTCGGTCACTATCAAGCTGCAGCAACGCAGCAATATCGATATTTTTGTAGCCCTTCTGCTCGGACTTGGTTTGCACCAATTCAGGGTTGTCACGGATAAACTGGATATCTAACATTATTAAAGTATACCTATCATTGGTTTGATAACCAATTTAGCAATATTTCCTGGTACTTCTGATTACGTCTTGAGTCGTCACCTAAGCTATGAGGCCAGGTTTTCATGTAATGATAGTCTAATAATTTTTGATTGCTAACAGCGTCGCAATAATTCAAAACTGTTTGATGAGGCACTACTTCATCGTTTTCAGCCTCAATGATCTGCACACCTCCTTTCATGTCATGCACCGCTTTCAACGCATGATTTTCAGCGTAAGTGATTGGGATCAATCGCCAAGCAGCGACTTTAGGGTCCTCGTTACCGTGGCCCCATTTAGGTTGGCTTAAGTCGCCATCAGCATAGTTAGCAGGCACTCTGAGTGACAAGGCGGCGATCTCGCGTTGCGCACTTAACAAGGCACTGATATAACTACCATAACTACTACCGATCGCAATGATGCCAACATCATGAGGCAGCCTTGCTTTGAGAAAATCATAAGCTGCTAGAGCATCCTTGAACGAATCTTGAGTTGTAATAGTCCTAATATCACCATCACTTTTACCATGACCTCGCAAACTAATAGTCAGGCAGTAATAACCGTGTTGCGCCAAAATCATTGCTGCAGCCTCGTTTGGTTTTCCAGTCCAGCCATGGACAAACAAAGCTGCCAATTTTTGAGCGGGCTTTTTAGGCGTATAAAACGTACTCCACATTTTTTGATCGTCAACCTTGATTGCTATGAGTTCAACATCCATAGATATAGAATACTACTTTTTGAGGTGCTCGAGCGTAAGTTCAGTGCGGGCACGGGCGTATGAGCAATAGGAGCATGGCCCGCCCATGATGTCATCACCGATTGGGGGCATGGCGTCGTTATCCATACAAGCTTTCATCTTGAGAAGCGTTGGTTCGACCCACTTGTCAGAACCCTCATAAGCGATAACTTTTGTGCGAAATTCAACGCGGTCGTGGAAGCCATCGACATCCATACGTCCATTAGCATATACAAAGTAACCGGTGTCAGAGACATTCAGGTCATTTCGTCGAAGCAACCATTGGTAGACTTCCAGCTGACGCTTATAACTGATCTGCCAGTCCGAATCGATGCTGACTTCCCTGTCTTTTGAGGTGGCTTTATAATCGACAACTATGACCTGACCATTGGGGGCAACCCATAGGTCATCTACGCCGCCAAAGACCTGCAAGTTGGTTGGTTCGTGGATGGCCACAACACCTACAAAGCTCTCACGCCAAGTATCCAATTGTGGGTGCTGGAATGGTACGGCGTCCACTTTGAATTCAGTCATTAACGGATGTGGTTTGCCCTGCTGGCGGTAAACATCAAACTCTTTTTTGAACAGCTCATCGATTGTTTTATTTATATTGAACGGCGGACTACTAGGGCGAGTAATTTTTTTGCGTGCATCCAGCCAGAAGCAGCGTGGACACTGCATGAACAGCTCAATTTTGCTGCGAGACACCTTAAACGGTGGTACCTGCCCCGGTTGATAGGGTTGACTGCGCTCCCTCCAATAGTTATTTGCCATCTACTTTTTGAGCTCCAAAATGGCCAGGGTTTCGATGTGGGGGGTACGGGGGAAGAAGTTGTATATTTGGAAATCGACGACCACGTAATTGTCTTGGAGCTTAGCTAGGTCGCGGGCTTGGGTGGCTGGGTTACAGCTGAGGTAGATGACCTTGGGTGGTAGCATGGCTAACACTTGGTCAACGACTTTGTCGTGCAGGCCGGCCCGTGGTGGGTCAAAAATGACCGGCTGAACACCGCTAATGAAGTCCAGTGATTTCTCGCTAGAGGCTTCGACGACGGTAGTATCAAGGCGGCTCAGTGAAGCATTTTCGGCGGCCATATGGGCGGTAGCCGCGTCAAGCTCTATAAGGTCAACTGCCGCTGAGGCGACGGATAGGCCAATGGTGCCAACCCCTGCGTACATATCGGTGATGGCCGGTTCGCTAATGTGCTCTTTGATTGCGGCCAGGGCCATCTCAAAGACAGGCGGATTAACCTGAAAGAACGAATCTACATCATAATGGAAGGTTTGGCCAAGTAGCTCATCAGTGAGCGTTGTGTTGCCGACTTCATAAATCAGCTCGGTAGGCACCGACGCTGGGCTCTTGGGGTTGGAGTGATAAACGCGAAGACCTTTGAGGCCTTTTGGCAATTCTAGACGGCTGAATTTTGTGAGCTTGGTGTACAGCGCCGCCACCGCTTCGCCCTTTTGATTACAGCGCACGATAATGGTTTTAAGATCACCAGCTCTAGCATTCAGCTCATTCAGCTGTTCAAGTACGGCGTTAGCTCCAGCATCGATGGCAGGGTGCGCCAGCTTACTACCACTAACAATTTGTTTGCCGTGAGTGCCACGCTGGTGTAATGCTAGGTGCAAGCCTTCGTCATCACCCCAAAACGAATATTCCATCTTGTTGCGGTAATTCCACTGGCGCTCGTCGTGGACAACATCTTGCAAAGCTGGCAACACAACCTTGGCGCCGGCAAATAATTCTGTCACTATATCTTTTTTGTATTCATTTTCTGCAGCATAGTTTACTATCTGCCAAGGAGATGTTGATAAATAGTTAGATTCTTCGGCGGCGATACGGTTAGGCGACGCGGCTATGATCTGCTCGGCAATGGCTTCGGCGTAAGATCGCTTCTCTTTTATGATACGGATCTTAACTTTTTCGCCTGGCAAGGCGTTCCAAACGAATACTTTGAGACCTTCAGGTAATTCACCAAGCCCTTGCCCACCATGGACCATTTTGCTGATTATTACTTCTTCCATTGGCTATAATTCCTCAATAATTTTAATTATGTCTTCTGGGATTTCGGCTATCGCAGTGGGCTTTTGACCCTTAATACCTGAGGTGGTCGCGAACCCCCATAATACGCCAATACTACGCATTCCGACGGACCGAGCAGCTTCGATATCGCGCAGTTCATCACCAATATACAAACTATCCTCAAGCAATAACTGTTGTTCCCGCAACAGTTTACGAAGTGCTGGTGCCTTGCCAAATAGGCCCACACCACCATAAATTTCTAAAAAGTATTCATGCAGCTGATGTCTATGCAAAAAAGCTCTTACATTCGCCAAATTATTACTACTGACAATAAATAGCTCGTGCCCCTCAGCGTGTAGTTTACGAATTACTTCTGGCATGCCCTCAAATGGTTCGACGTTTTCAATGGCTTGACCCATCACACGCTTGCCTTTTATAAATAACAGTGGCAGGCGCCACCGAGAATGGCCAAGGTCTCGGGCCATGGTTATCATCGACAATTTACGAAGCGCTTGGCGCTCGGTACCAACTAACAATTGCAAGCCGGCTTGACCAGTCAAAAAGTCGAGCACATAGTCAAAACTATCGGCAATTGTCCCATCGAAATCAAAAATTATCGTCGACATGTTACCAGTGTAATAGACTTCGCCGCCTCTGAATACCCCTGAGAGGTCTAGGGCTTAAGTTTAGCTGCAAATTTCTGGCGTAGCTTTTGGATTTTGGGGTCGATAATAGCCATGCAATAACCCACACGAGGGTTTTTTTCGTAGAAGTCTTGCATGTATTCGTCGGCAACCCAGAAAGCTTCAAAAGGTACGATTTGTGTCACAATAGGGTCAGCATACAGCGGAGCAGCAAAGGTGGCTGCTAGGTCTTCGGCGATCACTCTCTGATCATCGGAATGATACAGAATGATAGACCGGTACTCGTCACCTCTATCATAATCTTGACGATTGAGCGTAGTAGGATCGTGCATCACAAAAAATATTTCCAGCAGTTCTTTAAAACTTATTATTGACGGATCGAAGCTGACTTGAACAACTTCGGCATGGCCAGTATCACCCATATAAACTCGGTCAGTCGTTGGGTTATCGACATGACCCCCACTGTAACCAGACATAACACTATCAACGCCAATTACCCGTTGGTAGATAGCCTCAAGGCACCAATAGCAGCCGCCGCCTACAGTCGCTAATTCCATTATTCGCTCACCTGTACATCGCGGTAGAAAGCGACGTAATTGGCGTAGTCTTTTTTGACGATATCTAGAGAGCTGGGTTTGGGTTCTGGGTAGCTCCAGGCTACGTCTTGGCTCCAGGTGTCGCCTTGACCGACGTTAAAATATTGGCAAACACCCTTCCATGGGCAGGTATATGGCGTGTCACTTTTTTGCAAAAACTCCATATTTACGCTTGTTGGTGGAAAATACCAGTTTTGTTCAATGTAAATTAAGTCGTCTTTGGCGGCTTCTGCGATGACTTGGTCGTTCCAAATTGCTTTCATAGGTGCAGCTCCTCATATTTAGATAGACCTTACTACACTCATTATACAACGCCTATTCTTTGGCGGCAATTTGAGCGTGGTCAAGCCCGTAATAATGGGCGATTTCGTGCCACAAAGTGTGTTTGATACCCTCTTTGAGCTCAGATTCTGTAGTGGCATGACTAGCCAGCGGCCACTTGAAGAGCGTGATTTTATCAGGAAAAACATGAGTCAAACCCTGACGCTGCGTCAGTGGCCGGCCCTCATACAGGCCTAGTAGTGTCTGGTCATTACGGAGTTCAAGCTTGACTCGTTGCTCGTCGGTTGGGACATCAGCATATATAATCGCCACGTTTTGTATACTCTTAGCATGCTCGCCAGGTAATTCACCGAGCGCTTCATCAATCAGTTCTTGAAATCGTTCATCGCTTACTTCTATCATTTTTACACTATACCATGTATAGTAATGGAATTTAAACTGATTTTATGCCACTTCGGCCAGCATACAACTATCAATAGACAAAATAGGTACTTGAAAGGTTAAAGCCTTAAAGTTTGGTGCTTCTTCAGGCATGACGCCTAGGACATCGGGTGATACGAACTGCAGCGTCAACGAGTCGACGGGAATATCCTGATCGAGCATATAGCTAAAGACGCTCAGGCTAGCTATAAATAGCATGCCTTCCCTAAATAGAATTCGCTCGTTGGGGTCATGATCAGGGTCACGCGCGAAGATAGTAGCAGCTTCCACCATCATTTGCTTACCGATTAATTGCCCGGCAGCGATGACACTGATCGCTGTCTTAATATGAGCGATCTTGCGATCAGGATCGTCGATTTGATCAGCCACGAGCTGTAAACCTCGTAAACTATCAATCAAGTCATTGCCGGTTGGGGGTAGTATAAGTTCGCCTGCCATATTTGTCTTTGCACTAACTTATACTTACTGTACTACTTTTTAACCATAAGAAAAGGTGATTTATATAACAATTTCACTGGCGCTAGGGTAGCTATTGTAGCCGTGGGCTGCCATGCTGGCACAGTAGGCGCCGGTACCGCCGATGAGAACTAGGTCGCCGATGCTGGAGCTATTGAGCGTGCGCGGGCCCAGTACCTCAGGTTCACCAGGGTCCGGTGTAAGTAAATCACCGGATTCACAGTTGTGGCCTACAACGACGTAATCAACTTGCTCAGTACTGGTACTAAGCACCGCTATCGGGTGCTGGGCGCCGTACAAGCTCGGGCGCAGGATGTCGTTCATCCCGGTGTCGAGTTTAAGGAACTTAAAGCCCTGGGAGCCAGTATCAACAACATCATCCACTCGGGCGATGAGAACACCGGCGTTAGCTACCATAAATGTACCTGGCTCAAGCTCCAGGTGTAGTTGCCTGCCAGTCTCGCCTTCAAAGCGACTGAGCTCCTTTGATATTGCTTGCCCAACTACGCCCATATCAGTGCTGTGTTCATCGTCGAGACGGCCGACTTTGAAGCCACCACCGAGGTTAATAATTGTAGCATCTGGAAATTGCTTGATGAGCTCCAGGCTCACTTTGGTCGATTCTTGCCAGATCACTGGATCAGTGCCGGAGCCAATGTGAGTATGCATACGCGTAACTTTTAGGTTGTATTGCCGGCAGATTTCGTGGATTTTGGGAATATATTCATGCCAAATACCAAAACTACTGGTTACACCACCAACATTGGTTTTGGCGGAGTGACCAGAACCAATTCCCGGGTTGATCCGCACACTAATATTAGTACCAGCAAATATTTGGCCGTAGCTTTCTAACTGATGCAGACTAGTGGCATTGAACTGCACGCCCTGCTCCACTAGTTGTTTGAGGTTGTTAGCTAATTGCTGACTAGTCAGCAAAATCTGCTCAGGTTTGAAGCATAGGTTTAGGGCTTTTTCGGCTTCATAACCTGAGCTGGCGTCGATGTTAATGCCCTGCTCTTGTAAAACGCGCAGTACGCCGGGATGCGAATTGGCTTTCATGGCGTAGCGGGCTGTGAAGCCAAATGGCGCTGGTACCGCAAGCAAAGCTTGAGCCTGGGCTTGCAATACCGACTTCGAATACACGAACAACGGGGTGCCGTGTTGGTCAGCTAGTTCGCGAGCCTGATCACTTGATAAAAAGTTACTCCGAAACACCGCTTAGGCTTCCAGGCGCAAGCGCTTAATCAACCATTCCCTTGGTAAAATACTCAAGAACCAACCAGCCCGTGGACCGGAGGTTTTGCCTATAGTTGCTTTATAAAGCGTCGTAAATAGCTCCTTTGGGGGCGTACTGTCATCGCGCAGCTCGTAAATGGCATTGTGAAACCATGAGCCGTCGGCATCATCCGGAGCATTGGCGATTGTATCAGCTAGAGTCGCCATGAATTGCTTCTGGGTGTCGGTAAAGTCATCGGGCGTACACGATTCGCTTAGTTCAAATTTAACATCTTCTGGCGCCCGTTTGGTCAGCCAAGCATCAATAAACACAAGTTCAGCCCGGATAATATCAGCGTCAGCAGCAGCGACTTCGGCGTATTCTGATCGGCCAACGATGGCCAGCGTCAGCTCAACATCTTTCAGTGCTGCTTGGTAACTGGCGACCAGTAATGAGAAAGGGACTCGACTAACAGTTTTTTGCTCGATACCACGGGTAGAAATGTACAAAAGTTGTTCTTCGGATTCTGTGCGATCAGTTTTGGCGGCAAAAGCAGCAAATTCGTCCATCAGTTGAACAACACCCGTAACAGGGTCAAAATATAGGCGTTTTAGTGGTGCGGCTCGTAAAATAAAGTAGCGGATAACTTCTGGGGGCATGATGGTGGAGCCCTCTTCAGCATCTAAGCCGGTTCCCTTGCTGGCACTCATCTTTTTAGTATCTCCAACCATATTAATAAAGTCATACGACACTGCGTATGGGGCCTCGGCCTCGTAAACGTCTTTCATGATCTGGATTCCAGTGTCATAGGAGCTGCCTTTGGTCATGTGATCACGTCCTGATGGCTCGCAATTGACGCCAAGCAACCACCAGCGACCCGGCCAGTCAAGACGCCAGTCCAACTTAACTTCACCAATGTCATAGCGAGCTGTGGCTTCAGTACCTTCAACGTTGAGGTAGGTTACCGTTTTAGCTTCTTTATCGAGCGATACAAACTGCCGGTTCTTGAGGCGACCACTCTCTAAAATCTGGATTGGTGTCCAATGTTCGTCAAGGCTACGACCAGAAATCGTCTCCAATGCGTGACGCGCCTGCGGAATACGCTCGAGGCTACGCTCGATAGCTGGCACAAAGTAGCCGCTTCGATATTTGGCATGCGACCGAACAAACTCTACCTCGATACCCAGTGAGGCCGTTGCCCGCTCCAGCTGTGACAAGAAATAATCGGCGTATGACTTGCCTGTTGCGCCGTCAGGTGATGGAATATCACACAGCGGCATACCCAAGTACTGTGAATAATTTTCCGGGAGATCGATTGGCACTTTGCGGAAAGCATCTAGATCATCAGCAAAATAGATGTGGCTCGCCTGGCGACCACGACGACGAAGCTCCAACATAATGGCATCAGCTGTCGCGAACTCCCGCATGTGGCCTATGTGGTGCGTGCCTGAAGGCGAGCCGCCGGATTCAATCAGAATTTCACCGTCGGGGTAGCGGGCTATAAGGTCATCGGCAATTTGGTTTAACCACTGCATATCAGCCTAGTATACCGAAGTTAGCAGGAGTATGCCAGTTACCTTGCAGGGGGGGTATACGCCAAAGAGTACACTATAGTGTACTCTTTGGTATAGACCGGAGTTTTTTTGATAGATAACCCGCCTACCAGCCAGCGGCAAGCGCGTCAATAATGATAGCGAGCGGGTATCTGCTGCGTCATGCTTAGGCTATTGCGGCGACGGTGTAAGTCGTAGTTTCGGCAGGTGTCTTGATCTCAACTTCTTCACCAACCTTTTTGCCAATAAGAGCTTGACCAATTGGCGATTCATCAGAAATTTTGCCATTCAGTGGGTCTGCTTCGACGGTACCAACTACTTGGAACTCTTTGGAATTCTTGGCGCCTTTGAGCGTAACTACGGAGCCAAGCTGAACCTTACTGCCAGTCGACTTCTTGATAACTTCTAGGTTGTTCAAGATAGTGTCGATCTCGGAAACGCGGTTGTCGTTACGCTCTTGATCGGCGCGGGCTGCTTGGTATTCGGCGTTCTCTGACAAATCACCAAGTTCGCGGGCCGTCCTAATAGAATCAGCAATTTCGGGGCGGCGGCCAATGAGCGCTTCACGCTCGGCCTTCAACTCGTCAACCCCTGCTTGTGTCAGTCTAAATAGTTTTCTCATAGCTATGTTCTCCCTCTTCGCTCTGTTGAAAGTTCTGTTACCAATATGGATGTATCGAAGTTGCGATTATTATAGCAACGGCTACCCTGAAACACCTAGCGTTTTAATGAGTTCTGTATGTGACAATTGTTGCACGTCGGCCGCAGTTCGAGATTTTACTTCGTACGTACCGGCTGCTACGGTCTTGTCGCTGATGACTACTCGCCACGGTAAACCCAGCAAATCGGCGTCGGCAAACTTCTGGCCAGGCCGCATATCGCGGTCGTCATACAACACTTCCACGCCTTTGCCTATCAATGTTTCGTACAATTCGTCGGCCTGACTAACTACCGACTCGGCCTCACCCAGACGCGCTAGGTAGACTTGGGCTGGGGCAATTGAAGCAGGCCAAACCAAACCACGTGCGTCGGCAAAATGCTCAGCTATCATTCCCATCAAGCGACTGACACCGATGCCATAACAGCCCATAATGATGGACTGCTGCTGGCCGTTCTCGTCAGTATAGTACATATCCAAAGCGTCGCTGTACTTGCTCTCTAATGGGAAGATATTGCCAACTTCGACACCCTTCATTTCAACCAACTCGGCCTTGTTGAGGCCCATTTTGGCCAGGTTTTCGTCGGTATAAACCTCTTGGTTAACGGCAATCTTCTTGCCTTCATGAACGTAAATAGTGTCCTCACCAATTGGGCTGACAGTCTGGTATTCGTCGCTAAATTTGTCGGTAAAGTAGCCACCGTCGGCATAGGTACGATACGTAACATCACCGAGGCCAAGTCGTTCGTAAACCCGAGTGTAGGCGGCGGCTGCCTGCTCGTAAAATTCGTCGTGCTCTGCCTGAGTGCGAGCAAAAGTGTACATATCCTTCATAGTAAATTCGCGGCCACGCAGTAGCCCACTCTTAGCGCGTAGCTCATTACGAAACTTCGGGCCAATCTGATAAACAGACACTGGTAAATCTTTGTATGAGCTCACGAAGTCTCTAAGGGCATCTACAATGGGCTCTTCGTGCGTTAGGCCAACACCAAGCTCGGTACCATTCTTAAGCTTGGTTTTAAACCAATTGTCGATTACAGCGTCGTCCCAACGGTTGGTCTTTTCCCAGATATCTCGGGGCTGCAATGTGGTCATCTGAATCTCTTGGCTACCGATGGCGTTCATTTCCTCACGGACGATTTGAGCAATGTTATCCAGCACCCGCTTGCCAAGCGGCAAGTAGGCATAGACGCCGGCCATTTCTTTGTGAATGAAGCCTGCTTGGATGAGCAGCTGGGCGTTGCGAGCCTCCTCGTCAGCAGGTGTGGTTTTGCTAGTTCGGGTAAACAATTGTGATGAACGCATGGGTTTTCCTCTGTAATTTCAGTTGTCATTGTAGCACTAGTGGCTATGCAAAACGAAGAGATACAGGAAGGCTATAAAATTATTGCTGGCGTGCAGCGTAATGCCGGCCCATAAGCTGTGTGTCTTCTGGCGCAAATAAACCAGCACCAGGCTTAGTACAAAGGTCTGTAAAGCCCCGATGTATAGTGGTCCATTGGTACCGCCCTCTGCTAGGTGCCCTGCCCCGAACAGTATTGAGGTAATAAGAGCGGCAGCTGGAATACCGAGGCCGCTGCGCAGTGTCTTGTAAAGAAAGCCGCGAAACAAAATCTCCTCGGCGAGAGGTGGTAAAATTACCAGGCTTAAAAAGGTGTATATTAGCTGGCTTTGGCCGGCGACATTATCAAATCCAAGTTCTTGCTTTTGACTGACGTTGAGGCTCGGGAAAAATTGCGTCACAATGTAGACCAATACGCCAAATAAAATGTAGTAGACAGGGATTGCTAGCAGTCCGTACAATGGGTCGCGGAAGCGAGGTTTTTTGAGACCAATGTAAGCCAGACCCTGTTTGTAAAATCGTAAAAATAGATATATAAAGCCAACTGTTAAAACTTCGGCCAGCAAAATGTAGATAAACTGCACGGCAACGGATTTACTCAGCCATGCACTGGCTTGAGCGCTCGTAAAGTGACGAAGTAACGGATACAGCGACAGCACAATGCCGCTCAGTAATTGCGCCCCAAAAAACACCACAACTATAAAAATCACGCCAAGAATTGGATTCCAGGGAACTTTTATATTCGTGGAATTGGCAGCTAAGGTTGGCCTGGCCAGGTCCGATGTAGGCTCAGAAGAAGCGTTTGGCATCAACAATACTGATAGTAATGACGAGCGTAATAAGCACCATAAAACCGATCATATTGACCAGCTCTTCGCGCTTGGCACTGAGCGGACGCTTGAGTGCCCGGGCAACTAGCGTGATCCATAATCGTCCACCATCAAGCGCTGGAATTGGTAGAATGTTCATGATTGCTAGCGTCAGAGAAATGTAGGCGATAATCATCAACATGAACTTGTAACCAAGCAAGCTAGCAAGCTTGAGAATGAAATATATGCCAATCGGCCCGGACAACTGGCTTGACTCAGTCTGACCATGTTGCCGTGCCACGGTATTGCCCGTAGCCGCACCAGCAAAGATACTGCCTAGTCCGGCGAAAGCATGCCCTAGACCCTGAAAAGTCAGAACCGTTAATTGGGCGCTGAGCCCTACCGCTACCACAGGTGCTGACCAAGTTGATCGCCTGAGTGTAAAGTCCTTTGGCCCAATGCCTAAGTAACCGCGTGGGTTGTTGGTTTTTTGGCTAGCTTCAACAGCCTTTTTACTCAGCAATGTGACGTGGGCTTGCTGCATACGGCCTTGGCGCTGGTAGGTCAATGTGGCTGTTTTGCCAGCAAACTGCTTAGTAATACTGGGTAGATTTTTGGAGGTTGTGACAGCGACTGGGCTATAGCCTGGTAGCTGTAAGCTCTCTAGTTGATCGTCAGCTTTAAGGCCAATCTTGGAAGCCGGCGAACCTGGTTCGATGTATGTCACAAGCACCTGTTGCGACACCACCTTGGTGTCACTTTTGATGGTGAATTGATTATCAATCAGCTTTGGCATGCCGATAAGCGCCACAATCGTAAACAGCACGAGCGCCGTAATTAGGTTCATAACAACGCCAGCAACCATGATTTTGACCTTACGGCTGAGTGAGGCCGCTCCAAAACTGCCTTTGGCGGTATCACTGTCGTGCTCACCTTTTAACTTCACAAAGCCACCAAGCGGGATCAGATTGATCGTAAAGTCCCAGCCACCTTTCATACGGCGCTTATAGAGGCGGGGCGGGAAAAATATACCAAATTCTTCAACTTCCACGCCGCCGCGTCGGGCCATAATAAAGTGCCCCCACTCATGAACGACCACAAGACTAATAAATAGTAACAGCCCAACTAGTAACAAAATAACTGACATTACTACTATTTTAGCAGATTACCTGAGCCTTGGCTGATGACTTTTAATCGCATTCCTGTAATGCAACACTCCTGGGGGGGTCTGGCGTAGTCTGCTAACTTCAGAAGTTTTCAAAGTTGGCCTAGTGTATAGCTAAAGCAGTAATTGGGCGATCAGGTAGTCAGAAAGTGGAGTTGAGTACCAGAACGTCAGCCACGCTAATAACTATTGGCAGTTTCAAAAGTGTAAGGTTTTAAGCTGAAACGCTATTTAAGTCGCCTAGTAGATATAGCCCTTTCAGTAGATCCCCTGAAATACCATTCAATTATTTTTCAGTGTATTAACTGAATAGCTATAATATTACTCTGTCGCAAAGTAGCCTTTCAGCCAAATACCATACACTTTTGAAAACCGCTATAGATGTACTAGTATGCTTGGCAGCCTGACGCTAAGCCCTAGTCTATATTGATGCTACAACTATCTACAAGCCGGGGGCAATTACTAGGCTACCAACAAATTTTTTATTACAGGAATGCGATTTTTGGCATTAGAACGATTTTAAGTTTTGAAGCTTAAAAGAGGCGGAAGTTATAGGGTCATGATTTCGGTTTCTTTGGCCTTAGCAGACATATCAGCCGCAGCGCGGGCGGTATTCATAGCATCTTCAATCTGTTTTTCTGAGCGCTTGGCGTCATCTTCGCCAATTTCTTTATCCTTTTTAGCCTTAGCGATAGCGTCCATGGCCTCGTGGCGGACTGCACGCAAGCGAACCATACACTCTTCTTGCTTCTGACCAACTTGCTTGGCAAGCTCGCGTCGGCGGTCTTCTGTAAGTGGTGGAACTGGCACACGAACGACACGACCATCATCAGATGGGTTGAGGCCAAGCGCCTGATTATTACGAATAGCTAAACATATCGCCTGTATATTAGATGGGTCAAACGGTGAAATCTGGATCAGCTGAGCTTCTGGCGTTGTGATAGTGGCTGCCTGGTTGAGCGGCATCATCGCGCCATAAGCTTCAACCATAACACCGTCCAGCATGCTAGCGCTGGCCCGACCTGTTCGTAAACTCTTGAGGTCATTCTGAAAATGCTCAACGCCCTGATTGAACTTAGTTTGGGCATCGCTGATTGTCTGTGGGGGGGTCAAGTTATTTCCTTAATCTAGTTATTCTTCTGCTACTACTAGCATACTACAGCGGGCATAGAGCAGTCATTAAATGGGCTAGGATTCTGGATTCTATAATCAACATAGTCTTCGAAGGCCTCAACGATTTCATCGCCCAGTCGGGCTACGACCTCAGGTTCAATTAAGGATCGTACAGCGACATTTCGTCGAGACGTCGTTGGAATGTCGCTTACATACTTGGCGACATTTTTGGGATTAAGCGTGCAGGTAGTTTCAGAGCCTAAAAATATTATTTGATTGGCTGGTGAGATATCTATAAGATTAACGACCTTGCCGGGCGTTAGATTGCCTTTACCCTCTACGCGCTTCGGCTGAATTCCAGTTCCAAACGCAACACTACCACTTTGCCTCAAAGACTTCTGCTGGTGTCCGGTAGTCTAGTCGTTTCCTAGGTCTAGTATTTAGCAGCTGGACCGCCTGGTCAAGGCGGTCTTGGCCAACGGCCAAG
>JBBRNI010000009.1:0-28409 GCA_038230395.1 Saccharimonadales bacterium (SeqCode) | reverse complement strand
GGCGCCATCGACTCGAATTCTGTTGATTTTAAAACCTTTAGCTCCTGTTCGGTGTGTATGAGATCGGCGGCTTTAGCTTGTTGGATATGGCATACAGCAGCGGAACGACGCCAAAAGCGGTGTACATAAGCCAGGCACTTACTGATAATCCTGTGGTGACTTTGGTGCTAAATATTTGCACCAACTGCGAGATATTCGTCAGTGGCATACCAACGGCAACAGCGTACATCATGAAGCCAATGGTTTTATTAGAGGTATCTTTTTTTGTTTTAAGCATTACTTGTATTAGACAATCATGAAATTAAAAACAAAAGCTCCTACCAAGCTCACCAAAGCCAGAGCCAGCAAAGTCAGCCCTGCCAAGCGCCACATCCATCTCCCGGGCCGACGCTACGCCGTGTTGATGTTCTACGGCGGCCTACTTTGTTTGGCCATCTCAACGTTTATTAGTTTTGTCTACATTCGCCCCACTAAATTCAAAGCTCAGTTCCGTCAGCACCAACTCAGCGACTGTCTCAAAACTAACACGTCTCCAGCCTCTTGCTACTCCCACTTTAGTAACAAACGCTAGTGAGTGGGCGGATTAGCTGCAACTAGGCAAAGTCTAATGCCCCATATTCGTGTGATCCCCGACACCATAACCGCTGTTGTCGGCAACTGGATCAGCGGGGTTAGTGATAGTTGTGAATTGTGACAAATCTTCGACAGAATCATCCTTAAATGTTACTACTGTGCGTAGGGTGTACTGGCCGTTACTAACTACCTTAGTATTCATATAGTACGGTGCATCCTTCTCGGTTTGGACAAGTTGATCGTTAGCGTAATAGTCGACTTGCTTGATCTGACTAATTTTATTCTTATCAGCTATCAGGGTAGGGTCCAAGATAGCTAGGCCATGAATCGTGTCGATAGTAGTAGCATTAGTTACACTATCACCACTAGCCGAATAGAGTGTGTTTGATCCAAGTGACGCCTCATTGACACTACTCCGACCAGTCGTATAAACGCCTCCGCCTACGACCCCACCTAGTATAACTAATAGCACTAGTGATCGTAGCTTGTAGTTTTTCATATTGTTCCCTCCAGCATGACTACCCGGTTACTGAGCAGGCCTATTTTGGTAGTTGTATCCGTTGTGCGTGGCACAAACGCCGCTGTACCTACAGTAACAGTCAGGGACTTAGAAGCAGATGCGCCACTGATCCGACAGGTAAGGACAAAGGTTTTCGTCGAATTTACAGCCAGGGTATAGCTACCCTTGGTCGGGAAGCTGGTAACACTAACATTGGAGATGCGACAAATATTGACATTGACCGCTGACCAACTCAGTGTCACCTTTTGGCCAGAAGTGACGTGGGTGCTACTAGCAGTGAAATAGTTGATAGCAGGCTTAGTCGATATAGGGGCTGTTGTTACGGCTATGGCTATCTGCTTACTTACACTACCCAACGCACTGGTACAGGTCAAAGTTGCGGATGTTGAGGTGGACAGTTTGGCGGTTACCAAGCTCGAAGATATTGGCAATCCCGACACGGTAGTACCAGCGTAGCTGATGGCACAAGAACTAGCGTCAATAGCTGCCCACTGGAGCTGTGTGCTGGTGCCTTGAGTTACGCTGCTTGGGCTCGCGCTAAAGCTCGTGATCGACGGCTGCTTTGGCGGCGCCTGGACAGTGACAGTCGAATTAGCACTGGCCGTTCCAGCGGTGCCGGTACAACTTATACTAAAGGTATTTACACCAAGAGTAGTCAGCGCCGCGGTTTGCTGTGTACTAACAGCCGGCTTTTGAATACCACCAGGGCTCACAGTACAGCTAGTCGCATTCTTGGAGGACCATGACAATGTACTGCTCGATCCTTGGACAACGGTGGTTGGGGATGAATTGAAGTAGTCAATGGTCGGTGCGACCGGTGCAGGGGTTGGGGTTGGCGTAGGCGTGGGTGTAGGTGTTGGCGCTGGTGAACCACTAGGTGGGTTGGAGTTAGGTACAAATCCAGGTGGCATGCTGCTGTCTGATACTACTTCACAGGCCCTGCTAGAGTTGTTACAGAGCTCTGTCAGCTTTGTCATAGTGTAGGTGTCCCATGCATTCAAAAAGTCGGAGTGCAGGGTGAAGACACTCTGCGCTGGTGTAAACTTTGAGGCAATCGTAACGGTTTTATTAAGTGTAGCGTCAACAGGAAAGCGTTCTGCAAGCGTCAGCTGAGGAATCTCAACAGGATGAGCCGTGTCGCAACCAAATGGCGCGCTGCGAGGCCCATAGGACATGTGAGACCGGTGGTCAGCTGAGTCAAGATTCACGCCGTCCCAACAATTAGGGAACGTAACTGAAGCCTCTAGTAATGTACCTGACGGACAGTTAGGTATGGTATTTTGTTTGGGAATGACAGGATCGTGAGCTGATCGACACTGATATCCTGCTATCGCGCCTGATTGAGGTGCGGTTGCAGCCGGATTACCCGCAACCATTTTAAGCCCATAAGGGATTGGCTTGAGAATGGCTCCATTATTGGTACCCGCCCGGTAGTAGGCCCGCATAACGGTAGGTGTCATCACAACTCCATCAGAATAAAAGCTCGGCAACCAGTAAGAAGTTAAGTCGTATTTTACGCCACAACTTGTTGTCCCTTTAATTAGTGTGTCTGGCGTCGAAAAAGCACTGACAGTGAGATTTCCACCAAAAGTGTGGCTGTGGGTGGCACCAGGCTGGCCAGGGAAAACAATTGGATCGTCATTTGCCATTTTGGAGAAGCCACATGTTACCGTGAAGCCGACGTGTTCGGGATATGCAGGATCGGTCGAGGATATTAGAGTGTATGTCTGAGAGGCATGTGTTAGCGCTATGGCCAGAGCACCGAGCAGACCAACGCCTAAAACGACGATAGCGGCTAGTAATTTATTTTTGGATTTTGTAACTTGGACTGGCTTCTTAGTAGAAGTTTTTCGGGGTGGAGATTTCAAGGTTTTTGTGGCCATAGCTTTGTAGTTAAAGGTTTATATACTGTGGACTTTATACTCATGTAGGCCCGATAACAACGCTTATGTGATATTTATCACGCTTATGTTTACACTGAGACCTGTCATAATCTTAAAACAGCAACGCACCTAAGTAACGTACAATGCAGCTATGATCAGTTTCTTAATATTACTCGCGAGTGTTGTTGGCGCCTGGCTCGTTCATGTGGCTCTGGTAACGACGTACATGAAACAATTCGCCGATACCCACACCATTGGCTTCCGCACGGTCTATGCGCTTGAATTAGCTCTAACATTTAGCATTATGCTGTTAGTATACCTTTCAAAAGTTCATAATCCGGCCCGGTTATTATTAATCTTAGCAACTACAATTGGTTTCTTGGCCATTATCGACACTGCGTTGTCGCTCACACAAAAAAGCGTCCGCAGCAATTTCGATGCTTACCATTTTGTAGCCGCGTATACTCTGACAGCTTGTGTGTTGACGCTGGTTTATAAAATCAAGGTCAGCTAATTTTAGTTATCTTGGCTAACTTACAACAGTTACCTATCCCAACGATTGCCGTCTGCAATCTGTAAAACAGTTGCAGCCCAGAACATTCATTGCAGCGTATTGCTTTTCATAGCGCTTATGGTAAATTTAAGAGGCATTCTTAACATCATAGTTACCTAAAATAATCTTAAAGGACTCATATGGATTTATCTACTGTTCAGCAATGGTTCTGGTTCGGATTTGTCGGTCTTGGTGCCGGTTCACTCGTAATAATTTACTTGATGGACAAACTACCAGCTAAAAAGCGATTCCACGCCTTACTGGCATTACTAATTACCTCAATCGCGACAATATCGTACTACGCTCTTGCTAGAGGACAGGCCGACATAACAGTTGCCGGACACGTAGTCTACATCGGGCGATATCTAGACTGGGTATTTACAACTCCGCTACTATTGCTCAGCTTACTAGTAATTGCCCTACCCTCCATCAAAAGCACTGCTGAGAGCCGAGAACGATTTAGCTTAATCAGTACTGTGCTGGTAGCCGATATACTGATGATTGTGACAGGATTATTCGCTGATTTATCTACAAATACTGTAGACAAAGAGGTTTGGTACGTAGCCAGTTGCCTATGGTTTCTTATTGTACTTTACAAGATGTTCGGCGAAGTTAAAAGTCTTGCCTTCAGCCACAACCAGCGATCCGCAGAAGTCTATACGCGCCTCTTAACGTTCCTAAGTGTGGCTTGGGTCTGTTACCCAATTGTCTGGCTGCTTGGTACTTCTGGCTACAGCGTTATCAGCCTTGCAACAGAAACTGCAGTGTACGCGATATTGGATGTCAGCGCTAAAGCAGTCTTTGGTATCTTAGTAGTAGTAAGTATTGCAAAATTACACGGCAAAGAAATTGACTCCTCACAATAGGAGTCAATCTAGGTTTTAAAGCTTTGAGAAATTGTAATAAATTGCATATCCGAAAATGATAACAGATTAAGATACTATACCTATTGTCCTAAAAACAATGGATCTACGGTCTGGATCAGTCGCACTACCATGTAGCACTCCACGTCCAATGATTACTGCGTCGCCAGTTCCTAATTCTACGCAATCACCAAAATCGTGATGAGAAACTTCGTCGTAATCAACTCAGCACTAAAGCCTGACGACTTGCGCTGTACTCACATCAACCTCACCTAGATAGAGAATGTGGGGCACAAACTGATAATTAAAAGGCACCTCACCGCTGCCGGCTAAGCTTTGATAGTAGTCGAGGGTCGCCTGAGGCATGGTGAATCATCACTTGAAATGTTAGCACCAATTCATACAGAGTTTATCGCTGGCGCTAAGTTTTGAATTTTAAATTTGTTAAGTTTTAGCAATGTCATCCCTCATAGCAGCAGCTCCTGTGAGTTGAGGATGTGATTACTATGTCATTTAAACAGTGTAAAACATAGTCGGGTATTCGTGACATAATCCTAGTCTAGCTTTGATGTAACTCGTATATTTCAACGATTAAATTACAGCCCCAGTACTTTGCGGTAATTGGCGTCTACCTTAGCTTCTGTGGCTTTATCTTTAGCATTATCGGAGCAGGCAATCTGAGGGTAATCGAATTCGTACAAGTAATCTCCAATTTTAGTTATGCTTCCTGACTTTATCGCATCAGCATCCGAGATTGTTTTCCCATCCATATCTGTGTACTTACCTGAGGTAATTCGGGTTAAACCCCAGCTACCTTTGGGGCAGCTGGCGGGTAGGCTGTCTTCGAGGGAAGAAGAAAAACTAATACTGTCGCCTGATGACTTATATACATAAGCAAGAGTCCCCAGTTCGGCGCTATAATTAAATGAGGTGCCCCATTCTTTTACGTAAAGATGGGAACTTTGCTTGTCGGTACTTGATGTAGATGAGGCTTGAGTGCTGTTTGTAGCGGAGGAATTACTATTCTGTTTTGAGTGGTATACAGAATATCCAACGCCAGTTAAGGCCGCTACTGCAAATAGGACTACGACTACACCTATCGCTCCAAAACCATTTTGATTAAGCGCAGTGCTAACATTGGTTTTGTGGTTCTTCAACAGTGTCATTATTATTGCCCCTGTCCTGACTCAAGAACAGTCCACTTGCCATTTTGTTTAGCTAATACGTACCTTTGACCACCACCAGACTGACTGCCACCCACATTTTTGTCATAACAGCTAGCGTTTATATACATAGAATTACCTGTTTGGGTGTAGTTATGATTTTTATCTTTACCGTTAAACAAGTCGGCTGTTCCTGTAGTGCCGACTACATTATGAGAAGAGGTAGACGCATCAAAAGCTACAGAAGTTTTCATACACTGAGCGCTGATAGCCGCTGCAGCACCTTTTTGGTCGTCATTTTCTGCCAGAACAGCTATATCATAAGCCGTACCATCGACTCCCTGATAAAGTATGGGGGTTTGAGAAACTGTATTCTCATTTTGTGTAGCGTTCCGTCTACTCGTTTGTGTGCTCGCAACGGGCTTAACGTCTGCCTTTTTACTGTTGTTGTAAACGAGAAAACCTACAGTACCTATTACTGCTATTACGGCAATAATAGCCACAGCTTCAACTGCGCTGAAGCCACTTTGAGAATGTTTAATATTTTTCATTTAAAGCTTTCCTTCCGAACTAAAGAGATACTTAACATAAGCATAATTAATATATCATAATAATACAACACTTATAATTTTATATACTCGGCTCTATGCTCATTTGGAGCAGGTACTCTCACCAGTACTAAGCTTGGCATACTTTCTATCATAACTACACGCAAATCGTGCTCACTAGGAGTTGAACTAATAGCCTACTTTTTTCTTGCACTGGCTGGAATAATCGCTGTTACGATTAGCAATAAAGTAAACAAGCCCACTAAAAAGAGTCTTGAGATATTACTCGAGCCTGGTTTATCGGTAACTAGCCCATAGATGACAAAGGCCGCCCCAGTAACCATGCCCACCAGCAACAAACCTGCTACATATGCCTTTAGAACACTCGGGAAATATTCATCACCAAGCTTCAGCCCCCGAGCTCGGAACACGGCCAGCCATTCGGCCTGCGCCGCAGCTTGCCGGCGAAAGTAGATTTCGTAGGATATCCTATCTGTAGTGCGTATCGTCATAGTGTAGACGTGCTTAAGTTTTGGCCGGGAAACGCTCGCTATGCTATCGAGTGAGATTGTGACTCGACTGTCACCCAATATCTCTATCTGTGTTTCAGCAAGAACCATATCCGCCTTGATAGCCAGCGCCGTGCCGCTGACGCGGTAGGTGATATTGTTTGTTACTAATCTGTAGTTTGATGCTTTAATTGTAGAATAATTATACCAGAATATTTTTGCTCACTACTTACAGTGGTGTAGCAGTACTGGAACTTGGATTGAAGAATATGCTTAGCGGCGGTAATTTTGGGCATCTTGTCAGCAACTCACAAACTGTCAGACACATTAAAATCATGGAAGATACCTAGTTCAGAATATTTTAAATACAAAAAGGGTTCCATAAAGAACTCATTTTAAACAGAGGCGAAATGGTGATCCACCAAGCTTGAACTAGAACTATACCTTTGAGGAGACTAACGATTGGTATGAGTAATTGAGAGGCGTAAAGGTAGTCTGTAATATTCTATAAATTAGTGTGGCGAGCCGAACTTAGAATAACGCACGATGTGTTTAGCAAGTTGCTTATTAAATGTATCTAAATGGGGGTGTTCACTGCTAGGCCAAATAGCGGGTTCCTTATTGAGCTCAATGATCTTTGGACCTGATGCAGTCAAAGCGCAGTCAATTGAGTATACCCTACCTTTATACTCTTTTAATTCATCGTCTATTGCACTGACCATATGCTTAACACTCATAGGCAATTGGTCTAAATCCGCAAAGTAGAAACTGGCACCTAATCTCAGCCCGGCTCTATGCTCATTTGGAGCAGGTACTCTCACCAGTACTAAGCTTGGCATACTTTCTATCATAACTACACGCAAATCGTGCTCACCAGGAGTTAAGCCTGGTATGCCGTAAGTTGAGTCAATGAATTCTTGAGCTATCAGGGGATATGAAAGCTTTTGCTTCAATAGGTAATTCTCATCACCAATCCACACCTGCTGACTATAGGAGCCGACGGTTGATTTTAAGACTTTAGTTGATCCTTCAATTAGTGAAATAGCATGTTTAAGCGATGAAAAGTCTGGCACTAAAATTGTCTTGGGATAATATCGAGGAAACATTCGCTGCGTAAGATATTTATCGTTACAAATAGCCCATAATTCTTGGTGATTAATGGTCTTCACGTCATCAAGTCTAAATTCACCTTGTTTGAAAACTAGATCGGCTTTGACGTGACCACCCTCCACTAGACCAAAGTCACTCCCAAACTGCCAATGTCGGGTAAAGTTACCCTCACCAGAGTAGGTGGCCATGCTACTGACCAAAATAAGTTGAGAATTTAGAACGTTTAGTTCGTACTGTATATCTCGAATGCCACTAAACGCTAATTGAGCTTGCCCATACTCTGGCAGCGACTCTAAGTCATCAAAATACATGGCAATAGTCATGAGCGGATTATATCAAACTAATAAAAAAGACTACCGAAGCAGTCCTTTAAACATACGCGAAATAGTGACCCTTGAGGCTAAGCTTTTAACTCAATAGTGGCGGATGCAAACTTAACAATTACGACCATATCAATATCCTCGAAGCTGGTGGTGTCTACGTACATAATCTGGCTGGATAACTTCACTGGGGCATGCAAGTCATGAATCTTAAGATTACACATGAGCGTATTCCAGAATAGAGGTAAATACCACCTACGATCATGGTGCCCTGGGTGGTGTATTTTAGCCTCATTTCTACTCACAAATCTCCGGAAAGACTTAAATCCTCGGGTGGAACAATGTACTTCAACGATATTTACTTTTTTGCCCTGGAGTAGTTTTTGTAAGTGCTGCTTGTCATTGCCAATAAAGTTTGATTCAAGAACTAAATCTTTGTCATCCCCAAGGTATAATGCTAAGCCACTAAAAAACTTGTCTTTTGCTAATCTTTCGTACCAACCATACTTCCACGTCGATGTGTTTTCAGTGTCAAACAAATGCTCCTTAATAACGTCCTTTGCATAGTACGTATAGCCGAGTTCATGCGCTATATACTTTCCAATCACCGATTTACCGGTTGCCTCGGCACCAGAAACAATTACAAGATTCATCGCTTTACTATAACAATAGAACGGATAGAATCGAACTATTTTAAAGATATAAAAAAGCACCTTAGCATATATAGAAGTTTAGGTACTTTTTGTAATCCGTTAACCGTAAATGGTGACCCACGTTGACCAAACATGGAACTCTTTACTAGAGAGTATGCAGAAGATTGACGCCGCTGTCGAAGAGCAATTGCTCGGCGAGGAGCAATAACATGGCAAAGTACTCCCGCGCTCAAAATCATGATTACTCATTTATTATCGTTACCCTACTTTGCGCTACCGCATAGATGCATCGAGCACACCTAATAAATGTTATATAGCCCTGCATCATGCAGTAAATCACGAAACTTACTTGTTTACAGTAGCTATGCTAGTGTAAACTAATAGTCGTGACATACAATAAAACTATTCATAAACTAATAACTTTTCTTGAAGGCCAGCCTGGCTCTAGACCAAAATCAATAGCTGATTTTACTGGCTTGAGTCGACAATACATACAAAAAATACTAGCTGGCAATAAGGACTTGTTTACAGTGACAGGCTCTGGACCAAATCGGTTTTATAGTCTTAAGAATGAAAATATCGAGGGGCCTAAACAACCTTCTAATATCCCGGTAAAGGCAGCTCAAAATACCCGGGATAGGCTAATTAATGAACACTACTACAGCTTGACTCCTCTAGGTGAAGAACTTGAAGGTGTTGAAGGTCTAGTCAGATGGTGTGAGGCACGTGGGTACAATTTTGATGCCAAAGTAAAAGAATACGTCTCAATCATAAATAAATATTATCCACCAAACTTGAATCAACCAATTGACTTCACAGATAAACTCAAAAATACTTTCGAAAATGTTGCTATAAAGAAAGTCTGGGCAGTCGATTATTATAATTTTGAGATATTTGGCAAAACTAAACTTGGCACCCAGGTCATGATAGCTAAGCAGACAGGTGATGAGAAGATCACAAAAGAACTCATTAATAAAATGAACCCCCAGATTAATAAGATAATTGAAAGCTATTCGATTGAAGCCATTGCATTTGTATCTCCAACTATTCAGCGTCAATCACAATTAATGAGTAAGTTGGATAACAACATTGCTACTCAAATCCCAAGAATTAGGGTGCATAAAGTTGGGGCTAGAATTCTTATTGCTCAAAAGACACTGAAGTCTCTTGAGGATAGGATATTAAATGCTGCTCAAACTTTTGTTGTTGAATCATCAAATCAATATAAGAATATTCTTATCGTTGACGATGCACTCGGATCTGGTGCTACGCTCAACGAAATTGCCAAACTAATAATGAGAAAAAAGATTGCAGAAAATTGTTATGGGCTTGTGCTTGTATCCTCTCCTTCGGGATATGAGATTATTAATGAAGTCTAACCCATAGACAGCTATTTATGTTGGTGAAACACCTAACATCGAACTGGGACTGTTTCCTTGAGGAGATTAACGTATGGTATGCGGTATTCAGGGTATTAACAATGGTTGATAGCATTCCAGTAGTGAGTGGAACTAGCCTAGTTACTCAGGCTGCTGTCGCTTCCTAGCTTGGCTAAGATGAGTTCAGCAGAAACAATATCTTGTACAGCGACCCCAGTGAGATCTGCAAAAGTAATCTGCTGGTCACCAGTGCGCCCTAATGAAGCATTAGAGACGATCTCGCCGAGCTCTACAACGCTAGATTCTTCAATTAGCCCCGCTTTTAACGCATATGATGTATCACTATACAAAAAACATTGATTTCTACTGTCCACAACTCGAACATCAGCATTACAAATCAATTCGGGCTGGATTTCTTGCTTGTCCGGTCCATCTGAGCCCATGGCAGTTATGTGTGTGCCTGGTTGAATGTCTTCTGCCATCAAAAATGCCTCACGTGCTGGTGTAGTTGTCACAATAAGGTTTGCAGCCTTGGCAAGGTCACTGATCTTCTCAACGCTTTCTACTTCGTATCCTTTAGCACTCATGTCACTTATATACTCATTGACTGCTTCAAGGTGTCTACCATATACATAAATCTTAGTAAACGCTCTTACTTCACTTAAAAACTCGATCTGTAAACGTGCTTGAATACCAGTACCAACTACCCCAACAGCTGTGACATGTTCTGGAGCTAAATATTTTGCAGCAACAGCTCCTGCTGCTGCCGTTCGCATATCAGTAATTAAACCTTGGTCAAATAGCAACGCATCTAATACACCAGTTTTTTGACTAAAAACTAAGATAACTCCTTGACTAGAAGATAAGCCTAATTGGGGATTATCATAAAATCCGTTGGAAACCTTGATTGTAAACGTGTCTGCCCCTTTGACTGCACCATATTTTATGTGAACATCACCTGGAGGATTATCAAAACCTAGGTGCCCAACCGGAGGCACAACAACGTCGCCGGCGCTGTACTGTCTGAAACCTTCTTCTACAGCCTCAATTAGCTCAGACTTGACTAAAACGGATTCGATTTCTTCACGAGAGTATGTCTTCATGTTCATATCATACCAAAACAAAAAGACTTCCGAAGAAGTCTTTTAAACATAAGTTATTTGGTGATCCCAAGGAGAGTCGAACTCCTCTTGCCGGGATGAAAACCCGGTGTCCTAACCGATAGACGATGGGACCGAACGAGGAAGATGTCAAAAATGTGTTTACATATTTTCTTATCTTTCCGAGCGAGGTTTTATATGCTGATGGCATATGGGATCAAAACAGGTGGGTCAAAAAACATTGAACAAATACTTGCAGCAAACTGCGAGTCCAAACAATCGTACCACAGATACCAGAGGCATGAAAATCCCCCAGGCTGAAGCTTGGGGGATTTTCGTAAGGTATTGTTCTGGAGCGGTCAGTCTTTGCTCTTTAAACTTCACTTAGTGTAGCATATTGCACAGCATTAAGCTAGTGCTTATACACAGGGTCTTAGTTAGAAAGACGGCGGCCTAGGAACTTACTGTAAGTAAACGTGCTAACAGCAGCAACTGCTGCGAACATTCCAACTACTTCACCTGGGCCGGTGTTAACCAGCACGGTTGGCTTAGCAGCTGTAACAACTACGACCGTGCCTGGATTCTCCGGTACAGAGGGTGGTACGACGACAGTCGAGCTGAATGTTACAGATTTACGACAGCTACCACTCGTGCTGACTTCTTTGCCGTTGACGGTGAAGAAAGTGGTTGCAGCGATGTTGTAGGTGCCATCTTTAGAGTACTGGTGCTTTTGGCCAACAATGTTATCAGTCATGGTCTTGGTAGTGTTGTCGCCCCAATTGATGTCTGCACGGTTGAAGACAGCGCCACCAGTTGCAGTTTCTTTGAACTGGCTGACTGTAACTGTTCGGTTATCACCTTTAGTGACGTCGAACAAATCACAGCTGAAGGCAGGTGTTTCAGTACAGACTTTATTGACAATAACGTCGGCAGTATCTGTACTGTTTTGGCCACCAGCGAGGAATTCACCTACGTTGGTTAGCTTGTTAGCACCACATTGTAGTGCATCAGTTGCGGGCAATGTTGCGTCAAAGTCGACAAGTGCACTGTACATGCCTTGGCTAATTTGAGTAGCGGTCAGCGGTCCGTAAGCAGCGATGTTTGCACCGCCGTCACTAACAACGCCGTCACCTAATGGGGTGCCGCCTGTGAAATTATTGTTATAGAGTTTTACGGTACCAGGAACGAGCTTAACGTTCTTAGGTAGTACATCTCGAGCGACAACATTACCAAGAGTAGTGTTGCCTGTGTTGCGGAAACGGAGTTCGTAGTGAACCTTGTCAGCTGGCTTAGAAGTTACTGTTTTGCTCCAAGCAGCGTCACCGACGTTTGCAACGTATTTTTCAACGCTGAAAGCAGGGTTGTTAAGGTGGACCTTAACTTTGACAGTTACAACGTTGACGTACTGGAAACAGCCAGGGAACATACCGTTTGCTGTTTCGTAACCGAGAGCAGCGCCGGAACTAACAATGCTGTCACTGAGGGGCATTCCGATAGGATTACCGTTTGCGTCCTTAGCAGTGTGTGCGTTGTTGTAGGCAACTGCAGAACCAGCAACATAGCTTACGCTGAAGTTCTGGTTTGTGTTCTGTGCAGCTAGGTCAAGCGTGTCAGCAACAACAGCAGGAGCCGCGTTATCTGCACTTACGTATGCGTTAAGACGCATGACGTCACTTGTTACCGTTGGCAGTGAAATGCGAAGCTTGGTGTTTGTTGCGATCCCAACGAAGCCACCTTTGCCGTCTGAGACGGTGTTCAGGTTGTCAGCAGCATCGTTGTGGACGTAGACGCGAAGCAATAATTCTTCGCCGTCAGTGACTGTTGCACTGTGTAGGAACCCGTCAGATGCAGTGTTTGCTGCATTTTTGACTTCAAAGAACGCGCGTTCATCACCTTCACGAGGGTTATCAGTTATTGAGTTAAATGTTACGTGGTCGCTAGGGTTAGCCAGCGTGTAAGTTGGGCGATCAGGAGACCAGGCGTGGACGCTGGCAGCAACACCAAAAACGGTGAGTACAGCAGCGACAGTAGCGAGACTCTTTTTCGGCATAATGCGGAATAGGTTTTTCATAGTTTGCTCCAATAAATACTTAATTAATTACTAATATAGGGTTGAAATAATTTCGAATGTCTAAATTGTTAAATTGCCCAAATAAATTGGAACTCCCACCAGCCATAAATAAAGCTGAGTTAACTTTAGCACAATACACATGTTATGTCAACATTATTGTTTGATTGTTATAAATTGTTAAAGTTCGCACTAACTCAAGTCAGATCATTACAAAACATATAATAAATATAGTGTTGCAAGGTGGCGAGATTTGGTCGAAGGCGGATGCCTACAACTTAGTCCCTCAACCACCTTGCTGATGCTGTAACGCATCACACTTTGTACTATTCAATTGTTTTCGCTGCAAAATCTGCAGGATTAGCCGCCCGGCGGGTGTGTCGGAACTCCGGCAGTCGCAGTCGGCGAAGCTTGCACCTGTGAGGGGGCGGGCTCGGGCGAGTTGCTGGGTGCCGGAATGGCGGTAGGCCCAGTGTGGGTGGGGGCGGGACTCGGAGTCACACGTGGCTGAGAGCCCACGGGAATCTGGTTTCCACCATCACTTGGCTGAGCAGCCGGCTGGCTGACTTCAGTGCCGTTGTCCGTGCTCGGGTAGTTTTTGGTCACCTGAGTCGGTACGTTGCCTTGCGACTGCGGGTCCCTGGAAGGGTCCTTGGTGCAAAGTCCGTTCGAGTTGAGAACGGATGGCGCCTTACATACTGTCACTGGAGTCACTGGAGTGACCGGAGTAAGCGGTGTGCTCACCCTTCCTGGAGGCGTTGGGAACTTGAACTGTGGATTTCCACAAGCTCCCCTCAGGACACCGATGTAGGTGACCTTGCCTGCTACGATTTGGCGCGGCGGAACATAGAACGCTCCGACGGTACCGGCTGGGTCAACTCTGGAGGAGTTGGTAGCGGTAATAGCACCGTGGAATGAAGCGTTTCCGTTCCACTGCACCGCAGTACCCTTGAACTGAACGATGACCCAATTCTTCGGGTTTGTCAGTTCAGCCATGGTGCTGCCAGTGTTCTTGACGTACTCCTTGACAACGGCCTTGGCAGCGGGCGTACCACTGGCTAGGAACGTTGTTGCCTTCTTGGCACTATCGACGTACCCAGACGACGTGAATCGTCCTGGTCCTGTCGTAGCCTTGGCAGCAGCCTTCTTGTCAACCGGCTGGTCGACTTTCAGGTCCTTTGCCTTGAAGCCTTGCTGACCGAGTGCCACGACCACCACCTTCTCGGCTGGAGTCTGCGGCGACGCGGTCGATGCCAGTGACTTGCACGAAGACTGACGGGCAGTCAGCTTGGCAAGCTTGTCTGTGTCAGCCGACTTCTTGTTTGAAGCGCTCTTGGCGTCAGGAGTTCCCTGCGCCTTCTGCGCGTTCTTGCTGTCGGTTGTGATGTCGGCGTTCACCAGTTTTACCTGGTTCGCAACCTCGTCGCATCCGACAGTTGTAGCGTTGAAGTTGGACGTACTAGACGTACTGCTCGTACCGCAAGCGGCAACCAACAGCACAGATATGACTGCAAGAGCAGCCATCAGCCTTTTGAGCAAAACATTCATAGCTGCCCCCTTAAGGGTTCGAGGCCGGACGCCGGATGGCGACACGGTTGATCTTGAACATTCCGCCAAAAGGCAGCTTGACAGCCAGGTTCATCATCGTGATGACGATTAGGCCGACGAGGACCAACGTGAAGAACACGACGTTCTCCTTGATGACCTCGTTCCCGAGCGTCGCCACACCGATTCCTAGTGCGAAGCTCACCAACGTCTTGCCCGGATTGGGCTTGAGCAGAGACCACAGCAACGCGGCGAGACTGGCGATGGCGAGCACGAAGACCGTGAAGGTCTTGGCCGTCAGGAGCTGGTCGCGAAGCGTACGGTGGTACTCCACGTAGTCAGTGGCGTAAACCGACAGAACGATCGCAATGATCAGGGTGATCGCGCGACGCGTAGTGCCGGTGTTCGTTCCGAAGATTGCGTTCATAGCTATTCCCTCCAAAGTGGGGAACTACGAAGACGACACGATGTCGACTAAGGTGACCCCAAAGGGAGTGACTTACTACCGGCAAAATTTGCCAGTAAAAAGCCACTCCCTTTTTTGGATAGGTTATGCTTTGAAAACTTTATTGATTGTACAAAGGTTTTGTTACAGCGTTCTGCACGTGGGAGATCTGGAGCGACGTCCATAAATGAACTACTGCTCAACAAATGCTGCAACCAGTGCAGATCAACACGAACGAGGTTATAACAGATAAGGAGCATGGCTAGCCTTCTAATATTAGCTGAAACTTTGTATCTGTTACGTCGTATACGCGTTGATCTGCACTGGATGCCTCTAAAGTGTCAGAAATGTATGTACTGTAATGATATGACTTGTTAATGAACCCCTGTTACACGGATGTCTCTCATCCATACAAAGGATACTCGCAATACTACCACAATAGTTCAATATTGTCAATATATAATAGAACAAACTAGCCTATTGTAAATAAACATAACCGTAAACTATTTAACAGGGGTCTCGGGAACAGCCAAGTTGTGTTTACTAAAGACGAAGCCAAAGGTGCTGCCCTTGCCTTCAGTGCTCTCAAATATCAAGGCGCCACCTTGGGCAGCAATCACCTTTTTGGCCATAAACAGCCCAAGACCGGTGCCGTCAGGGCGAGCCTTGCGGGCGTTACCGGCGCGGTAAAACTTAGTAAATAAGTGGGGCTGTTCGGCTTTTGGTACCCCAAGGCCGTTATCGATGATCTTCAGCTCGATAGTTGTGGGGGTATTAACCAACTCAACTTTTATTTTGCCGCCGGCCGGCGTGTAATAAATGGCATTATCGGCGAAGTTCATAATGACTTGGCGAATCTTAGTTTCGTCGAGCATTACTTCAGGGAAGTCTTCCGGCTGGGAGTAGTCCAGGGTTAGTTGGCGTGATTTAGCGGTTTCTTTGAGCTGAGCCATCTCTTCGTTGACAATCTTGGCTAAGTTAACCGGTTTAGAGTCAATAATAAATTTGCCAGTTTTGAGGCGTGAAACGTTGAGCAAGTCAGCAATTAAGTAGACCATGCGCTGTGAGCTGGTGTAGGCCTGCTCTAGCATCTGCTTTTGCAACGGCGTGAGCTTACCGGCGTCACCCTCCAATACTAGGCTTATATAGCCTTTGACGCTAGTCAGTGGCGTGCGTAACTGGTGTGAGGCCATACTAATAAAGTCATCTTTGGTTTCATCGAGTGTCCGTAATTTATCGTTGGTGCTACGCAACTTCTTAGTAGCGTTGATGACTTTGAGTTGTAATGTGGTATTGAAGTTTTCAATTTCTTCAAAGCGTAGGGCATTCTGAATAGCTATCACCAATTCGTTAGCCAAGATTTCCAACAACTGTATATCCTCTCTGGAGTACGGATCACCACTCAGTTTTGCCCCTAGGAGAATCTCGCCAAAACTGTCCGCTTTGCTTCTAAGACTAGGTACGAGCTGTACTATGACTGCGATATCTTTGGAATTTAAGAAGTTGATGAGTAGCTTGTCATTGAATTCCGATTCGTCAGCTGCCACCACTTTAGTGTGGGTATGCCGCAACAGTGATTGCAGCTGGCGACTATCTGCCGCTGTGAAAGGGGCTTTAGGCGTACCAAGCAACCGAGCTGAGACCTGTGAAGTCTCGTTGATGACAAATGTACAACCAGCTGATTTTAAATTATCAATGATAATGGTGCTGCAATTTTTTAGGAGATGGGATAGGTCTGCTTGCTCAACTAGGGCCTGATTTAGGCGATCCAGGAAGGCCTGAGGGTCATAGGAATCCTTATAAAAGACTTTCCTCGACAACTGGTCGAAGAATTGTTTAATAGGCTGAAAGGATGCAGCCAACAACAATGCGAGCAGGGTGTTTACCATTTGGTAGCGAGCGCTGATGCCGGACTGATTAAACAATAATGTCGAAACACCAAAACCTGCTGCTACATAAATCAGCGCCATAAAACCAATTGTCAGTGTATACGTCAAGCTGCGAGCAGCTGCACGACGAATGTCGAACAGACGATGCCTGACGATAGCATAGGCAAAACAGCCGCTAAAAATCATCGTAAACGAGGGGCCCAGTGGTATTAATGCAGTGATATGAAAGGCTACTACCGCTATAAAGTTGGAGAATACAATCAGGCTGAACGTACCAGCTACACCAAGCAGTACTAAGCGAAGTTGCTCGCGAACCACGCCTTTTGACAACCGAAACTTTTTTACAACCGTCATAATACAAGTACCGAGTAAAATGATCGTTTGGGCCAAGAATAATCCAATGCCTGGCGCCGGAACAGGGCTAGGGACCCCGTGAGCATCTATCTTGAGCGATTTGAAGACCAATGGAGTCAGCGTCAGAGCCATAACAAATGCCGTTGACAGTGCTGCCCAGCGCAATCGCTTTAGCGACGAAGTCGAGAAACTAGTATCTGGGAACGCTAAAAAGGCGACAAATACTGATAAGTTGAGTAATGCCCCACTGAATAATGACAGTCTAATCCAGGTTAGCTGTCCAAGGAAGACCGGGTGTACTGAAATATAATTGACCACTGACCACATAACAAATATCGCGGTGAGCGTAAAGAAGTAACGGTTGGTAACGCTACGCGGATTCTTCAAATACACCACTAACCCAAGTAGTAGATTCACCAGTACCGTTATCGCCAATACAATTATCTGGAACATGCTTTGTTTTGCCTCTGTCAGTTTCTATTGTACTCGCTTATGCTTTTTTGACCCACATCTGTTTCGTGCCAGCACCAAAGTAGCGACTATGACCATGTGGCCATAACACGATTTCTATTAATTTTTGACTGGCTTTACTCTTGGATACTTCAGCAAACTCTGAACTTTTGGCGATCATTGATTCTCGAATTGCATCCAAAGCCTGGGCCTCTATTTCTGGCGTTGGCTCAACATCTTTCTGAAGTTCAACATTTACCTGCAGGAACTGGTTATGGTGAATGTCATGCTTCGTGAACATCGTGAAACGTTCAGTGCACTGTTCACTCAGCATCGGGTTCAGTAATCCCTCTTTGACAAATTCCGGGTACACAATAATGCCGTGAAGCGTTTCTGACAGATCAGTCCGCTCATAGACGTAGACGAATGGTCGCTTATTGATGGTGTGGCCTATGCCGGCTTTTTGAATTTCGGCCTTAAGGTTAATGTCGTATCTATGCAGTAAGCGCTGCATGTCGTCATATTCAATGACGCCCCCATGATCACCAATCGCATATCTAACCAGCGGAATAACGCCATCCGAAGTTAGCAACAATTCGCCGTCAATTGCCTCAAAATCAACGAATTCTGGATGATACTGAGCGAGCGTCGGGGTCTTTTCAATCTGACCGAACATGTCTTTGTAGAGCAGCGGATCCTCAAGCGCCAGCTGACGAATCAAAATGCTGAGCGGCGTCTCGTAGCCCATCGCGCCAATATCGGCTGAGCCGTAAATGTTCAAGGTGTCTAAGAGTGAGCTATTGACCCCTGCCTTGTCGACAACGTAGTTGCGGAAGGTCTCGGTAAAGGCCTCCGCCGCGAACATCAGCCTCATATTTAGTTTGGACATATCAATATCTTGATCGGGTGCCTCGTCGATAATCTCTTTAACAAATGGTGGGTAGCCAACTAAAATTGTTTGATCAAACTCCGGCGCCAATTGTTTGAGAGCTTTAAAAATCTGTTCTTTGTTATAGCCAGTTGGCAGAAATGCTACTGGAGTCTGGAGCTTAGCCGCGGCAATCTCAAACGAACGCAACGTAATAATGCCGCCAATCCAAACCCCCATCCCGAAGGCCATCAGTACTAAGGTGCGGCCTGGACCACGAGAACTGTACTGTAAAAATGCTTCAGCAAAGGCGGCGCCGCGAGATGCCAAGGCATCATCGCGTGGAAAGTAGTATGGCTCCCCAGTAGAACCAGAGGTTGAGCAAAACCATAGCGGCGCCTGCAGCGCCTCCGGCCACAGCAAATCTTTGCGCTCAGCTGCCTGTAAATAATTCTTTTTCGTAATTACCGGGATCACAGTAAAGTCAGCCTCGGTTTTGACACTTGCCGGATCAAAATCATGGGCGGCCAAAAAACTACGATAAGCCGGTATCTTTGCTACTGCACGGTGGAATAAATCCAGCGAATCCTTGCGACTCATGCGGATGCCTGCTGTATCTTGGTTTCAGCATGTTGTACAGCCACACGATGAGTTGGCGTGTTGGTAGCCTGGGCTTCGGCCAGAATGTCCGAAACGGTCTGAGATATGGCCAATAGTCGTTGTTTGATACGATCTACCTTAAAACCATCCGCCTCTAACTCTTCAGACACAAAAATCAGGCCACCAGCGTTGGCAACATAGTCGGGCACATATAGAATGCCCCGTGCGGCAATCTGATCACCTACCTCGTCACTAGCAAGCTGGTTATTAGCGCCCCCGGCAATAATGGCGCATTGTAATTCTTTGACATTTTTGGCATCAAATTCTTGACCGAGAGCGCACGGGGCATAGATATCCATCGGTTGTTTGTGAATCTCACTAGACATCACCACTACTGAGTTTGGTAACGCTTCGACGCACGTGGCCACGGCTGAATCATCCACATCAGCGATCAAAAGTTTTGCTCCGTCAGCAGCCAAAAGTTTAGCTAGCCCACCGCCCAGCTTGCCGAGACCTTTAATGCCAATAACCTTGTTGCGCAGATCGTCGCTGCCATATCTGTGTTGAGCTGCTGCTTTCATAGCGTAATAGACGCCCATCGAGGCGGCTTTAGAAGTTGATAAGTCGCCAGCGTCGTTTTCTGAAACACCCAGCATATACTGACAGAACTGGTGCATGTAGCGTATGTCATCATCGATCAAGCCAACATCAGTGCCCGTGTGGAATAAGCCCCGTAAGGCTTCAATCTTACGGGCATAGGCAGCTAATATAGCTTGCCGATCGGTATTTTCATCAAGTATTATCACGGCTTTAGCACCACCATATGGTAAGCCTGCTAAAGCACTCTTGTAGCTCATCGCGCGCGACAGATTCAAAGCATCCTGTAGTGCTTCAGTCTCCGTGGCGTAGCTTTTGTATCTTGTGCCGCCATGAGCCATACCAAGCGCACGACTGTGCACGGCAACGAAGGCACGCAAACCACTGGCGGTGTCAGTCAGAGCAATCACAAATTCGTGATCATCGAATTCGTCTAGCTGACGCCAATTACATTCAGTCAAGTTAGCTGCTTTAGAAAATATTCGGTGCATTGTTGCGCAGTCATGTATTATTTGATTTTTTGATTTTTGAGAAACTAAGGTAATATTACCATATTACGTTAGATATTTCCAATCGCAGCCCTAAATTATGGTAAGATGATTGTAGCTTTTTATGAAATCAGGCGTACTACTCCAACAAAATCTGCTTGCCATACTCGATATTGCGCGTCTTGCGCCATCAGTGCATAACACCCAGGCATGGGTGGTAAAACATCATGACAACAGCCTGATAGTCAGTGTTGACCCAGCTCACCAGCTTGGTGATGGTGATCCAACCGGACGTCAGACCATTATTAGTCTTGGTATCTTTTGTGAAAGTATCATTTTGGCTGCAGCTAGCGTGGGTTTAAAAGCTGGCACTATCAACCTGCAAGATAGAGGTACGGTTATTATTTCGTTCGTGGCAGCACCAATTCAACCCGATGCCCTCAAAGCCTGCGAAAACCTCAGGAACCGCGCTAGTGACCGCAGCATCTATCGCCATGTCGATATCAATCCACTACTCGTGGAAAGCTTGGAGGACTGCAGTGTGGCGCAGAAAACTACTGTGCGTGTTTCCACCAATACGGCCATCATAGAACAGGTTGCAAGCCTCACCGGCAAAGCAATCAATGTAGCACTAAGCAGCCCTGGCTTCCGCCTCGAACTCAGCCAATATTTAGTTGTACCGGGATCGCGTAAGCTGCGCGGTATCGCTGTTGGCAGCCTGTACATTAACCCGCTCATCGCGCGCCTGCAACCATTCATGCTGCGGCATGGCATCAACATGGGCGCCGAAGTCAAGCTCGAAAGACAACGCTGGCAATCCGCCAGCGCGGTGCTCGTTATTACCGCTCCAGGCGATGTACCCAAATATTGGCTAGAGGTTGGCCGTACCTATCTGCAGGTTAGCTTAGCTATCGAAAAGGCTGGCCTCAGCCAAGCTACATCGGCCGCAATAGTTGAGGCATCCAATTACCATGATGACATCGAAGCTTCCTTTAGGACCCATGAACGAATCCTGGCAGTCATTCGTATCGGTGCTGGTAGTAATAAACGCAAATACTCGCCGCGCATCAGCGCCGAAGCTATCCTTACATCGATTTGACGGCGCGTCGCATAACCTTGGTGTGCTTTTTGTGGTCACGCTTGTACTGACGTGTTTTGTGATCAGCTAATAACTCTTTTTCGAGCGAAATAACGTAGCGCCCAGACTTGAGTGAGTGGCCAAGTGCAATGCTCTTGGCGGCGAAAGCCAAAACGCCACCTGTCATGATCACCGTAGAGCCAAGTTGCGGATGGGTGACGATGGTGGTGCCAATTTTCATCAGCGATTTCTGCATTTTGATGGTCATGTTGGAGACATCAAGGATGCTGGTGGCGTGCTTAGTCCATTCACGGTAGTTCTCTATTGGTGTATCAAGCAGCTTTTCGATACCAGGAACAGCGTTGTGGAATAATGGCCGGCTGGGCTCGAGGTCAAAACGCTCAACATCAAGGATCATTGTGTCGCCAAGCTCCGAGGCCATGATGACTGGAATCTTGCGTTTGCGAGCTTCGTAACGAATGCGAACTTTCATTTCGATGTCATCGATCTCATCGATCGCTAGGTCGACTTTCCATGGCTCATCAAAAATTGCTGCGATGTTGTCCTTGTCGACTTTATCGGTCGTATGAACAGTGGAGTAGGGATTCATTTCATAAATCTGCTGTGCAATGACCAAGGCCTTACTTTTACCAACGCTGCTCACACCTGTCAGAATACGATTCAAGTTGGAACCACTAATGACAGCGCCATCAACTAGCTTAATATTACGAGAGATACCACTGAGCACCATCGAGAGAGCACCAGCGCTCCCAACGCTCATGCCAAATGATATAGCTTTGAACTCAAATAATGTGCGTTGCTCATCTGCGGTTATCAGATCTCGATTGCGGATGGTGCGCAGGTCTTCAAAATCTTTTTGTGCTAACACGTGAATGAGCTGATTTTTCCAGGCGAAATAAACCCATGAGCCAAGTTGCCAACCGGATTTGTTACCATAATGCTTATCAAGAAACTCTTGTATTGAGGCTACCTGAACCTCGTAATTAGCCCTGTACAGGTGGGCATGACGGCTCAAAATCAGTTCGGCGTACTGCTCGGCATAATTATCAATAATTGCTACATTTGGAACATCCTTCACCAGCTGCTTGAGCTGCACTTCAGCATTTTTGTGTGACATGTTAATCACTACCGGCGCTCCAGTAATCCCCTGGGCAACCTTCTGCTTGGTCGGCGGCTTTAAGAATGCTGGATAGCTTGCACTTGGATCGGTGAGAACGAGTTGCTTGTGCCCCATATAGCGTTACTATACAACAGCTTTTAAGGCATACCAAAAAAAGCTTGCGGTTGCGCAAGTTATCTCGTACGATTAGCTTATGGCTACGAAAATCGCAATTATCGAAGATGACCAAGCGATATCCCAGATGTACCGCTTCAAATTCGAAGCGGAAGGTTATAGTGTACAAACTGCCGAAAATGGCAAACTTGGGTTAGCACTGGTTGAAAGCCTAGTGCCCGATATTATTCTCCTAGACCTAATGATGCCCGAAATGACCGGCGATGTAATGCTAGCCAAAATGCGCGCCACATCGTGGGGCAAAGACCTGAAGGTTATTATCCTGACCAACATGGGAGAGCAAGAGATTCCAGCCGCGGTAAAAGAGCTCGGTGTCAGCGCTGTCATCCTTAAGGCCGACATGACCCCCCGCCAAGTCGCCGACCTAGTCAAAAAGCAGCTCGAAGCCTAAGTTACTACTGTTATACTTAAGGCATGAATATCGCAATCCTCGGCTTTGGACTCGAAGGTCGAGCTGCCTACGACTATTGGCAAGACGCCAATGACATCACCATTTGCGACCAAAATTCTGAGCTTAAGGTGCCTGAGGGCGTCGGCGCACAGCTCGGTCAAAACTACCTAAATAATCTTGAGCAGTTTGATCTGATAGTGCGTTCTCCCCATGTGCACCCCCGGCTGATCGTAGCGGCAAATAATCAGACGGTTTTAGACAAGGTCACCACTAACACGAATGAATTTTTGCGCGTATGCCCGACTCCAAACGTAATTGGGGTAACCGGTACCAAGGGTAAAGGTACAACTGCAACGCTGATTACTAACATGTTGGAAGCCAGCGGTAAACGAGTCCACTTGGGCGGCAACATTGGGGTTGCAGCGCTGGATTTACTCAAAAGCGACATTCAGCCTGACGACTATGTAGTGCTCGAGCTGTCTAGTTTTCAGCTAATAGACCTGTGTCAATCACCACACATTGCCGTTTGCCTGATGGTGGTCTCCGAACACCTAGATTGGCACGAAAACATTGAGGAATATATTGCCACCAAACAGCAGCTATTTATTCATCAGTCTCAGTCAGATATCGCCATCTACTACCCGGCCAATAAAAACTCAGTTAGTATTGCCAGTGCATCCCTCGGGCAACATCTGCCATACTTTGAACAACCCGGCGCTTATGTTGATAACAACTTGGTGGTCATCGATGGTCAAACTATCTGTCAGACCTCAGAATTACAGCTACTTGGTGCGCACAATTTGCAAAACGTCTGCGCGGCCGTTACCGCCGCCTGGCAAGTGACGCAGGACGCTGCCGCCATGCGTTCGGTGCTTACCAGCTTTAGTGGCCTGCCGTATAGATTGGAGTTCGTCCGTGAGCTAAACGGTGTGCGCTATTATAACGATAGCTTTGGTACGACCCCAGAGACAGCGACTGTTGCGATGCAGGCATTCGCCGCTCCAAAAATAATTATCCTCGGCGGGTCAGACAAAGGCGCTTCCTATGACGAACTAGCAACGGTCGTCAAAGACAACGATGTACGGCAGGTCGTATTGATTGGTGATCAAGCTACTAGCATTCAAGCCAGTTTGGAAGCTGTTGGCTTCGACAGTTTTGTGAGCGGCGGACAGACAATGACCGAAATTGTTCAAGTTGCTCGGGGGCTAGCCCAGCCCGGAGATGTCATATTGCTATCAACCGCTTGCGCGAGCTTTGATATGTTCAAAGATTATAAAGATCGCGGCGCCCAGTTTAGCCAAGCTGTGCAAGCACTCGTTTGAGCTGAGCGATGACAGCCTGTTCAGGCTGAATCACAGTGGCGCGGCCTGTAGCAATCGCTTCAATATCTGCTTCAATCCAATGATAGTGCGTGCAACCCAATACAATCACGTCAGCATCTTGGTCAAGTGCCGCTTGCAAACGGTCGCGAATTTTGGCTTCATCGATCTGATTATTCTCAATGAGGTACGACCAATCACTGCAATCTGGCTCTATAACCATAATATTTGGAGCGTACGTCTGCTTTAGCCACAGGTAACGGGCACTAGCAAGGGTAGTTGGAGTCGCACATATGGCGATAACACCACTTTTGGTCATCTCGGCGGCCGGTTTGATCATTGGCTCCATAGCAATTAGTGGTACCAGTACAGCCTGCCTCAACTGTTCAATTAACGTCGTAGAAACCGTGTTACAAGCAATCACAATAGCCTGACAACCATCGTCGACTAAGGACTCCAGGATCGGCAGCACGAAACCATATATCTGTTCTGGTGGTCGTGTACTGTATGGGAAATGGTCACTATCGTACCGAAAAATAATCTCAGCGGCGGGCAGCGCGAGCTCAATGGCATTAGCAACTGACAATCCGCCGACGCCAGAATCAAATACACCTATTTTCATTCGGCTAAGCGTCAGCCACGCGGCGCGCAGCAATAATAACGTTATCGAACAGTGCACAGACAGTTAATGGGCCGACTCCACCCCTGGTGGGAGTTATTGTTAGGTCATCACGATCATAGACTTCTGGCGCTAAGTCACCAACAGTTTTACCACCCTCAGACGCAACACCAGCGTCAACAACCACGGCTTTTTGCTTAAGCATAGCTGGCGTGATAATACCTGGAACACCTGTAGCGCTAATTATCACATCGGCCAGCGGGCATAGCTCCTGCAGGTCAGCTGTTTCAATAGTGCTTACTTGTGGCGTGATGCCGGATGCCAACATCAGTTTTTGCAGTGGGCAGCCAACCAACTTGCCTAGGCCAACCAGCAGCACTGTCTTATCACGTAGTTCGATATTGTAGCCGGCGAGCAACCACATAACTGCCAGCGGCGTTGCAGGATCAAAACTAGCATCAGAGCCTAGCCCATCAACGTCTTTTGCGGGGGCAACTAGCGCGGTCAAGTCATCAGTTTGCGACGGATCCTCAAGTGGTAATTGAATAATAATGCCGTGGATAGTATTGTCGGCATTCAGTTTTTCTACCAGTGCCGGGACTGCCGCTTGATCGACTCGGTGCACATCTACATCAACAAGTATTTCCTCTCCGTAGCGCTGCTTGAGGCGCATATAGACATCAATAACTGGGTTGCTGCTAGCAACCACTATTGCTAGCTTTGGGACTACTTTGTCTGATTGGCGCAGGCCGCGCACTTGCTTGGCCTGACGCTCTTGGATATATTCCGCTAATTCTCGCCCGTTTAGTGATCTCATTACCGATATTGTATCAAAATAACAACTGCGGCGAGGCATTTTATATTCTTTCAGCAAAAATTAAGTTTCAAATTGGTTATGTTTTTGTAATAATGACATCAAGGAGATTTATATTATGCAACCAGAACAACTAAACAACCCCGTTCCACCACAACCAACAGTCTACGAAGCAGCACCCCAGCAGGCGTCTGCCGCGCCCGCGCCACAAGCCAGCGGCAGCGCTGAATACAGCGACTACATATCAAATCCGTTCTTAAACTCAGTTCGTGGCTTAGTACTCATGCTCAAGGTTAACCCCGTGGCTATTATGCTCAGCGGACTCGTTGCCTTGCTAGCGATCTTTGCTCTATTTATCGTGCAGTTCATCCTAGCTTTTGCTACACGTAACAGCGGTGGCGGCTCAGCCATTATTAGCATCGTCGGATTTTTAGCTGTATTAGTCGGCACTCTGTTGCTGTTTGGTAGCTACAACGTCATTGCTGGCCGCAGCGCCCGCGAACAAAAGGTTACCGTAAAAGAGTCGTATGCCATAGCCTTCAAGCGCTTTATTGGCGCCTTAGCACTGCTAATCATCATCGTTGTTTTGTCTGTACTAACTAGCATATTGCTGGTTTTGCCTGGCATTTACTTCGCTGCTCGGGCATCGCTAGCCTTCTTCGTATTCTATGAGGAAGATCTGAGCGCTGTAAAAGCCCTCAAGCGCAGTTTTGAGCTCACCAAAGGCCATGCCATTGAGATGCTTGGAGCTGTTGTTGCTTCCGCACTTCTAGGTGGTGGTAGTGGTCTACTGTCAGGAGCGATTAGCTTGTCACCACTAGTCGGTCGTTACCATGACTTAAAACAGCTTAAAGAATCCGGCGCGCCCAAGCCAAAGGTTCACTACCTCAACTGGCTCACCGTGATCTTCATTACAATATTCTTTGTTGGCTACGTCGCAGTCGTGGCTTTGGCAGTTTACAGTGGTGTACAATCTAGAGCCAATCAGGTTAAGTTCCAGGCAGACCAAAACAGACTATACAATCGTTCCAATTCAGGAGCTGGCTCTAGCTTTAACTCATCCACCGATCCATATGGTATCAATGGATCTGGTTCTACCCCCTCTTCAGACCCCTACAGCAGCACATTCGCTAACTAACCGGTTTTCAGCAAGCACCCCTTGCCAAAACAGAGGTAATTTGGTAAAGTTTTCAGGTTGCGACCATCACGGTTGTAGCCTGAAACAAGGGCCAGTAGCTCAGCTGGTTAGAGCGTCTGCCTCTTAAGCAGAATGTCGTGGGTTCGAGTCCCACCTGGCCCTCCAATATCGATTACTTTAAAACTCCTTTATATTGCTACAATTCCAACATGAAAAAACGTAAGTCTTCGGCACGTTCTATATTTACTATCGTTGGGATATTAGTAATCATTATTCTAGTAGCAGTGGTTTCGGTTATAATTCGTAAAAATACTGGCCCGGCATTTGTATTACCCGATAAAACCGTTTCCCAAAGCGAAGTGGAGCTTTGTTCTCCTTATGCAAACATATGCTTCACTCGCCCAACCAATTGGACAAGAAGCAGCATTCTACATGTAGATGGCTCAAAGCAAAACACGGTAGAAATAAACCCGCCTACCGGCACAATATTAGAGTTTGCTAAATCCAGTAACGATACAGCTACAAACTGTGATAAGCGGGTTTACAAAGAATGTATTATCAAGACAAGCAAGGTAATCTCGTTACAAAACAACTTGAAGGTGGTAACAGGAATGCTGATAGATTCGCCTGACGCTAACTGCACAGACCAATGCTCAGCTCCAAAATACACACCTTTTGCGGCCTTAGTCTCTGATGATGATTTTAATAAATACAAACTCGGAAATGATACATCAACATTTAACATATTTAACCCAATTGCGCTCTTTAAAAATGGGCGGGGTGTTTATTTCCTGGTAACACCTGGCAAGGCATTCAATGTCGATGAAGCAAGTCGATGGCAAAACAGCCCTGAAGCTAACACCGCTCAACAAATTCTTAAAAGCGCAAGACTATATAAGTAAATGAGGCGCACCTACCTGCTCGTTGTTTTGGCGCTAATAATCGGTCTTCTAGTAGGAAGTTTAGCGACTCGCTGGCACTACAAAAGACTTTATAAAAATAGCTCACAGTGCGGCTCAGTAAGCTACTACGACAAAACTGGCAAAACAAAATTGTTTTCTGATTCTTCCTGTCGACCATAGCGTTTTTCAGTTGCGATAGCGTACACGGTGGTCTTCCAAGCATAAGCACTATGAAAGACTCCTGCAGAAGTCATTTTTAACTTAATCACATTGACATTTTTACCTACGGTGAATATACTCTGTAGTATGAATACAGTTATAAGCGTAAAAATTGATAAGGATGTTAAAGCCTCGG
>JBBRNI010000008.1:0-39410 GCA_038230395.1 Saccharimonadales bacterium (SeqCode) | reverse complement strand
CAAGCCTGGGTAAGGTTCTTCGCTTACCATCGAATTAAACAACACGCTCCACCGCTTGTGCGGGTCCCCGTCAATTCCTTTATGTTTTAGTCTTGCGACCGTACTCCACAGGCGGGATGCTTAACGCGTTAGCTTCGCTACGAGAGGGGTCGATACCTCTCACAGCTAGCATCCATAGTTTACGGCGTGGACTACCGGGGTATCTAATCCCGTTTGCTACCCACGCTTTCGTGCCTTAGTGTCAGGAATGAGCCAGTTATCTGCCTACGCCATCGGTGTTCCTCCCTATATCTACGGATTTCACTCCTACACAGGGAATTCCAATAACCTCTCTCATCCTCTAGCTTTGCAGTTTTGGTAATGTTTATCCGGTTGAGCCGAACGCTTTCACTACCAACTTACAATGCCACCTACGCAACTCTTTACGCCCAGTAATTCCGGATAACGCTTGGATCCTCCGTATGACCGCGGCTGCTGGCACGGAGTTAGCCGATCCTTATTCATATGCTACCGTCATTATCGTCACATATAAAAGCAGTTTACGACCCGAAGGCCTTCATCCTGCACGCGGCGTTGCTCCATCAGGCTTTCGCCCATTGTGGAAAATTCCCTACTGCTGCCTCCCGTAGGAGTCTGGGCCGTTCTCAGTCCCAGTCTGGCTGATCATCCTCTCAGACCAGCTAATGATCGTAGTCTTGGTGAGCCATTACCTCACCAACAAACTAATCATACGCAGGCCATTCCCAAAGCGCGTAAAGCTTTACTCCGAAGAGCACATGCGGTATTAGACACCATTTCTGGTGCTTATGCCTCACTTTGGGGTATGTTCCTACGTGTTACTCAGCCGTCCGCCGCTCGTGTATTCTACACCCAGGATTCGACTCAGATGCTCCAGCCTTGGAGCTTCCTTTCATCAGGGTAGTATCTATTCGCATAGACTTTCCCAGGTCAAATACTAAGTGCAGAACCTTACCGCTCGACTTGCATGTATTAGGCACGCCGCCAGCGTTCATCCTGAGCCAGGATCAAACTCTCCAAAAAAGAATTTAACCTTAACTTCAATCGAACATGTAGTTCAGCAAGATGACTCTCACTTCGCTACACTGACTAATTTAAACAAAATTCTTGTGTACATACTCCTTGCGGAGCAGTACGTTGATTGACGTTGATTTGCACTATTCAATTTTTAAACATATTTAATTGTTTAAAAACAAATATTTCGTCTAATTGTTAATGATCTTGCGCTAGTTACTTTCACGCACTTTCAACGACAGTTTCGAGAGACAATCAAAGAGACCTCAAAAACGCGTTCCTCTGAGAATACCTCACCTACCCCTCTACGTCAAGGGGTAATCTGCCCATGCCCGTAGTAATACCTACAATTATTTACTCAGCTGTAGCCCGTGCGCTGCTGCCCGTTCACAAAGTATCGCCTGCAGTCGCTCTATAACGGCTGTATTATCCGGTATTGGCGCTGGATGCAGCCGATGAATCGTTACCCCACGCGTTCCACCAACAACGTTCAAATCCACATAAAAGCCACCACAAGCAATCACCTCACCCGCTGCCGCAGCCAGCCAAAACTCACCACCAAAAGCCTGACAATAGTAGGCTGGATGGCCGTGGTCTGGCCCGGAAGCCTCCAAGCTATACAATTTATGCGACATATCAGGGTCCTCATAGGGGCCCATTTCGCGAAATTCCACCATCTCTCCGTCCTCTCCGTCCTCTCTAATTGTTAGTTGCGTATCAACCATATTCGGATGCGAGGGTTGTTGAGCATGTGCCAGTCCAATCTGTCTGCTACCCATCTGATTACTAACTGGTATAAGCCGAGCAACAACCATCGAATTTCTGATAATAAACACCTCTTCGCCCCGAGCAGTGCAGTCTAAATAGTAGCCTAGATTGGCCCTCAATATCTTGGCGTTTACATTCATGTTCTCAACTCCCCGGTATACGCTAAAGTGTACTTTCTAGACTACACTTTAGCGTATACCACGTATCTAAAACGTACTAAACATCAAGATCTCAATAAATATTAAGCGAAATTTAACAATTACCCAACAATTACCAGACTTAGACTTGAGATGCGTGCACGTTCATAGCCTCAAGCGCCGAGTGCCCAAGCACGGCTCGTATAGCTATTGCCGTCTCGTCTGGACGCATCCATGAGGCATCATGAGTTGCTTCACGGTTAGACATAAGGCTCATCGAGAATAGGTCATCTATAGCGATCGTTTGGCCGTCGTTCATGTGACCAGCTAGTCCATATGTAGCGTTAACTTCTTGCTGATCAAAGAACTGATCGCCTTGAGCACCTATGACGACCACTTCCTTACCTAAGTCTCTGACTTTTTTTGCATTGCTGAGTAGTGAATCGCTGGCCGCTTCTATACTTTCTGCTTTTGCCAGATTGAAATTGACTGCCATGAGCTTGGTCGCTTTAGCCTGCCCGACAACCAGAAGTTTGATGATACTCCATTTAGACTCACCGATACTAGAGGCAATCTTGCTGGCATTTCTAAGGTTATTTACATTCTTCATAGTAGATTTTTTATTGATCTGGCCTAAGCTTTGTGGAGAATTAATACCGTTAGGCTGGAGTAATATTACCTTACCAATTTTGTCTGGCACAGCTTCTGCTACGATGAGTGCAACTTTTGCACTCATGGAATGACCAACAACGTCGATAGGTTCATCAACTTTATTTATAATATACCCTGCAATTAAAGCCGCCCGCATCATAGGAGAACGTTTTCGACCTTCTTTGTTGCCTCGACCACGCGGCTGACTGTAGGTTGACGCGTTATAACCCTGCTTTGCCAAGCTATTAACCAATCGCTTATTCTGCGTCAGAGTTTCAGCAAATCCTGGGATAACCACTATGTTGCCCTCTGACCCTTGTCCCTCAGGTGACGCACTATATAATTTTGCTTTGCCGTATGGAGTTTTTAACTGGGTCTGCATGGGCTATATTATACACCATAATAGCTATTTGTCAACATACTAGCCCCTTAAAATGGGCAAGGTTCCGGCTATTCGGCGGGCTCAAGCACGACAGTTTCGTCAGCGTCGAGCTCATCAATATCTTCAGACTTCTCTACTAAAGCCAGCGATACAACCTGGTCTTTGTCGTTCAGACGCATGATGCGTACACCTTGAGTGGCACGGCCAAGCGCTGGAATGTCTTTCAGGCCTAAGCGTATGGTCTGGCCTTGCTGCGAAATGATGATCACCTCTTGATCGTCGTTGCCAGATAGCGTCTTGACGCCCATCAGGTCACCAGTCTTGTCGTTTACAATTGCTGAACGGATACCAACACCACCACGGGCGTGCGGTGTGAACTGCGCGATCTTAGTGCGCTTGCCGTAGCCGAATTTGCTGATCACGAAGACACTGGAATCTTCTTCGACGATGTCCATACCAATGACGTGGTCATTGGCTCGTAAGCGGATACCCCGGACACCACGACTGACACGGCCCATAGGGCGAGCGTCTTTTTCGTGGAATCGTATAGCCTGACCAAGAGAAGTTGAGATAACCACTTCGTTTTCGCCGGAAGTCATGCGGATCCACTTCAGTTCATCACCATCATCTAGGTTAATGGCGATCAAGCCAGACTGGCGAACGTTGTTGTACTGCTCAAATGGCGTTTTCTTGACGACACCACGAGTGGTACACATAATCAGGTTCTTGGCGTCATGCGTCTTGCTGACGTTAATAACGCTGGTAACCGACTCTTCGGGCTGCAACTGCAGCAAGTTAACAATGGCCACGCCTTTGGCGTTCAGCCCTACGGCAGGCACTTCATAGGTCTTGAGGCGGAAAACACGGCCCTTATTAGTAAAGAACAGCAAGAAGTCATGAGTCGAAGCGTTAACGACGTGCTCAATAACGTCTTCCTCGCGGGTAGCCATACCACGACGACCCTTGCCGCCCCTGCCCTGCTTCTTATATTCAGCCAGCGGGCTGCGCTTGATGTAGTTGGCGGCAGTCAACGTGACAGCGACTTGTTCATCAGCAATCAAATCTTCATCGCTCATTTTACCCAGTTCAGAGGCAACAACTCGGGTTCGGCGCTCATCACCATACTGCTTTTTAAGCTCCAACAACTCGTCACGGATAATCTTAAGAATCTTCTTTTCGTCAGCCAAAATGCCTTCGAGTTTAGCAATCAGCTTCATCAGCTCAGCCAGTTCATCTTCGATTTTCTTGCGTTCAAGCCCAGCCAGCGTACGTAACTGCATGGCTAGAATTGCTTTGGCCTGGATGTCACTAAGGTTAAACTTAGCAATCAAGTTCTGCCCCGCTTCTTCAGTGGTTTGCGAGGCACGAATAACAGCAATAACCTCGTCAATATGGTCGAGAGCTATCTTCAAACCTTCTAGGATGTGGGCTCGCTCGCGGGCTTTGCGCAGCTCAAACTCGGTACGGCGACGGATAACTACTTTACGGTGTTTAATATGCTCACCCAAGATATCAAGCAGGCCAAGTACTCGGGGCTGGATGCCATCAACCAGCGCCATCATGTTGAAGTGGAAACTCTGTTGCAGCTGGGTCAATTTGTACAGCTGGTTCAGAATTTTCTTTGGGTAAGCGTCCTTTTTGAGGTCAATCACAATCCTGACGTTGCCACGAGCAGTTTCGTCGCGTAGGTCACTAATGCCGACGATCTTCTTGGTGTTAACCAGCTCGGCGATCTTGAGCACCAAGGATTCTTTGTTTAAAGCATACGGAATCTCGGTGATAACGATCTGATGGCGACCCTTATTGCCTTCGACAATCTCGGCTATACCACGAGTAACAACACCGCCACGACCAGTGGCGTAGGCGGTTTTGATAGCTTCTTTGCCATAGATAACACCACCAGTTGGGAAGTCAGGGCCCTTGATGTGCACCAGCAAGTCATCGAGAGTAGCTTCAGGGTTATCAATCATCGTTATTTCGGCGTCAATTAACTCAGAGATGTTGTGCGGTGGAATATTAGTCGCCATACCAACGGCAATACCTAATTGTCCATTCAGTAGTAGGTTAGGCAGTTTTGCTGGCAATACCGTAGGCTCAGTAGTCGTACCGTCATAGTTTTCACGGAAATCAACAGTTTCTTTGTCGATGTCGGCCAGTGTTTCATCAGCCAGTCGAGCCATTTTGGCTTCGGTGTAACGCATAGCTGCTGGAGGATCTCCATCCATACTACCGAAGTTACCTTGGCCGTTAACCAACGTGTAACGCATAGCCCAGGGCTGCGCCATACGCACCATAGCGTCATAAATACTAGAGTCACCATGCGGGTGATACTTACCCATAACCGCACCAACGACGTTGGCTGACTTGCGGTGACGAGCACCAGAACGCAGACCGTCCTCGTTCATAGAGTACAAAATACGACGATGAACGGGTTTAAGACCATCCCTGACGTCAGGAAGCGCTCGATCAATGATAACGCTCATACTATAACGCAAATAACTATCTTCCATGACGTGCTCGACGGTTCGGAGCTCAACAGAACGTGAGTGACCGGAGTCTAGAACGTCAGCAGCGTGCTCGTGGCCTCGTCGGTTCTCTTCCATTGATTCGACCTTGGCGACATCGTTATTGGGGCGCTGTTCGGCTGGCATATTTGGTACATTCGGCGTGATTGGGGTGTTGTCGTCATCCATATTAAATATCTAAGTCCTTTACGAATTTGGCATTGGCCTGAATGAAGGCTTTGCGTGGCTCAACTTCGCTACCCATCAGCTTATTAAATATAGCATCAGCCTTTTCGGCGTCAGCCACTTTAACTTGCACCAGCACGCGCTTTTCTGGATTCATAGTTGTTTCAAACAGCTGTTCAGCGTCCATTTCACCAAGTCCTTTGTAGCGCTTTTGCTCAATGTAACCAGCTTGGCGGAAACGTTCGGAACTCGGGTCAATCACGGTACCTTCGGCTTGGCGCTTGGCGATAATCTTATCCAGCACAACCTCCAGTTCGTCCTCATCGTAAATAAATATTGAGTTTTTACGACCAGCTTTGACCAGCTCGAATAGCGGTGGTTTGGCCAAATATAAGTGACCGCCATCAACAACTTCTTTCATATATCGGAAGAAGAATGTCATCAGCAACGTACTAATGTGGCTGCCGTCAACATCAGCGTCAGTCATAATAATGATGCGGTGATAGCGCAGTCCATCAATGCTAAAGGACTCTTCGATACCAACACCCAAGGCTTTGATGAGGCTGACGATTTCATTGTTACCTAGCATCTTGTCGAGCCGAGCTCGCTCAACGTTCAGGACCTTACCACGAAGTGGCAAAATGGCCTGCGTCTTGCTGTCACGACCAGATTTGGCTGAGCCACCAGCTGAGTCACCCTCTACTAGGTAGATCTCTGACGCGGCTGGGTCTTTGCTAGAACAGTCCGCCAGCTTGCCGGGCATGCTAGCGCCATCCAGCACACCTTTGCGCAAAATATTATCACGAGCGGCGCGAGCAGCTTTGCGAGCTCGGGCAGCCAGCAGCGCTTTGCCAACAATTTTACGGGCAACCTGCGGATGTTCCTCTAGGTAATAATTAAAGTATTCATTCATGACGGTTTCGACGTAGCCACGTACTTCTGGGTTACCCAGCTTGTTTTTGGTCTGGCCTTCAAACTGTGGGTCGGGCAATTTAACTAAAATAATACAGGTCAAACCTTCACGGGTATCTTCACCACTCAAGTTCTCTTCTTTTTCTTTAAGCAGACCATTCTTACGGGCATAGTCGTTAACTACGCGTGTTAGCGCGGCCCGGAAACCAGTAAGGTGAGTACCGCCATCGGGGTTAAGCACGTTGTTGGCAAAAGATTTAATGGTTTCGGTGTAGGCGTCAGTATATTGCATGCTAATCTCGACCTGGGTGTCTTTGACGGTTTTATCGACGTAAAAGATATCGTCATCAACTGGCTCTTTACCGACGTTTAGGTGCTTCACGTAGCTCTGGATACCGCCCTCGAAGTAGAAGCCATAGCGTTTACCACTTTTTTCGTCTTCTAATGACGTATGGATCGATTTAGTCAGGTAAGCGGCGTGGCGCAGGCGGTCAAGAATGGTGTCATAATTGAATGTTATGTCCGGGAAGATAGTATCGTCAGCGTAAAAGGTAATCTCGGTGCCACGCCTGTTAGTTTTGCCGACGACCTTCAAGTCGGCTTTAGGCACACCACGTTCGTACTCTTGCTGGTGGATTTTGCCGTCTTTATATATGGTCACGATTAGCTTGGTCGACAGAGCGTTAACAACGCTCGAACCAACTCCGTGCAAACCACCCGAAACTTTGTAGCCACCATCGCCAAACTTACCGCCAGCGTGCAAAACAGTCAGGACTGTCTCAACCGTGCTCTTACCTGTTTTGGGGTGAATGTCAGTAGGGATACCACGGCCATCATCAAAGACGGTAATGCCACCGTCGGCCAGCATTTTGACTGACACCATCGTGGCGTGTCCCGCCAGAGCTTCATCAATGCCATTATCAACAATTTCCCAGACTAAGTGGTGCAGCCCTTCAATGCCCGTGCCACCGATGTACATACCCGGTCGTTTGCGGACTGGCTCCAGACCCTCTAGCACGGTAATTTGATTGGAAGAATACTCAGTTTTTTCGATACTAGATTTTGCTGCCATGATAATTAGAAATACACCCTCTCACGTTAAAGTCATGCGGACAATTGAAGTGCCGCTCCCACTAGCTCTTATTATAGACGAATCGCTCCCCTGTCACAACTCCTAAAGCGACGAAGCCTAGCTACCTGCGGTGCGTAATATCACTTGCGCAGTGGCTTACGCTTATGATTAAATGAGCTCGAATATTGTAAATTAATATAAATCTAAACAAAAAGTATATAAACTATGTTCGACAAACTACTCGCTACACTACCTTATAACCCAAGTATGGTGCATCAACTCGCCTTTTACGGTCGTCGCATGCGCGAAGAGTCTGGTATCCGCCGGGCTGGACTAATTTTGTTAGTCCTAGCGTTTTTGATTCAGTTCTTCGCTGTTATTAGCCCTCCACAACCAACCTTAGCCGATTCGCCAAACGATCTGGTAAATGGTGGTGTCAAATCCGCGGCTCTAGCTGAACAAGTCTGCAAAGATAACACTCGTCATTACGGTGATATCATGCAATATTATGGTATTACTTGCGCTGAAATTGGTGGTGCTGATGTCATCACGCTCAAATCAACTCAGACCGAAACCGTCGCTGGTCATGTCTACAGATTATATTCCTTGGGGCACATCTCACATGGTGCCATCAACGCTAATACCCAAAAACCAACCGGTGAAATACAGGTTGGTGTACCTGGTCCAGCTACCTACGCCCGCTACCTAGATAGTTTTGACACTGGCAGCTCATCATCATATACAGCGCTGCGCTTCCGCTCGGCAGCCACCAAAAAGCAATATTTTATACTATTTAACTGTGGTAACCTTGTGACATTTGGCGTACCGACACCATACACACCGCCACCAGCTCCGAAACCCACTCCAAAGCCTGCACCTGCGCCAACACCTGCTCCAACGCCAGTTCCGACTCCAAAGCCTGCACCTGCGCCACCAGTCTGCCGTTACGATAGCAGTATCTTAGCCAGCAATAGCAAGTGTGTTGTTTGCCAATACAATAGCTCCATCATCGCTACCGACACTGATTGCAAGCCCTGCACGTCACTAACCAGTAGCGAGGACCTTTTGGCCTGTGTCTCAACCCGTAAAACCGTAGGTAACGTCACCACTGGTTTAGCTGATGCTGACGGTAGCATCGCTCAAGCTGGAGATGTATTAACTTACACCCTCTACGCTCAAAATAATGGTAAAAAAACTGTTAAAAGCTTTGTTTTTACCGATAACATTAGTGACACGTTAGACTACGCTGATGTCAGCGATTTACATGGCGGTGCTATTGATGCCAGTAGCATTGTCAGCTGGACTGGTGTCAATATAAAGGCTGGCGAGACTGTAACAAAGCAAATTACCGTCAAAGTCAAAAACCCGATTCCATCAACGCCCGTATCTTCAAGCGACGCTGGACACTTTGACTTACTCATGACCAATGTGTTCCACAACGCCGTCAACGTTAAGCTGCCCGCGCCTGTCGCCAAGACCATCGAAATTACCACTACCAAGTTGGTAAATACTGGTCCAGGCACTGGCCTATTCATTGCCGCGAGCTTAGTTATTGTCGCTGGTTATTTCTACTCACGATCCCGCCTGCTAGCTACCGAAAGCAGCATCGCTGTCCAAGAAAACACAAGTGGAGGTTTGTAATGAGTGAGACTGCACCAGCACAAGAGAAACTGTTAGAACAAGGCGGTAAATTCGAAATTACCGCCAAAACCAAAGAGGTCCCAAATGCTGCTAATTTAGCAGCCGAACAACAGACCCAGTTGGTGGAAGCCAGCGCCACTGTTAATCAAGAAGCGACTACCAAAAACCCCTTAGAAGCCCACCAAGAAGCCGAAGCCGCCAAAGCCGAGCCCGCTTCTACACTCATAACGCCAGCTCTCAAAACAGCTACCAAGAACCGCCAATTGCAACAAGTTAGGCGCCAACTACCGGCCCGCGACAAAGCACTTAGCACAGTCATTCACCAGCCAATAGTCCAAGTGGTAAGTGAAGTTGCCGCAAGCACCATTTCACGGCCTTCTGGCCTTCTTGGAGGCGGTATCTTAGCCTTCATTGGTAGCGCGGCTTACTTGTACTTCTCGCGCCACATAGGTGTGCCGTATAACTACTTTGTTTTTAGCGTGCTGTTTGTTGGTGGATTCGTTATCGGTCTCATCCTTGAATTCATCGTTTGGACTCTGACAGCCTCTCGCCGTCGCGCTGACTAGAGTGCGTTTATGCTGAGTCGTCTGACTGGCGAAACACGCCGTCAGCGTCAATAAAAATAGTATCGTCTTTGGTGTTTTGCTGATTAGTCTTTGGTACGTTGCTGGTAATCGGCAAGGTTGGTAATTGCAGTTCGTTTTCCTCATCTGCTTGAGCATCAGCAGCTGCCGCGTTAGTTATATCTTTAGATGTATCAAGCCGCTGTCGTAGCTGGTCCGCAATCTTAGTTACTTCGTTTTGGACAATAGTATCGCTCGAGATATTGAGAGTGCCTTGTGAGGGCTCTACGTCGGTCTGAGAGATTGCTGGCGCTGGCTTCGGCTTTGGCATATGGATGGTTGTTTCGCTTTCACTTGGCTCGATCGAAGCAAACTCCGGATCGGCAGTGATATCGCTGCCACTCGTAGGAGCAGCGCCATGGCTACTAATAGCTGGGCTGACATGTGGCGCTGGCTCAAACGTAGGTCTTGGCACAGCGGGTGGCTCTATAGCTGCAGGAGGCGGAGGTGGTGGCGCCATAGTCGATCCAACTGTAGGTTGTGGTGTACCGTTACGGCGTTTGGATAACCATTCATCCAGGAACGATCCACCCCCAGCAGGCGCTGGTACTTGTGGCGCGGAAGCCGGCGGCGCCGCGAAAGGAGACGGATTAGCAAGACTCGCGCCAGGCGCAGGCGCTGCGTCAGCTTTGGTTTTGAACCGCTCAAAGACTTCCTTTTCAACCTGTGCTTTCGGCAAACCATACTTGGCGGCCGACAGTTGCTTCAAGGCGTCATATAATCGAGGGTTAGGAGTCCCGAGTGGCGGCAATGTCGCCATACTAAAGGGCTGGGTTGGTACACCACCAATCAAGGTTCTGACGATCGTGTTGTAGTTTGGTACGCGTAGCAAATCATCACCATCAAACGTCGGCTGGAAGTACTTACCAAGCGACTCCACGTCGTTCTGCCCAATACGGAAGCTAACTATTGTGCCCATATTACCAAACACTGCGTCACGAATTTCGGGTGTCAGCTGGGTTGTAAACTGGTTAGCCACAATCAAGTTCAAGCGGAACTTACGGGCTTCGGACATAATTGTCGCGAACGAGTCCGTCGAGAAGTTTTGGAACTCATCAACGTACAAACTAAAGTCCACGCGCTGGTCTTCTGGGATATCTGAACGGCTCATGGCAGCAGCCTGGAACTTCATCACAAAGATCATACCGAGCAGCTTACTATTCAGCTCGCCAGTTCGGCCTTTGCTCAGGTTAACTAGTAAGATTTTTTTGTTGTCCATGATGTCACGAAGGTCAAAAGACGATTTCGTTTGGCCAATAATGTTACGCATCATTTCATTACTCAAAAAGGCACCAAACTTTGATACGAACCAAGCAGTCACCTCACCCGATTCATTAGAGCGCTGCGAGTTCGGGAACTGTTTCTGCCAAAAGTCGAGCACTGTTTGGTCAGTCACATGTTGCAGCTTTTGCTTCAAGAATTCAGGGTCACGAAACAGCTGGGGAATCTCCACAAAGGTTCCACCAGCGGGGTCAGCCATGATAGCCAAAGCAGCGTTACGGAACATATCCTCATAGCGTGGACCCATAATCCCTTGGTGCTGAGGATCATAGAGTTTGTAAAGCATGTTCAGAGCTTCCTGAATCAAAAAGTCCTTCTGATCAGGGTTATGGAATTCAAACAAGTTGAGACCCATTGGGTAGTCCATTTCGGCTGGGCTAAAGTAAATAACGTCTTCTGTACGCTCCTTTGGCACCATTGAAAGTAGCTTTTCTACGACGTCGCCATGGGGATCAACAAAGGCAAAGCCATTGCCATTAATCATGTCTTGTAGGGCTAAGTTTTCTAGGAATACAGACTTACCAACACCAGTCTGACCAACGACGTACATGTGGCGTTGGCGATCACCAAGGCCCAGTCGAATTGGCTTCTTAGCGCCACGAAAGACGTTATATCCCAGCAGCAAACCATCATCAGGTATATTGCGCGGGCCATCAACCTGCTTAGAATCTTGGCGGGTTAGCTGCGAGGTAGGAATACTCCGCTGATCTGGGAAGTGGAACAATGTTGCCAGCTCAACGGCGTTCAGGATGTTCTTCTTCTTAGTTTGCGCCGGGAAAAAGCGCAATAAGTAGGCAGTCACTAAGCTATCAACATCCTTGGCAGGCGTGTATTTGAAGCCATTTTTACCTGGAGCGTCATACAACGAGAAGCTAGCCACAATATTACTTAACAAGGCTTGAGCGCGCTGACTTATATTAGACGAAGCCACGACTCGTATTAATACTTCAAAGCCCGCGTGGCGCGTTTTTTCGTCAATCGCATCAAGTGTTGCCTGCTCGAGGTTGGATAGCTCTACTGGTTTCTTTTCATCTTTTCCGTTGGACTCTGGCGGTTTAACCAAAGCCGTCGCCAAACTTTTAGCGAAGCCACCGGCAGCATTACCCTTATCGTGACCACCTTTGCGTTTCTTGCTAGCTATAGCTGACGCTGTTTTACGCCAACTCGGGTCTGCCGGACGCATCAATATCTGTATAGCAGCACCGTCTTCCTTACCAAGAGTCGACAGCGCGTTTAGCAGTGATTGCATGCCATCACGCTTCAGGTCTTGGTAGGTTGCAATAGGATAAGCATACGGTTCTTTCAGGGTTAATTGACCACCAAGCGTTCCATTGGCCTTACCGATTTGACTAAATATATTGTGTTCAGCTACTTCTTCAAGCCGCGCGGTCGGGTAAGCGCTTACTATTGCCTGCTTCACAACCTCAACAAGGACGATCGGTACAGCCGCATAAAAGTAGACAAAACCTTGGGTTCCGACAATTTCAAAAGCAAAATGTCGCTGGCCATAGTAATTGCTCTTAAAGCCCTTTTGGACAGTACTAGCAATAATATTATATATAATTTGTGCTTTCGAAATGGTCTCTTCAGTGACGTCACGCACGTCCCTACCACCCAAATCAGTGTCATCACTTGGTGGCGGTAAGTGGATCAGAATCGGTACAATTTTGAGTCCACGTTCATAGTTTTTTTGCTCACGAAATGTCTTACGTATTTGCAAAAAAACGATAGGTCCAGCTATTAAAATCAACACAAAAATGATTACTAAGATGGTAATAAATGTTGCCATAATTACTACTCACTCATCTTTATAGATTTGTTGTAGCGTTTTTGCATGTATTCAGATTTAAAAACTGTTAGTTCCTGACTCTGTTGATACGGGTTATTACGAGTTTTTTCAACAATTTGTTTAGCTTTAGACACCCATTCTTTTTCGATCAGGTCTTGATCGTCTGCGACATCTGGCACAACAACATTCGTTGTGGTTGTAACATCACTGTTTTGGACAATCTGCGCTACTGGATCAGCAATTGGTGCTACTAGTTGGCCAGAAGTGCTAGGCTGTGGTGCTTGTGGAAGCGGTAGCAACTCGGCAGCAACAGTCGGCTGTTCAGGTTGCTGTTGGGTTGGCATAGGGGCCTGCTCGTGAGCCGCATTTGGGTTCAAAGGCGCGGGCAATTGTAACTCAGGCCCAGAAGTACTCGTTGAATTCATAGAGCTTATTATACAGCTTGAGCACGCCTCTGGGTAGGGCCGAAATCAGTAACTACTTGCTACGTTTTTGGTCGTGGCCATATGACGTGTATACATAGATAAAGCCTGTCAAAAGGATCAGCACAACTACATCGCGCAAGGTCAATTCGCCTAATGATTGCAGCGCAACAGCAATTGCCATGCTAATACCAACAAGCAAGGCGACCCTCCTGCCACGATTCTGGAGTGGTAAGCCATAAAACGTCGCGGCAGCCAATACAAGACGCAATAAGCCGAAAATACTAAACGCCACTAGCACAAAGCCTACAATAAGCACACTTGATGCCACTTTGTTTGGATTCGTAGTCGTAAAAAACAAACTATCTGCGACTACTAACACCAGCCCGGCTATTGTTTGACGCCCGAGACTGAATTGAGACAACTTTTTCATGATAAATATGGTGCTAGGGCAACAAATCCGCCGAAAAATATGTAAACTATTGTGGCGCTTGTTGCCCGTAGCTAGACTGACCGCTCTAGATAGCTTTAGGCTAGGTAGAGCGCCAAACGGGCTTTCTCCGTTGTACGTACTTCAGGTCGAGTGCCCCAGAAGATTTCCAAATTGTAAGTATTTTTGTTTTTGTGACTTACAAGTTCTAATCTAGCACGCCACAGCAATTCTGTCAATCCTCTTGTGCTTAAATTTTGCCCCTGACCCCTGTAATTTTAAATGGCATAACCGTAATTTAATCTAAATCCCAAAATCGCATTCCTATAATGGACAGTCCCAAGCGCCTGCAGTAGGCTAGTAACCCTAGTGTTTTCATAATTCTTAAGCGCTAAACGAATCGTTAACACCGCCCTCGCGGCTATGTGTTTTTAGGGGTATTCCATATAGGAATATTCCTAAATGGAATATGGGCGTATTTGTCTTCTGCTATGGAGTTACTGCTCGTAAGAAAAGCCAATGTAACCATACGGTTACATTGCTAGTTGAAGATAGGGCTAAATCCAGCAGGCGGCGCCATTACAGACCGGGCTAACATTAAAGTCCCAAGGTTAACAGCCTACTCCAGGCGCTTGGGACTGTTCCATTACAGGAATAGGATTTTGGGATTATTGGCTAACACGCGCTAGGTGTTCACTGTTTAAACCCAAAACTTGTCCTCGGTTTAAATATACTCAAACCTATACGCCTATAGACTATACGACATCGTAATTATCATCTGTAAGGTGTTATTTGAGTACCAGAAACTGATCAAAATACAGTGGTGGAAACTTATGCACAGCTTTATGTAAAATTAAGCATTTTTGTAGTTGACGTAAGCGGTATGATCTAATAATATAAGCGTAGTACTGAATAAATTTAGTACTCAAAAACAAAAAACCGTCAAAAGAAACAACGACTTCTCGCAGGTCGTTGTTTCATAGCAGAGTACAGATCAGAGTACAGAGCATAGTACAGATAAGTAAAAACTAAAATCTTAAATTATCCTTAAAACAGCTTGCACCATAACAGTGCAAGCTGTTTACTTTTAGGAGCACAGTAGTAGTCTTAACCATCTCAACTTTCTCCTTCACATCCTTGTCTATTTTATATGAAAGGCCTACCGCATGAGTTCAGTCATCCAAAGCATCATCTGTACCGGTACCACTGGTATCATCGTTGATATAGAATGTCATCTGTCCAATAACCTGCCAAACATCGTAATAGTTGGCTTTGCCAACCAGGCAGTCAACGAATCCAAGGAGCGTATCAGGGGCGCATTTGCCGATAGCCGGATAATACTACCACGCAAGCGGGTTACCATTAACTTAGCACCGGCTGATATACCGAAGGCTGACAGCAGCTTCGATCTAGCAATCGCTGTTAGCATCTTGGCTGCCAGTGAGCAGGTACTCACTAAGTTTACCAAGCGCGAAGCATTCATTGGTGAGCTGGGGCTGGATGGCAGCGTTCGAACAGTCCGTGGAATCATTGGCAAAGTTATGGTTGGCCGCGAACACGGTGTTGCAACCTTTTACATCCCAGCGGCTAATTTGCCCCAGGCGCAGCTAGTACCGAACGTCACCCTCATACCAATCCACAGCTTGACTGAGCTCTATGGCTACTTAAATGGAGCAGTCCAAGTCACGCCAATATCGACTGGTGATGGTATTTATGACGAATCATCAACGTCGCACAATGACGATACCACCGCTAGTTCGTATTTTGTTCAATTTAGCGAGGTAGTAGGGCAGAGTCAAGCTAAGCGCGCTTTAGAGATTGCCGCAGCTGGAGGCCATAACGTAATGCTTAGTGGACCACCTGGGACTGGCAAAAGCATGTTGGCCAAGGCGCTGCCGTCTATACTACCGCCGCTCGCGCGTGAAGAAATGCTTGAAGTAACACAGCTGCACAGTCTCGCCAATCATGACTACGAGCAACTTATTACGCGGAGGCCCTACCGCGCGCCACATCATAGTGCCAGCTACGTGGCAATCACTGGTGGTGGCAGTAATTTACGACCTGGCGAAATTAGCCTCAGTCACCGTGGCGTGCTGTTCTTTGATGAATTTCCTGAGTTTGGTCGAACAACTCTTGAGGCCTTACGCCAACCTCTCGAAGACCGTGTTATTAGTATCGCCAGAGCTAAAGATACTGTCGAATATCCCGCTGACTTCATCCTGGTAGCCACAGCCAATCCCTGCCCTTGCGGGTACTATGGGACTAATCGTTGTAACTGTCCTGGCTACCAGCTTGAGGCGTATCGTCGGCGAGTTTCTGGGCCAATACTCGACCGTATTGACCTGTTCAGTGATGTCCATGAAGTGCTTCATGATAAGCTACTCGGACAATCGCTCGACGCTACTAACGACAAAGCCTTACGATCAAGAGTCTTTGCCGCTCGGCAGCTGCAGGCTAAGCGTTACGGAAGTCCTCACAAGCTTAATACCAACATGACAAACAGTGATATTAGGTGCTGGGCCAACATGGAATACGAGGCCACACTGCTACTCAATGACGCAGCCACGCAATTGAATATATCGGCGCGAGCTTACATGCGGGCTGTCAAAGTTGCTCGCACAATCGCTGACCTGGCTCAGTCACCCAATATTACCACTGAGCATATGAGCGAAGCGCTCGCTTACCGCCGCCACAATACCCCTAATAACAATTCATTGCCTCCCCTGCCTTCACTTCCTAGTCGACTCAAAAAGCCCCCAATTCCTGTCAAAAGTCATTAATATTGACCTCTGTCGTCTAATCTGTTAGAATGCTGTTACGTTAAAATCAACAAGTAAGGAGTAGATTTATCGCCAAATACACCCGCCTGAATAACGATATTCGGGCATCTCAGATGCGTGTCATCGATGCCGATGGCAAACAGCTCGGGATTCTCAGCAAAGCTGAAGCACTACAATTGGCCCAGGATCAAGAGCTCGACCTAGTCGAAATCTCTCCGGACGCCAATCCACCAGTCTGCAAAATTGTCGATTGGGGTAAGTTCAATTACCAGCGCACCAAGCAACTGCAAAAGAATCGCAAAACTGCTAAAACGCTCGAGATGAAGCAAATTCGCTTCGGACTCAAGATCGGCGATCATGATCTCGAGATCAAAATGAGCAAGGTCACCAAATTTTTGGAGGCTGGACACAAAGTCAAGATCACGCTTTTTTACAGAGGCCGTGAACAGGCTCACAAAGAAATCGGTTTCAAGATTGCAGCTCGTGTGATTGATGATTTCGGTGACGCCATCGTCGTCGATCAACAACCACAGTTGGCCGGTAAACAATTAAACTTCGTCGTAAGAAGCAACCCCTCCTACAAGCCAGTTCCCAAAGAACCTGAACTAGTAGCAGTAGTTGCGGCAACACCCTCAGCAGTAGCTGAAACGTCATAAAGGAGATACTGATGCCAAAGTTAAAGACCCACAGCGGCACCAAAGACCGCGTCAAAGTTAGTAAGAATGGTAAGATTCGCGTTGGTCACCCCAACATGAACCACTTTCTTAGCAAAAAAAACGGTAGCCGCAAGCGTAGCTTGAGTGGTCTCAGTACTCGTACTGGCACTATGGCTAAAACCATCAAGAAGAATTTAGGAGTCTAAGCATGCGTGTTAAAAGAGGCGTCGCGTCAAAAGCCCGACACAATAAAATTCGCAAAGCCACCAAAGGCTTTAGCCACCCAAACCGGGTTAGTATCAAGCGTGGCCGCCAAGCTGTCACTAAGAGCCTGCAGTTCGCTACCCGCGACCGCAAAAACCGCAAGCGAACCTTTCGCGAGACTTGGAACACCCGTATCAACGCTGGTGCTCGCTTGAACGGTACTACCTACAGCAAGCTGATTGCCGCCCTCAAAGCTGCTAGCATTACCCTCGATCGCAAGATCCTGGCCGAACTAGCCGTCAATGAGCCAGCCGCCTTCACCGCCGTCGTCAAAGCCGCCATCAAGTAGACATACTGCTAGCTTGCCACATTGCACTAAAAAGACCCGCCTAAGCGGGTCTTTTTAGTGCTAGATTATCTGTAAGCCGGGTTTTGTCCCTCGTAAAAGGGGCTAATCATCTATCTAGATCCGCGATTGCTCACGGATTCGAGCGGTTCTTATGACAAATCCTTAGCGGGTACTTCAAGCTTTAGGCTCAAAAGACTCATCTCCTTGCAGCAGGCAGGGTTTACCTCCCTAACGTGTCACCACGTTAGACTGTGAGCTCTTACCTCACTCGTTTCACCTTTACCGCCTACATAAATGGAAGCGGGAGTATCGTTTCTGTGGCACTTTCCCTAAGCTCGCGCCCGGTCGCCGTTAGCGACTGCCCTTCCCTATGCTGCCCGGACTTTCCTCGTACTTTGCAGTACGCGATTAGCCGATAATCTAGCTCTAGCAGTATATCACCCCTGTTAATTATTGTCACTATTCTCGGGCGCTACATCCACGCGGTTCACAGCAATACCAAGCGCCTCGTCCATAGCTTTGTTAACAGCAGCGTCAGCTAGCTTATTGAACTCTCGGGGCACATGTTGAAAGCTAACATGTTCAAAAGACTGCACAAGCCGAACAATGGCATCATGCATTGGCCACAAATCCCGATTCTTGACCTTAAAAATGCCCTTCATCTGGTTAACTACCAGCATACTATCCATATAAGAATGTACCGACTTAACGCCCAGCTTCTGACACTCCTCTAGAGCCTGTTTAAGCCCATTATATTCAGCCTGGTTGTTGGTGGTGATGCCCATGTATTCACCGCGATCAACGAGCACGTTATCTTCCATATCAAGGATCACAAATCCACAGGCGGACGGACCCGGATTGCCGCGTGAGCCACCATCGCTAAAGATTTTTACCTCTTCTGGAACAGGCTTATCGGTAGCCGCGACTTCTGGCAGCGGAGCCGCTAGCAAGGCATCAATCGCCGCCGCCATAGCGTGGTCTTTGTCGGTAATCATCTCGTCGCCTTCGTGCGTCAGTAGCCAGATCTGAACCACGCTCCATTCATTTTCCCAGCGTGGATGATGCTGTGAGTGCTCAGCCAACTCCGCCACCCGCGTCATAAAGGCCCAAGCTGACTTAAAATTCTTAAAGTTAAATTGTTTGTAAAGCCCGTGTTTGGTTTCTTGCCACATACACTCATAGTAGCATGCTAGAATAGCTAGACACTAGCGGGGTGTAGCGCAGTTGGTAGCGCGTACGGCTGGGGGCCGTGAGGTCGCAGGTTCAAGTCCTGTCACCCCGACCACGTTCGAAATTATTAGTTTCAATGAACTCTGACCATGGTTTATTGAGCGTTACAACAGATATAGAGCGGTCCTTTATAGTGAAGTTCAAGAAGAACTTTCTCACCAGTTCATCCAATACCAACATATCGTGTGTTTGGCGGATTGTAACACCGGTGGATTTAAAAAGTTCAAGATATTGCTGGTATGTCAGTATTGATTGTTTCAAACCCTTGCGTTCGCTAATTAACCTCTTGAGGTCTTTTTTGAGTGCTTTAACTTCGCTCTCTATTCCATCAAGGTCATAATGGTGTGCAAGTTGGGGATTGTCTCTGATAGTGGCTTTTGTGCGGTCATACTCGGCTTCTTTGTTCCCCACCTGTTTGGTTATACTAGCGATGTCACTGTCTAACCCCTTAGCCTGAACGTTAGCGTACTCTCTGGCTTCACTGACATAATGCTCGTAATTGTTTTCGGTGGTAAAGAGATGCTCGGATAAGAAGTAGCTGACGTAGTCGAGTACAACTTTTGCTCTAACGCTCTTATTTCGGAATGAGCAATCCTCAGTCTCGCAACGGTAATAATAACGAGCCTTTATTATTTCCTTTGTAGTAGGGTCTTTCCTGGTAGTAATGCCAGATGTCATGGGATTGTCACAGTAGCCACAAAAAACCATACCCCGTAACATGTCAGCTTTGATAGTTTCGCGCTGCTTAACCATAATCGAGGACACAAGCTTAGGGTCGCCCATATCTTTTACATGATTGATTTTAAGGAAATCATCGACCAAAATAACCGGCTCAAACTCATAAAGCTCTGTTAAATCAACAAAGGTTTTCCCGTAGCGAAGAACACCCGTATAGGCAGTATCCCTTAGTAATTTACTTACGCTGTCTTTATCCCACTTGTATGTTTTAGGTGAGTTACCGCGCTTTCTAACAGTGTAGCCTTGAGTATTTAGCCACTTTGCTATATCTAACTGGCTTAAGCCTTCCAGACGTTTTTCGAAAGCCTGCTTAATCAGGATAAAGTTATTACCATCTGGAAATAACTTGCCGTCATCAGAGATGTAATAGCCGTGCTTCATCTTGGCAAAATAAATACCGTCCTCAATCTTCTTTTGATTACCACGACTAACGCTCTCGCTCAAGTGCTCAGAGTATTGCTTGGAAAGCACGAACGATATGCCAAGTAGCATCTTGCCCGTAGGGCTGTTCTCGAAAGTCGATGTGGCAAAACGTAAGTCTTTTAAGATGCCTTTGTCGAGTAGGTCGATAATCTCACCAGCCTCTTTCATGTTGCGTGACAACCTATCGGGATGCCAGGCAATTATGCCGTCGACCTTTCCAGCTTTTATATCATCCAGCATCTGCCGAAATTTTGGGCGTATATCCGGCTCCTTGGCGCTACATCTCTCCTCGATAGGATTACCGATAACTATAAGACTATTGAAGCTAACTTCGCGCTTCATGCAGTCATCTATTTGGTCTTGAATGCTGCGCTCCTGTCGCTCCTCACCCTTAGTTGATTTTCGGGCATATATAACGTATTTGAGTGTTGCTACGTCTACGTCACGACTGTCACGTACAGGAAACTGAGCTTTGAGTATTTCTAGAAAATCTTTGGGTGTGGTCTGTGCTTGCATGACTATATTATAGACTTATAGTTCGTGTAGGCTTAGGTTCATAATATAAATAACTTAAAGAGTAATTTTTATACCGTTTTTTCCTAAAACATACATAGCTTCGCCCTCTTCGCAAGTGTCTTTCTGGGCGACTACGTTTAACTTAGCCAGAATAATAGCTGCCTGGGCAAAATTTGTTTTGGGAGTTGAATGGACTCCCAGTGAAGTAAGCGACCCTTTACTCATAAAGCAAGGCTTTCTTGTGAGCTTCGCTTGGGATAAAAAATCCCAACGCAAGCGGTTTAATGCTTACATTGGGCTTGGTATCCTATATCTCTATTGGGTCGCACCGCCAACGGCCATAATGGCTGAGCGTATCAAAGGTTCGGTCATCGTTGAGAGGGTTATCAAACCAGTGCTTAACTTCTCTATATAACATTATACACGACTGCTTCTTTTAAGGGTATTACTGGGCTATAATCAGTGACAAGCCGATAAAACGGCTACGGCCTAAACTCATTGCGTAAGCAATGGGCATGGTCACCAAATCTACAACGAAGAATAGCTCGTCATTGGGTACTCTTCGTTGTAGTTGTAGCTGGAAACGGTTGCAGGGGCGAAAGCTCCGCTCAGTGGCGAGCTTTTTTAGTGCCACTATTTATTAATCCAACAAGGAGATGGTGATGAAGAAGATACTTCTGCTAATCGTTGCGTTTAGCGCTCTACTTGCAAGTGGGGCGTTTACGTATCAAGTGATTAGTTTAAAGAGTAATGCGAATGCACATGCCAATGCGTCTAGGGGCTGTGCCGATAAGATACCCGAGCAATACTATTCCCAGGGCTCCTCATATTACTTACCTTTCGATAGGTGTATGGCAAGCAAGGGTTTTAGCTCCAACAATCACTAGGCTTCAATCTATGAAAATATTTCTACAAAAAATTTGGTACATCCTAGTTTTTATCGGTTTTGTAATATTCGCTTACTACTACTTTACGCGTGGACAGGGGATGAACTTATAAAAATTTGATGGGGAAATTTAAGAGTACCCTAACATCTCACTACGTTTACCTAAGAGCGACATATAAGCCACCAAATATGGCGTGTCTACCCGCCTGATTGTAGCTACTCAAGTTAATACATCTATGGCTATAAAACTAGTCTAGGACGCTCTGAATGTTTAATTTTACGTTATGTGTATGGGTGTCTTCATACATACGGTTATGGCGCATAAGCATATCTATCGCTCTGAGCTTATTCTGGGTCTTTTCACGGGGGTTATTGATAATCTGGCTCAATTTAGCCACCAAGTGTTCTGGCTCCATTCCCCGTACCTGACCAAGCATTTCCGAGTACCACTGGGGCTTATTACTGGTGAGGTTGCGAGCCGTTAAATCAGAGAATCCAGCCTGTTTGGCGGATTTATAACAGTTACCGAATGTTTTACTGCTTGTATCACAGTAAAGAGCTATAAAGAGCCTTTGACGGGGGTCTAGGGTGGTAGCTATTCCTTGTGTATCCATAAGCTTAATTATCCGCTTTTAAGCCGTTTACTTCAATATGTTCTAATATGTATATTAACAGGGGTGGGAAAGAAAAACTTTAACATTTGACAAGCCACAAAATAGACAAAAACTAGCCTTCACCTCTGTTACGAGCTGTCTTACAACGTTCATTGTGCGACATGTATGGCAGTCATCAGATTCTTGTAAAAGGTCTATAATGTTCCATATAAACCGAATGGAGTTATCATGAGCAACGATAAGAACGTCACGCCCGACGAAATCCCAGTATTAATTAAAGGCTCAGAGTTTGCCGATAGGGTTACGGACGTAACGCCACAAATGATGAGCGATGCTGCGACTGGCGATGAAGCCGAAGCCCCGAGCGAAGAGTAAGACTTTTCGTATGACCCCTAAGGACGAAGCAGACTATATTAACCATGAGAAAGAGGAGTTTTTAAAGAGCTCTGGCACTGCTGCCCTGCAGGCCAACGAAACGTTTAGGACTCTCTCGGGGCAGCTGATACTTATTGCTGGTACGATAATTACTGTTAGTGCAGCGTTTCTAACTACTGATAGTTCTAAGATGCTAGTAGGACATTACGCTAAGTTTTTGTTGATAGCTGCATGGGTCTTATTCGGTAGTTCGATAGTTTCAGGAATTGTTAGCCTCTACTCTGATGCAAACTTCTTTGTAAGTTGGCAGAAGTATCACTTTAATCTTGCCAAAGAACTAGGCTCAGGCAAGTATACCTCGAAGACGATTAACAAGATTTACGATGAACATGAACGCCCACGAGATAGAGGTTACCTGATACCCCTGTATATACAATTTGTGCTCATGGGTTTGGGCGGATTACTGTTCATGATACTTATCATTCATCTTGAGCTGAGAAAATAGCCGCCAAAGCTATAATAGACACATGGACTTAAACATGGACTTCAAAGCGCTTAATAAAGACGTTGCAAACGCTGTAGCGACCGTTCACAACGAGTTTGTTGACAAAAAGATGCAGCTAACCGGCGACCCTTACGAAGTGGTGTCGTTCATAGCCTTTGAGCTTGGGCGTGACTACTTTAAGGGCGCAAGGCTAGTGCTTGAGGATGGCGAGCTGCTTACCGGCACATCAGCCGTTCGGTCTGGTTTAGAGAACGCCGCTGACCTGTTCTTCATCTATATCGACAAAACTAAGTCAGCTAAGCGGGCTAAGGCATATGTCGATAGCATAAAGACATACCGTGATGAAATGATAAAAGCCAAGCTAGACCTTGATGCTGGTAATAAAGTTGGCAGTTACAGCATGAAACAGGTTAACGCATGGACGACCTCCACTATCACTACCCGAATTAATGCTGCCGGTATTGCTATCTCTACTACGTACGACATGCTCAGCTATTTCTCACATCCTAACCCCGCTGCAATAACGTTTCTGGGTAATCCTCGACTGCTCAAGGGACAGCTGACCATTGTTCATCAGGCTAATTGTGTAGGCGCGTTAACGCTATGCTCTATGGCAATCCGACACTGTAATTTAAGCTCAGTTACATCAGCAGACCTAGATGCTATCAGCGATAAATACAAATTAGGGTTAAAGTTCCAACCTCTGGTTTAAAAGATTATCGGGTAGGCTTGCATGGCTGCTAACTTCGGTTTTTCAATAACTTTCGTTTCTCTTAAGCACTCTAATGTCCGCATTGAGTTTTCAGGTTCTGAGCAAATGTATTTAAATAGTTCAAGTAGCATACGTAAATCTCGACCATTATGAACATTTGATAAGCGTCGGACAGCGAGGTGATCACCTGAGGCATTCCCAGGTGGGAGCACTCATATCTGTACCACGGCACAGATGAATATTGCGCTTCCTAATGATTAATATTCAGATAATCATTATCTCGCGAATGAGCTTTGCAGCTCTGCCCGACCTTCCTATTATAACTCACCAACCTGAGACGACGGTTAGTTTCCTAACAGAAAATTAATAATTACTAACTCGGCATGTACTACCGGTCCAGAGATAAATTGGAAGATTACCAAGACAAAAATTATGATCGCCGTAAAGCCCATTTGTTCAATACGCATCATGACTTGTTGCAAGGGTTCAGGCGCGAAGGCATACAGCAATCGTGAGCCATCAAGTGGTGGAAATGGAATCATGTTGAAGATAAAAAATCCAATATTAACTTCTGTGAATAACACTAAGCTGTTGTAAATAATGCTACTCTGGTGCACGCCCCACACGCGAAAAATTCCGGCAGCTATGACAGCCAGGACTAGGTTTGTGAGCGGCCCGGCAACACCAATCAACGCCGAACCATATTCATTATATTTAACCCTGGCTGGGTTGAATGGCACCGGCTTAGCGGCAAAAAATGGCGGTAAATGGCTGAGGATTAAAACCATTGGTAGTAGTACCGTCGTGTAAATATCTATGTGTTTCAGTGGGTTGAGTGTCAGACGTCCGGCCTCCTCAGCAGTACTGTCCCCGAGCCAATGAGCAACGTAGCCGTGCATAGCTTCGTGCACCGCCATCGACAATATAATCGACACCAGGACGATAACAATTTCAAAACTAGACAAGCCAGTGAACATTAGCTATTAGTATAAAGCAATTGTTGATGACCAGCCACATTGTGCACGCGCAAGTAGGCTGCTCCAGCGGCGGCGGCAACGCGGCCAGCGGCTAGGTTAGGTTCTAGCTCCATCCGCAGCTCACCCAAGAAGCGCTTGCGCGAATAACCAATCATTACATGCATGCCAGGCACGTATCGAGCAAACTCCAATAATTGCCGATTGAGCTCTGGCGTTTTACCAAAGCCGATGCCAGGGTCCAGGATAATATCTTCGGCGTCTAAGCCTTCAGCCCGAAGCAATGATTCTATAGCCAATAAGTCATCAACCACCACGCTGATGTCGTCAAGTAGCTCCCCGCCGTGCGCCGCCTGGATATCATCACCTTGCAAATGGCTAACGATACTGCGGGCGCCGCGCCGCGTCACGACTTCAATCATCCTAGGGTTATTCATACCAGTGACGTCGTTAATTATGATGTCACCAAGGCTGAGTGCCCAGTCAGCCGTCTCGGGGTGATAGGTATCAAGCGACAACCTGCCCGGGAATTCGGCGAGCAAAGCTGGTAACACTCGTTCCAAACGAGCACGTTCCTGGGCGACAGTAAGCACAGTAGCATTTGGCCGGGTACTCTCCGCGCCAACATCAACTAGCGTAGCGCCATCGTTGAACAGCTTTCGGGCCTGTGCTACAGCTGCTTGGGGCGTTACAAACTTTCCCCCATCACTAAAGCTGTCAGGCGTGATGTTAAGAATTCCTACTAACTGTGTCATGGCCCCATGCTACCATAAGGGTATGACAGAGGTCTATCTAGCACTTGGCTCCAATGTTGGTGACTCACCGGCTTTATTTGAGCAAGCTATTAGCCTGCTGGGTAAAGATGTCTTAAAGGATATTAAGCAAACGACAGTATATGTGACTAAGCCAGTTGGCTATACCGACCAACCTAACTTTTTGAACACTGTTATTAGTGGGCAGACTGACCTTGCCCCGGGTGAGCTTCTGACCCGAGTTAAGCAACTCGAGCACGAAATTGGGCGCATCAAACGCTTTCACTGGGGCCCTCGTGAGATAGATATTGATATTATCTTTTATGGCAGTCTCATATTGGAGACACCCGACTTAGTTATCCCACACCCCCGTTTGTATGAACGTGACTTTGTGCTAGCACCACTACATGATCTCAACCCTGATCTGGTTGATCCGAGTAGTGGCCAGACAATCAGCCAGTTACTAGCAAACCTACAAGCAGATCAAACTTCAATCATCGACCGGGTTGACGAAACTAGCTAATTTCGCTACAATAACACCTTGAATCTATAGTAATTATAAGGACACGTTATGCAGAAGTGTGATCTCACCGGCAAAGGCAAGCAATACGGCAGTAATGTCAGCTTTTCACAGCGCCACACCAAGAAAGTTTGGAAGCCAAACCTTCAGACCAAGACCCTTATGGTTGACGGTAAAAAAGTCACCATGAAGCTCAGCACCCAGGCCATCCGCACGCTCAAAAAGAAGAACTTGCTGACTCCTGTACCAACCAGCACCTACAACAAGTAATCGTATGCTAAGATTACAAAAAGAACGCCTAGAATAAGGCGTTCTTTTATATTATTCATCGTTCGCAAATTGCCGCTGTACGTGCAAATGTACGCGCCAGTGTAAGTTTGAATGTACGGCGGTAATTTTGAATGATGAGTAATATAAAACTAGGACTTTTCGAGCACAACCAATTGCGTAACGTCAGAAAGTTCATGAGCTTTAGCCTTAAGCTTGCTAACAGTCTCTCTAGGCTCCATACCAAGCTCACTCAGAGCAGTTGATAACTCTTGTTGGGGTACAGGAAATTTCAGTACTTTGTCGGCGTAATGTGTTGGCACGACTAGCTTAGGCTCCACAGCCTTGATCAGCTTAAGAGCCCCAATCGGGTCCAGCGTATAGCCGTTACCGCCAACTGGCACAACCAGAACATCTACTATGCCAATTTTTTCGAGCTGAGCCTCGCTCAATGATGGGTAAATGTGCCCAGTTATCAAAATAGTTAGGTCACCAGCAATTAGCTTAAACATGGTGGCATTTAGAGTCTTTTCCTCGTCAATGTGCGCCCGCGCAGCAATACCAACAACAGATACATCAGCGACCTCATACTCCCCGGGACCATCAAAAGCGATCCGGCCTTTGGATTCTCCATGCGCGCCAGTAAACAGTGAGACATCATCTGATTTGGTGATACTCTTTGCCCCTAGGTCAGCTAAATTATCATCAATAACAATCCTAGTTCCCTTTAGAGTCAGGCTGAGCGTATTTGCTCCATAAAATTGTAAGTCCATATTGGTCGCTCCTTGTTAGTCTAGTAGGTTATGCACGTCAACGATGACTTGCTTTTTGGCACTAATAATAGCTACTGCGAAACGATCACGAATTTGCTGACGATACTGGAAATCTGGCAAACTCATAACCGCGTAACGGATGGCTTTGTTCTCTTTGGCTTCGAGCTCATCAATAAATTTCTTGAGCGCATTCGGGTTAACCTCACCAACTATCAGAATATCAACACCACTAGTCTCGTCACGGGTGAACTGTCCAGTGAATACTGCTAAGTCTATATGACCAACTGCCTTCAGACCATGGTCATCAGTCGTTGAAGTTGAGGCCGCTTCGGTTTCTTCCCCATCAACAGCCGCCACTACCTTTTTAGGTTTAGTTGGCTTGACGCCACCGCCAAATATTTGTTGCAAAGGATCGAAGAATTCGAACTTTTGGTTGACCTCATAGTACAGTTTGTTATTAGTGTTGTCTGACGTGATCATACCAATACTTAGTAAGTTGCTCAGCTCACGGCGCACAGAATTTATCTGCTCATCAATCTTTCGGGTAATCTCCCGAACATAAAATGAGCGGTTCGGATTACTATAGAACAACTGTAATAGTTTGACTCGTGTTTTTGACCCGAAGAGTTGTTCAATCATGTTTCTATTGTAGCAAGTAACGACTCACTATACTACTAGTCCTTGGATAAAAATGTTGTGATCAAGTCAACTACAGCAGCATTATCAACAGGGGTTGTAAGCCAGTGAATACTTTTGTTTCGCATAAACCAGGTGCGCTGTCGTTTAGCTAAATCAAGCGTAGCTTTAATGATCCTGGCGCGTGTTTCATCAATTGATTCAGTACCGTTTAGGTAGACTTTCCACTGCGAATAGCCAACACCTTTCAAGCCCTCGGCTGACCAACCGTAGCGCTCGACAAGCACTCGAACCTCTTGCTCAAGACCGGCTGCAAGCATGGCTTCAACACGTTTGGTAATTCGTTGTTCAAGCTCAGCACGCTCCGGCCTTAAGCCAATAATGAGCGTTTTGGCCCGCAATTCCGAGCGCCTTGGCACTGCCCCGTTCGTCTCTAACAGCCGGATTAACCGGCGCTTATTTCGTAAATCAATGTCACCCAGCTCAATCCCCTCGGCAGCAATTTTTGCCAAGATTTCTTCATTAGATAAACCGTTGAGTTGCTCTCGAGCCCCCCGATCACCCTCCGCCAAAAATCCATAATCAAACAAAACTCCGTCAACATATAGCCCAGTACCACCAACCATGATCGGTAATTTACCCCTACTACTGATGTCCACAATGGCAGCGTTAGCCAGACCTTTAAATACCGCTGCTGTGAAGTCCTCAGCCGGTCCGACAATATCCAGTAAGTGATGTGGCACTAAGGCCTTTTCAACGTCACTTGGTTTTGCCGTACCGATGTTGAGTTCCCGCCTCACGGTCCACGAATCAGCACAGATGAGTTCCCCATTGAATTGTCGGGCCATCTTGAGAGCCAGCGCCGACTTTCCCGAAGCCGTCTCGCCCACTATAACTACAATAGGTGTCATAATTCCGGCCACCAGATGAGGCCAAGCACATCAACACGGTCATCGACTACACTAAAACCTTCAGCTTCTAGCACCTGACGATGGCCTGAGCGGCCAGCTGGGTAGCCGGTAGCTAGGCCGCCCTGCTTATTAACAACCCGTTGCCATGGCAAATCTGGGTCACCAAAGTGGGCCACGCCACCAACAATACGAGCTACTCGGGCGTTGCCACAGAGTGCCGCTATCTGCCCATAGGTCATGACTCGACTGCGCGGTATCTGCCGCACTAGCGCCTCAACTCTCTGCTTGAAACCCGGCTCAAGGCTATCATTCATGTCTGTTACAAGGAGGTCTTGAGGACTCGTGCCTTGGCCTCGTTAGCCACCGTCTTCAAGAACTCTTCTATACCAATGGCATGCGCCTCATCCTGCACGGCCATATCTTTGCGGATGCGTGGCATGACCTGACCACTGTCAATTTCTTTATCACCAACAACAATCGTGTACGGTATTTTCATGAGCTCTGATGCTCGAATTTTCTTACCAACCGATTCGTTGGAGTTATCGACAGTCAGTCGAAGCCCTAAGTCCCAAGCTTGTTTTGATACGGCGTCAGCAAAGGCGACAGTTTCGGGCTCCTGATTAACACTAATCAGTCGAATCTGTTCTGGCGCCGTCCATACCGGGAATTTACCAGCCGTGTGCTCGATATAGACACTCATAAAGCGCTCGATGGAGCCCAGTAACGCGCAGTGGATCATCACTGGTGTCTGCTTACTGCCATCTTCGGCTGTGTAGTCAAGACCGAAGCGTTCAGGTTGCACAAAATCAAGCTGCACGGTGGCAACCTGGTGCTCTCGGCCTATGGCATCAGTCGCCATAAAGTCGATCTTGGGACCATAAAAAGCCGCTTCGCCCTCTTGCTCAAAGTAATCCAACCTGTTGGCAATCACCGCATTCTTGAGCTGAGTCTGGGCAGCATTCCATAGTTCCTGCGGTCCAAGGTAACCATCAGACTCGTCGCGGTAACTCAGGCGTACCCGCAGCTTCATACCAACTGTCTCATACAATTCATTGGCGCAGGCCAACAGATTGTTTATCTCTGTCTCAATCTGATCCTGACGGCAAAAGACGTGGCTGTCATCTTGGGTAACGGCTCGCACGCGGCTCAGTCCGCCCAGCTCACCTGCCTTCTCATCACGGTAGATAGTGGTAGTCTCCATGTAGCGCACCGGCATATCACGATACGAACGAGGTTGTGATTCATATATACGGGTGTGGTGTGGACAGTTCATAGGTTTCATGACCATCTTGTCACTCGTCTCCTGGCTAGCTACCAGGAACAGCTCATCGCCAAACTTGGCCCAATGGCCACTCTTCTCATACAAATCATGTTTGGTAATGTGTGGCGTCCAGACCTTCTGAAAACCATACTGAGCTCGCATATTGTTAGTAAAGTTTGACAACTCGTCGCGGATAATAGTGCCGCGTGGGGTAAACAACGGTAGGCCAGATCCCACCATATCCGAGAAAACAAACAGATCAAGCTCCTGCCCTAGCTTACGGTGATCACGCTTTTTGGCTTCTTCGAGCATGTCCAAATACACTCGCAACTCCTTTGGAGTAGCAAAAGCTGCACCCGTAATACGCTGCATCTGTGGGTTATTATCTTTACCACGCCAGTAGACACCACCCACTCGCATCAGCTTAAAGGCACCGACCTTACCAGTTGATTCTACATGAGGCCCCCGGCACAGGTCCACGAAGTCGCCGTCCCTATAGAACGAGACGTTCTCGACCTGCGTAGCACCATCAGCGGATGCGATTGTCCCAAGCTCATCAGCATTTAGGTCCTTAGCAACAGTGGTGCCAGCACGCTTTAGGTCGTTCAGTAACTCTTCTTTATAAGGCTGCGCGTGCTCCTGGGCCCACACAATCGCCTCGTCAATTGGCAACTCCGAGCGCTCAAATGGCAGGTTGTTAGCGATAACCGCTTGCATCTCCGCCTCTATCTTAGCGAAGTCCTCTTCCGATATTTTGGCGTCACCCCTGTCATTAATATCAACATCATAGTAAAAGCCGTTTTCGACCACTGGTCCAACACCAAATTTAGTCTCTGGCCAGAGCTTTTGGATGGCAGTTGCCATAATATGCGCCAAGGAGTGCCGCATAGCATGCAACTGGTCATTTGGGTCATTTGGGTTAGTTTGGTCGGCCATGGTAACTCCCTTAAAATAGATAGTAACTTCTTTCAAATAATAAAAGACACGGGGTTTGTGCAGTAATCTCGCAGATTTACTTCACTTCCCGTGCCTCAGTCCTGATCACTACTCCCCTCTATAATACACCGGATATTCCTATAATCAAAAAACGTTCGAATGATCTCGCATGTCATTCGAACGTTTCTATCTGTTTTGCCATACGTATCTCACTACGGACGGGGTAAAACATTCTCGACAAAACTTCGCCTCGACTGATTACTATAGCAAGGTTAGTATTATATGGCTAGCCTATTTATGCTGTAATTCCTACTATCCCCTATGGGGATAACTAATCCGAAGTGACACCACGCATGACGTTGCTATGCGCCTTAGGATACAATCAACTTGGGGTATGGTTTGGCTAAACCCTGTCGTCACAAACAAAAACTACCCCTGTTAGAGAGGTAGTTTTAGTCTAGTGGGTGATATCACTTTACTACGGCCAATTGCATCGGCCTTTCAACCAAGGTAAGCGCCTAACAAGATAGACTTTTGCCTTGGTGGGCGATATAGGATTCGAACCTATCACCTCCACAACGTCAATGTGGCGCTCTAGCCAAATGAGCTAATCGCCCCTGATGGGACTCATCGATTATACCTGTTACGAGAGATATTTTAAAGGGGTTTGCTATGTGATCCGCAGAACCGCGAATACAAGGCTATTTGACCCCTGTTATAAGCATTAGCATAAACTACTAAAGTATTGACTGGCATGTTTCTAGCTGGTAGAATTGCTCAGTTAAACGAGGCACGGAGTATTAATAAAGTAAACGCTTTAGACGCATTCCAGCTATTTTACGAAGAACTAGTTTCTTCAACACCCAATAACCGAATTCGCAGATTGCGACCTTCGACCTCACCGGCTAAGTAATTAGCCAAGCGGCACCGTCGCAAAATACCCCAGATCACACCGATCTGGGGTATTTTTTATATAATCTTATCCCCCACTTAAGCAGCGTTATCCACTAGCAATTTAAACAGCGCTATGACACTATGTAGCTATGGTTTGTATACATTGTCAGTCAGAAACACAGGTTAGCAACTCTCGCCTACAAAAAAAGCTCAATCGGGTCTGGCGTCGCCGGGCTTGCAGCCAAGGCCACGTCTTCACTACTCTCGAAACAGCCGATTACGCTTCACAGTGGCTCGTCACAGGCGCTAATAAGCGCCTCCAGCCGTTTAACCGCGACAAGCTGTTCATCAGCCTGCATCGCAGTTTGCAGCACCGTAAAACGGCTCTCAGTGACGCTAATGCTCTGGCCGACACTATCATTCAGAAGTTAGCTACAGAGATTACCGACGGTGTTATAGCTTCCACCACTGTTACCAGCGTGGTACAGGTGGCCTTGAACCGCTTTGACAGCGCCGCAAGCAGCCACTATCAGGCCTTCCACCCCGCTAAATAGAAGCATAGTTTATTTGGATTGTTTACGATTAATGACAATCTCGCTGACTTCCATGTTCTTTGGCAAGTCTAAAATCTGTTTCATAAAAATAGCAATGTCCTCGGGATCCATCCAATTTTCAGGGTCAGCTAGAGGTTCACCAGTTATTTTAGCGGCAATATCTGACTTAAATCCGCCAATACAGAAGCTGATAACACGGTTCGTATCTTTTAGTTCAACCTGTAAGTTTTGGCTAAAGCCACGCATCGCCCACTTTGAACTGCCATATGCCGCCTGATCCGGGTAGGCTTTGAGACCAACTGTAGAAGCGACGTTAATAATATCGCTGGCATCACTACGAAGTCGATCAGCTAAACCAGAAACAAGTAAGATAGGAGCTCTGACATTCACAGCGAATACACGATCAAATTCCGCTGCACTCACGCTGTTAATAGACTCATAGCTCAACACGCCGGCGCAGTTCACCAATGCTTCTATCGGCTCACCAATGACTAATATAGCTTTTACAGCACTACAGACCGCAGCTTCATCTGATAGGTCAACTAAGATGTTGTCAGTTGCATACGGGCTAACACGCCGGGAGACGTTAATTACCCGCTTACCAGCTTCGTCAAAAACCTTTGCTAGCTGTAGCCCTAATCCGTCGCTGGCGCCCGTAATAATAATCATGAAGCTATGGTATCATCTATAGCTTTAACCGGGTCAGCTTCAGAGCTAGTTGTTATGCCTTTGGCGTTAACGGTAGCTTTTTCGGTGACATCAAACTTTGATAAGTAACGCTTAAACATCAAGCGAGTTTGCGAGTTGAAAGCTGCTAGCGAGCCAAAACCAATGCCACTGACCGGCGCCAGTGCCCACTGCAGCACCATCAGCACAGAGCGGTGACGCCGGTAACGAGCTGGTCGTGGTGGCAGCGTCAGCAAACAAACATAAACTGAAGCGAGTAAACCTATAATACCTGCCGTTTGGACATTACTGACAATACCCGGCAACTGAATGGCACCGATGTTTTCGGGGTGTAATAATGGCGGAATTCGTGAAGCACCAAGCACTATGATGCTGCCCGTTGCCCAACTAACATGCCCTTCGAGCAGCCGCAGAAACTTGGTAGTGATATCAAACTTGTTAACTGTATTTTTGCGAAAGAACGCCATATTCGCCACATAGGCGATGTCAGAAGCGCCGTAAGTCCAGCGCCGGAGCTGCACAAATTGGGCGCGCATCGTCCGCAAATAGCCATCAGCCAGCACGGCGTCTTGATACACCGGTATACTCATCGGGTACACTCGGTAGTCACCATCAAAATGGAAGTATGATCGCCAAAAATGGTGCCCATCCTCAACAATTGTCCGCACACTCCAAAAGTCCATGTCAATCAGGGCTTGCATTGGTTGAGCGTGCGCCGAGAAATTACGGGCGATATGAGCGCGCTGGGTACCAACCAAATAGAATAAGTTGTTGCCGGTGGCTATCACCCGCATAAGCGTCGGAGCGTCCCAAATGTTGTTAGTGAACATCGGCAAAGGCTGGTACGAAGCTTGGAGACGGTTGGGCGCCGCGCAAAAGATATAGCTGAGGGCTGGCAAATAGCGCTTGTCAGGTCGATTATCAGCGTCCAGTGTTGTTACTAGCACCGTTGCCGGGTTAATCTTGCGCTTTTCAAGATAGGTCTGCAGACCCCTTCCAGCAAAAGTCACGTTTCCACCCTTACCTATGATCTCACCGGGTATATTCGCCGGGTGCTCAAAGGCTAAGGCGTCATAAAAATTATCTTTGTACACATCTATGAGTTCAGCTACGCGCTCACGTGTCGGTTTACCAGCGCGTCCCTCATAGGCGAACACTAAAATCACTCGCTTGCAGTCGTACTCAGAACTAATAACTGCTTGGATTGTCGGCTCTAACACTTCCCGTGTCTCATTTACCGTAGCGATCATGACGGCGTGTAATACCTCACTGGGTCTGATTGGGTCGGCAAAGCTTTGTACTCGCGCTAGGTTATCAAAGTGCCACTGCGGACGTTCGATGGTTGTTTTAGCCACTGAGCCAGCTTCTAAGTCGGCTAGTAGTCCTGGCCAGTCCAGCTTCAGCTGGTGCTTCATGGCTCGATAACCCCCCAGTGCCCGGAGCGTGTAGCCGACTGATCGTACAAAATAAATTAACAGATACAGCAGCACGAAAAATACCGCCACATTAATAGTAGTATTTTTGATGGTGACATTGACGTAGCTCAGGGCTACTGGCAAGAATAACAGGGTCCAGCTCAGTGAGCCCGGCAAAATTTCAAAGAATCGATAATGCCCTTTTCTGTCTTTTTCGTAGGGAATCTCGAGGTCAGTCATGCGTTTAACGCAGTACGAGCAAGGCGTTACTAATAATCATACCCAGCACGAGTAACAGCGTACCAAGCGCCAAAATTGCGATTGCTACCTGGCGGTGTATGCCATAAGCCCGCACGCTAAGCGTGGTGTGCACACCGACTACTAGAGCGGCGAAGGCTATAAAACTTAATAAATCAATCAGGCTACCGGTCTTGAAATCATTGATACCAATTGTTGAACGGTATTGCACAATGTAGCCATTACTGTGGCTTGTGCTCAGCCGAACCACCATCAGTATCGCAGTCAGGAGCGCCAAAAAGCCGTTGACACTCAGGAGCAACAATACCAGATGATCATGTAAATACTTCTTAGGAATAGCCATAGTTATTAGTCTTTATTGTACAGTAAATGGTGCGGGTAGAGAGAATCGAACTCTCCTCTCAACCTTGGGAAGGTTACATATTAGCCACTATACGATACCCGCGAATATGTTTAAGATCCGAATGGAGCCACCTGCCAGGATCGAACTGGCGACCTACGCGTTACGAGTGCGTCGCTCTACCAACTGAGCTAAGGTGGCACTAGACCATGAAAGATCAGTCAGCATTATAGCAAACTTACTGCTTGGAGCGACCAGCTTGAAGACTAAGAGCGCCAGCTGCGACCAACCCAAGCCCCAAGGCGAGTTCAGCACCAATTGGCGCACCGGTGAGGGGCAGCTCTGGACTATTAAGATGCTCATAAGGTGTAACTGATGGAGATGGCGCAACAATTGGAGTCTTTAGAATATGTATAGGACCAGCAGGGCTTTTGCAACCTACAGGCAGTGGCAATACATTGCAGCTATCATTAGCAAAGCCTTGCTCAGGTGTTGGGGTTGCTAAGGGTGTAGCGCTTGGAGTTACCTTTGGGGCTACAGTTTCAATTGCGGTTGGGGTCGGTGCGGCGCTTGCTGAGCTATTAGCCTCGGGGCTAGCACTCGCTGTAGTGGACGCGGCTGGGCTAGCCGATACATCGCTGTTGGCTGTTGGCTGTGTTGATGCGTCGGCAAAGGCTGTGCCAGTTTCAGCTATTGCGCCTCCTGTCAGTGCAGCAGCTACAAAAGCCGCACGGACGAGGTTACGACGGACAACACTAGGACGCTCTGATTTTTTGCCGGTTGCGGGCAAAATAGAATTAGTAGAATACTTTTCTTGCATATTTGTATTGTACTACATTTGTATTTATTTGTCAATAATGCTTACGTCCACAGCTCTGTTCCAGAGGAACACATATGCTATGTTGCTTTTTATCGTCTGAGTTGGTATGATTACCCCTGTTAGTTTCATAACTGTACGCTATGGGCTCGTAGTGAAGTGGTTATCACGCCTCCCTGTCACGGAGGAGATCGCCGGTTCAAGTCCGGTCGGGCCCGCCAAGTTGCTTATGCTTAAAAGCCTCCTTTAAAATGGAGGCTTTTCTATGTCCGTAAGTTGACATTTCATCAAGCTTATGCTAATATGCACACATGTCAGAAAAACAAACACACAATCCAGAAGCAAATACGCAAACAAAAATTGAAATGTATAGTCAAGCAGCTAATTATCTAGAGACAGCAATTGCTGCTGGTACGGCTCATATAGAACCCGCCCTATACGCACAGGTAGCTATGTTGAAAGTTTCTGCAGAAGTAGCAGAACTGAATGGTAAAAAAATAACTTTAGAATATGATAGACCAGCTAGTCCGGACGATATGATGCAAGTCGACAAAGACATCCCACTAGCCTGGACAGATGATCAAGGGCGCAACCATTGGCAGACGCCTATAAATGTAAAAGTTAGTAGAAACAATGGTTCCTTACTGCATGATTATTATGTTGAATATGCTGGTGGAGATGAATGGGCACGAGTAACAGACCTCGAATCGTACGATCATGGCAGTGGTGAGTACGGTGAGATTACTCAGCTTGACGCAAGCGATGTCATAGCTCAGCTCGAATGGGGATTAGAGAACTTCCCTCCTCGAGATTAGTCTGAAAGTAGTTCCAGACCTGCAAATCCTATTTACATCAATCACACGTAGATAGTTCGGAAATCCGACTCTATGTCCCGCCAAGTTGCTTATGTTTAGAAGCCTCCTTTAAAACGGAGGCTTTTTCATTTCAAAAAGCACTATGATCAATTTCGAAGTGGTAAAGCTATTGACAATGTAAGTACGCGTGAGTACAATAGGCTATATGGTACAAGGCATTATCACTAAAACCGGCAACTCCTACGCTATTCGCGTACCAAAACACTATATTGACGATAATAAACTGAAACTAGGTGATATTGTTGACGTCGAGGAGCCGCTGGTCAAGCAACGTCTGGCCCTAGATGCCCTGCTCGAGCACGGCAAAAGGCACGGTCCTCTCAACAGTATTTCTGACCCAGCAGCCTGGCAGCGCGAGCAGCGAACCTGGGATGATCGAAGAGAAAATCCAGCAGCATGATCCTGCTCGACACAAATCTAGTGATCTACTTGCGTAATGGTCAGTTGGATCACACAGCCTTAGAAGTGTTACGTAATTCATCGCTAGACACCTGTAATATTATCGTTGCAGAAGTGTTGGGCTTTAGATTTGCTGATTCAGAGGATGCACAGTACTTTGAAGCATTATTTGCGACCATGAAGAACCATATCTTTGACAAGGAAGTTACGAGAAAAGTAATAGAACTAAGGCAGTCAATGGCCATCAAACTCCCAGATGCCATCATCGCTGCCACCGCCCTCGTGAACGACTTAGTCTTATGGACACACAACACTGACGATTTTAAGAAGGTTCCAAAGCTGCGGCTATATGATCCGCTCTCAGATTAGCAAAATAGTTCCAGACCTCTGATGCTAAGGCCCGCCAAGTTGCTTATGTTTAAAAGCCTCCTATCAATGAGGCTTTTTGCTTAGCCGACCCCCTTAACTATGATGTAAGGAGAACATATACTCCTTACATGAATACAAAAAGTGTTACTATAACTAGTAAAAATCAGATCACCCTGCCTAACGAATACGTCAAGGTTCTGAAGTTAGCGCAGAATCGCGTATTACCGGCAGACTTACACGACGGTAAAATAATCCTGTCACCTCAAGCAGATTTGAGTGAAGCCATGCAGCAGTTTTGGGGTAAACACAGCGTAAAGCGACCTCTGACAGAGGCAGAACTTAAACAGGCAGTTCGTAGTAGCGCAACTAAACGAGCTTCCAAAGCGACGTGAGGTATATAGATACCAATGTACTTGTCCGGGTTATCACTGGGGACGATCAAAAGCTGGCAACTCAGGCCATTGCCGAAATACAGCGTAGTGGTCAAAATGAGTTATACATTTTGGACGCCATCCTGGTTGAGTTATGTTTCGTGTTAGAGTTTCATGCATACACAATGACTCGAAACAACATCGCTGCAGCTCTAGTGGCCCTGATCGCCACGCCATAAATCACAGTGGCCGATACCAGCCTGAGAGCACTGGAACTATATGAACAACACCCCAGACTTGATTACACAGATTGTCTGCTATGGGCTTCGGGCGGTAAAAACGGTGTACTAACGTTCGATTCTGATCTGAGCAAGGCTCTTTCACATTAAAACCGTTGCCTGCGATAGACTTTCACCCCTAGCACCATAAAACAGTGACACGAGACTAAAAGAAAATGATAGCAATTGGCGAGCCAGCGCTGTTGAGAAGCGTGACTTTAAGCACGACCCTAGTGAACCGGTCGTAACATTTAGATCCACCAAGCCTACCAACAGATGGTGTCGCGGCAAAAATGGGATTAACCATATCATGCATTGGGAAGATCGAACAGATTTATTTGAAATTCCTTACCAAACAGGTGGTTGTTCAAATTGTGGCAAAACTATGTTTCGTAAAACGAAATAGTTCCAGACCTAGAAAGCTGTGGCACTCCAAATTGTTAATGCTTAAAGAAGCCCAGATTGAGCTTCATTTGTTATATAGTAATTTTAGTATTAAAGTACAGCATATGGCAGCAAACTATAACATCCTATACGGCACTATAAATGTCCGAATGGTCGAACAGGCCCTCGAAGAAAGTCTCGACACATTTTCAAGCATCAGAGCAGCTGACAGCAGTTTACCAGACCCTATCATTAACCGTGATTTAATTGGCATCGTAGTGGCTTTGCCGCCAACCGGAGATGAGATATTGACCGTTGCACAGATCGGTTCAATGACTCAGCCTCAGCCTTTCGAAACTTTTCTACTGAAGGCAGCCAGTCGAGCTTATGAGCAGCGCTCTCGAGGTAATCCAACTGACATTGAGCCCATGGAAAGATTAGCTTGGCTATCTAAGAATGCACTACATAAGGGTGCCAGCGCTAGTGCGAATGGTGTGCATGTTGGTTTTGCGGGAGGCTGGGCTCATCACGGTAGACTACTAGCAGTTTCATTTGTAAAAAGCCTATCTGAATCTATGAGCTTACCAAAAGTAGAAGCTAGTAAAATTAAATTATTCAACGATTCTCATGCACTCAGTCGCCTTTGCTGGCTAAACCAGGGCCAGGATTCAGGTGATAACTCCCCCGAAGCTGCTGAAGCCCACGAAAAGTATCGCTATATATTCGACGTGCTGAAGCCTAAATTTTAATGTTATACTTCCAGACCTGCGAGGCCACAGACAGTCATTTACACATAGCTAGTTCGGAAATCCGACTCTACGGCCCGCCAAGTTGCTTGCGCTTAAAAAGTCTTCCCTAAAATGTAGGCTTTTGAAGTTGCTCATGCTTGCGTAAGAACTTTGGCAAGTATATTCTAACTTT
>JBBRNI010000007.1:0-66052 GCA_038230395.1 Saccharimonadales bacterium (SeqCode) | reverse complement strand
GCGCTTTAACCGAACAATCCAAGAAGAATGCACTGGTAGCACTAGTCCAATAGCTCGTGAACTTCAAAGCAAGGTACTGTCGTACCTTGCTTACTACAACGACGAACGGTTACACTTGGGAATACAGTGCAGAACTCCTCGGGAGATGTTGCAAAGGTCTTGAACTAATTACGGCCAAGCTAGGGTTTCTTACAAAGGGAATCACCCGCTGTAAGGTTAGTAATTACGACACCCTTTGAGTTGGTTATGGTGTAAGGACAAGGGGCTGAAGAATTGATTGCATTCGAAAGCACAAAATGTACCAATATCTGGGCCAGGGCAGCGATAGCCAGCCCAACTAGGGCGTAAACCAGCGTGCTTTTAGCTGAGCTAATACGCCCAGAGTCGCCAGAGGAAGTCACATACTTGAAGCCAGCTAAAATTACCATAAAAACCGCGGCAACACCTACAATATAACTTAAGATACTAACGATCCCCTTAATGATACCGCTTACGCCTGAACCATTTGTGGCACAATCTTGGCTTGCATCTACCTGAGCCAAACCCTTACAGGCATCGCATTTGCTGGCGGTATAGCCAACCGGGCAACCCGTGGCTGGGTCAACAGCAGCGGCCGCCGCCACAGTATTTACCGGCAGGCTAGCTGCACTAGCACTAGCTGAATTTAGAAAACTAATACTACCAAGACCGAGCAAAATACCAAAAAGTCCAAGTGTGATGTTACGTGTGATTTTATTCATATGAGCCTATTTTACCTTGTCTAACACAAATACAACAATCGCTTGCGCTAATACTATGACCCCGATACCAATAAGGGAGTACAGAATACCGTTGCGAGCATTTGTCACAGAGCTAGCATCACCGTTTGATAGAATGAGCCTGAGGGAGCTTACTATTAAGGCTATGATCGATGCAGCGCCACCAATATAGGAAATAACATTGATAACCGTCTTTATAATCTTGACGACTGGGTTGGCGCCATTTTGGGCGGCGACTTCTCTACAGTAGTCGGTTGTTTTACCGACAGGGCTGGCACAATCGCCGCAAGACGCGCTGTTTGGGGCAGTGGCATCGACCGAGCTAGTACATCGGTGAAAGATATCTACTGCGGAAGCCGGCGGACTTAGCGGTTTAATAAACACTGCTGACAGACCTAGCCCAATAGCTAGGAATATGATGAGCATGGATGTTCGTAATAGTCTTACCATTAAGTTCTATGCCTTCCCAAGCACAAGCGCGACGATCGCTTCGGCCATTAATGAGACTACCAGCCCGGCAAGTGCGTAAATTATAGTGTTTCGAGCTTTGGCGGTTTCCTGTGCCGAGCCTTGGCCAATAATAAATCGGAAGCCCGCGATCACAATCATCATCACCGCCAGGGCAGCAATGATACCAAAGGCAATGCTAAGGATTTGCTGCACTTGGGTTGTGCCAGCACCAACATGCAATAATCCTGTGTCGCACCTGGTACCACCGGCACCTAAACTACAGTCGGCTTGAACTGCCGAGTCTGCAGCCGCTAGACGGCTCAGTAATAATGCGGCGTAGGGTAGCATCAATGTATCCTTCCAGCTATATATGCGACGATGGCCGTGGACGAGATAGCAACAACAAGTCCAGCCAGAGCATTTATAATCGTCATCTTAGCTTTTTGTGTTTTATCTGGCTCACCTTGACTTGTAACATAGGTAACACCGCCATAAATAATGTAAATAATTGCGGCAATCGCGGCGACGCGGAGCAATATTTCGAGGATCGCTGCGCCTATTAACCATACATCACTTAAGCTAGTAAACGCTGGCTGGCAAGCCGGTGGCTTAGCAATATATTCATACCAATGCGGAAATCCCAGTAGGCCGCTGGTTTTGCAAGCATCCGCTGGGGCTGCGAAATAGGTGAGTAGTGCGGTATACATTATTTAAAAAATCCTGAAGGTATTACATAGTTAAGCAGCGGATAGGCAAAAATGTAAAGGCCTAAGGCAATTACAGTAGCTCGGATTCGCCCAGTAGCCTTCGCTGCCGCCTGTGGGTCACCGGCTGACATGGTATACTGAATACCACCGACAATTATTGAACCTATAATTACCAGCCCTACACCATTAGATAGCAGTCGAACAACTGCGAACATCATATCTATAATTGGGTTGCCCGCCCCTCGACAACCTATGTCTATAGATGTCTCGACAGCAACACGATCAGCCCTAATATCACCGCAATAATGATGCCCGGAAACAATAGGATTTCTATTCTTATCAACTATTGTTACTGCCGACGCCGAGCCAACACCAAAGCCCACGGCCCCTATGCTGATTGCGATAATTAATGCTAGTAGTTTGTATTTTATTGCACGCATTTTTTATAACTATAGTAGCTTACCGTCAGTTTGGCAATATCTAGTACGGTACAGCCTGCTTTCATATTGTGTAATGTGGTATATTAAGATGAATGAGACAGCTAGTGGCAAGCAGACTTAGCGGCACATCGCTAACTGCAAGTCAGCCGTTCCACACAAAAAGGTAGACAAGAGATATGTACAAGATACAATCAGGCAAAAAATGGTGGACCCTTTGCTTAGTAATGCTTACTAGCATTGCGGCGCCTCTGCTACCTTATTTTCAGACAAATGCTAGTGCGAGTAGCGTCCAGCTCTTAGACAACCAGATGGAAAATGTTTGCATATCAGAGAACTGTGGGTCGCTCATCGTCACACTCAGCCTGCCTAACGGCGTGACTGCCGCAGATGAGACCGTTTCTGCCAAACGTATACAGCAGGTCGACAACGGTGGGAAACTTGATAATTTTGATTTGGTGCACACCAGTGGGAACACCTGGGAGTCAGGTAATATATTCCTCACGGGGGCGAACTCGGGCTGTGATACCGGCGATTCGGCCGCACTCTCCAGAACCGTCTTCAATGTAACTGTATCTGGTCGCGCTACGGGAAGCGCCAGTAATCTGACAACTTGCAGGAAAGATCTATCTGTAGCGATCAACACTGTTGGCAAAGGCGCAAAGGCAACGACAGGCTCAATTTCTGGCATCCTCAAATCACCGGTTATCGCTGGTGGCGATGTGGGGATTTGCCCAACTGGCACTTCGGTTGAGATAACTAACAAAAAAACTAATGTTCTGATTTCAAACGGCCAGGTTCTACTTGACAATAAAGGTCATTATGACTCAGGGCAAATCCCAGCTGGCGTGTATCACGTCGCCGCACGATGCTCCTATCCAGCCTATCAGAGCACGGCAGATGTCGGGGGCGATGTTACGGTCGTAGCCGGAAAGGTCGCCAACGGAGACCTCAAAGGCAACGCTGTTACCCGCGATGCTACCATCGGCACTGGCACTACTCCAGACGCGGCAACCAAGCCACAAAAAGACATAGCCACTTGCGACAAAACCGCTGGTGTCCTATCTTGGATTGTTTGCCCAATCATCGACATCATGACTCACTCGATAGACGGTATTTACGCTTATGTTATACAGCCACTACTGAAAACAAATCCTTTGCCTCTTGACACTAATCAACCAAATTATAAAGTTTGGTCAAGCTTCCGGATTATAGGTGATATCTTTTTGGTCATTGCCTTATTGGTTATTGTTTTTGGGCAATCAATTGGGGGCGGCCTGATTGACGCGTATTCAGCCAAGAAAATACTACCAAGACTGTTGGCAGCCGCAGTTCTCATAAATATCTCATACTATCTAGTAGCTTTAGCGGTAGACGTTACTAACATTATTGGCGGCGGCATTCAAAGCTTATTACTGACGCCGTTTAGTGTTGGTAAAGAGGGCATTAGAGTCGGCGATGGGGCAGCAGGTATTGGCCTTACTGCTACCGTTGCTTCTCTCTGGGCGGGAGTTACGGCTACTGGTGCTACTGCAGCTGCAGGGGCGGCTGCGGCGGCTACTGCAGCTGCTGCGGAGGCTAGTGCTGCGGGGGGCGCCGCAGTGGTTGCGGGAGGAAGTTTATTATCTGGGCTACTCCCGGCATTTCTTTTATTCATCTTACTACCAGCGTTACTAATTATTGTGGCGATCTTGGCGGTAGTAATATTTAGAGAGGGCTTAATATTACTCTTAGTGTTAACATCGCCTATCGCATTCGCTCTATATTGTCTGCCAAACACTGAGCAATATTTTAGAAAATGGTGGGATTTGCTACTTAAAACCCTACTTGTTTACCCAATTATGGCTCTCTTGTTTGCCCTAGGTAACATTTTTGCAATTACCATCACTAACTCTTCTGGATTTGGTGGACCCTTGAAGGCGCTGATCGGAATAGTTGCCTTATTTGTTCCATTGTTCTTGATACCGTTCGCTTTCAAACTAGCTGGTGGGATCCTTGGACGCTTGCATGAAATTATATCGACGGGCGGTAAGCGCGGTATTGAAGGTATTAAGGGCAATCCTAACGACCAGAACAGCTTGCGAAACCAAGCTAAATTTAAGATGAATGATGCTCTGACAACCCGCCAAGAGCGGGCCTACAGTGGACTCAAAAAACCAGGTAATTCGTGGGCCAAACGTCGGCTCGGATCAGCAATTGGTGTCGGTAACTTACAAGCTCGCCGGGCTCGGTATAACAAAGCTGGCGCTTCGTTAATGGCTGATCAAATCGCTACCGGTGACGATACCAACGTTCGTGACACCTTAATTGCATGGGATGCAACCGGGAACGGCGGAGCAGGAGGATGGTACAGGCGAATGGACATGGAGAATGGACATGCCGTAGCCGGAGCAAGTGCAGTCTATAAAGACAAGACTCAGGGTCAAGAGGCACACAATAAAGCCATGTCGCTCTGGGGCGGAAACAAGTCATACATGCAAGAAGCTATGTATTACGAGTGGAAGAAAACTGGCTTTGAAGGTAAGAAGATGGAACGGATTGAAAGTCAGTATGGCGATATCTTAACTGAAAACGGCTTTAGTGGTGACGAAGGTAGCGCACTTATGAAGGGCGTTACCTTTAAGCACCAGGGTGATAGTCTGTCGGGTAAACACTCCGCCTTCAAGCAAAACAAAACCACGGGCCAGTGGGGCTGGGAGCGCGATGGTGTTGCTTACGCCAACGAGTGGGGCCGCCGAATTGACACTTACGGCGCTGGCAAACAAGATGAAAAGTCCTACAAGGATATGACTACCGATTATGTTGATATGTCTAGTACACTTTCTGAGCTAAAAAAGACGGCTCCTGCGGCAAGTGCTGATCATGTAATTACCGAGGGGCGATTTAAGGGTAAGACTCGTGGCCAAGTTGAGGAGGCACGAAGTATCATCGAGCGCGTTGCTACCGTTGTCGACCCTGATCAGCGCCAAACAGGTGTCCAGGTCAGACCACCTGAGGCTGGTGACGGACATGGTGGTGATGGGTCGGGACCTCAAGGCGGTGGCTTCGGTATTAGTAGCGCGCCTGTTGAAGTTCAGAAAGCCGCTGGTGGTTTGGTTAGTACTGTTCGAGGAATCATGGGAGGGGAGGGTCGTCAAGCTGTAACGGCGTCCGGGCAGCAGTACGCTGAAACTGCTCCTGGTGCACCGCGTGGAGGTCCAGCATCTGGCACTTCTCAACCAGGGTCAGGCGGTGGCCTAATTACACCGGGTGACGACAGGTTCAATATACCTCCAGGGAGTCGACCCTAAGTCTTAGGGAAAGGTAATAGTAGCCATGGCAACATACAAAATGATTCAAGACATCGAGGCAGAGGACCACATTATTGGTCCTTTGTCGCTGCGGCAGTTTATCTTCGCCTTGATCTCGGCGTTTTTGCTTTACATCAACTTTTTGCTGCTCAGTAAGCATGTGGCATTTTTGATGATTGTCTTTTTGCCACCGGCTTTGTTCACCGGATTCTTCGCGTTTCCTTTTGGTAGAGATCAGCCAACTGAGGTCTGGGCCCTGGCCAAGATTAGGTTTTTGTTCAAGCCTCGTAAACGTATCTGGGATCAGAGTGGTGTTAAGGAATTGGTAACGATTACGGTGCCTAAGAAGATTGAGCGTAACCTGACTAATGGCCTCTCGCAGAATGAAGTTAAGAGTCGCTTATCGGCGCTGGCCAACACTATTGATAGCCGCGGCTGGGCAGTCAAGAACGTTAATATTAACCTGTACGCCAACCCTGGTAGCATAGAAGAGGCTTCTGACAGATTAGTTGATATTAATAGTCTGCCCCGGGAAGTCCCAAACTATGATGTTCAGGCGGCGGACGACATTATGGATGAACGCAGTAACCCGATTGCCCAGCAGTTTGAACATATGATCGAGGCTTCGGCGCTAGCACATCATCAACAGCTGATTCAGCAAATGAACACTACCGTAGCACCACCGCAGGCACAGGCACCGTCACCTGCGCCACCAACAGCGCCAGCCGATTACTGGTTCCTAAATCAGAACCCGCAGCCAGTCGCTTTACTAGCCGATCAGGCAGTGTTTACTGGCCCAAGCGTTATTACTCCTGGCGCCGCTCCGAGCCAGCCCCAGCTAGTTCTAGCCCCCGCCACAACTGATCTCAGTGAAGAGGCATTTTTAGCAAAAGTTAGAACCGATGAAGCTAATGAGCACACCACTAACTCTCATTTGCATACGTTGCAGCCACTTGGTAGCCAACCAAATAGTCGTACGCCCGTGGCTGCTTCGGCGCCACTGCCGCAGCCAGTTTACGTACCAGCTACGCCTAGCCCAGAACCGGTCGATACTGCTATACTATCTCTGGCACGTAACAACGACTTGAGCATCGCGACGTTGGCTAGGGAATCTGCTAAAGAAGCGCAAAAATCCAAGCGCAACAAAGGTGCGGACGGGGAAGTTGTTATATCACTGCGCTAGCAGCTCCATGCTAGCAGGCAGCGCAAACTAAAGGGTGGGCAACGTTACTATATGAATCCAACAGCACCGCAGAATAATGCAGCCGTAGCCGGACAAGCGGCTATGCCCTCGTACCCTATTGGTAACGATGGCCCAGCATTGCCAGCCCCGCAGCCAATCGCGCCAGCTGGCTTACCTCGGTACGACAATAGTGTTGATGCTGCCACTGCAGCAGCTTACCAGGCACAACAACCAGTGGCAGCTCCAACAGTCTATCCAACAACCGTAGCGCAGCCACAATACGCGCAGCCAGCTGCACAGTCTGCGGCTGCTCAGCCCGCACAGGTATATCCCGCTCAAGCCGCCGCTCAGGTCGGCGGTAGCGCAGCCAGTGGCAGTACGGTAGCGGCACCACTGACCAACCCAAATAGCACGCAAAACACCCTCCAAATCGCCGAAATTCGTGATGGTATCGTGATTATGAATGATGGATCATATCGGTCAGTCGTGATGGTCAAAAGCATTAACTTTGATTTGATGAGCGGGCAAGAACAAGAGGCAGTTGAATATAGCTACCAGGGCTTTTTGAACTCACTATACTTCCCAATCCAGATCTTTATGCGTTCTAGCAAGGTCGATCTTCAACCGTACATAGAAAAATTAGACAAGATCCGAACTGAGCATGACAACATGCTACTGGCACTACTTATGGAGGACTACATTGGTTACATTGACGCCCTTAGTGAGCAGACAAACATTATGGACAAGCGTTTTTACGTGGTTATTCCATTCTTCCCAGTTACGGATGTCACGAAAGCTCTGAGCCAAAGTAAAAACTTTTTGAGTGGTGTCGGCAGTATATTTAAGTCCAAAGAAGCCCATGTAGTTATTAACGAAGCCGACTTAGAGCACGCCAAAACAGAGCTGCGTAATCGTGTTCAGTCCGTACTTGGTGGTTTGCAGCAGTGCAGTATTCAGGGCCTGCCACTCGATACCCAAGAACTCATTGAGCTGTACTACGACACTTACAATCCTGACACCGCTACCCGTCAAGAACTCAAGAACTTCGATAACTTGACGGCCGACATTATCACCAAAGGCCAGGGCACTGCGCCGCAAGCCCATTTACAACGAGAGCTTCAATAATGGCACGTAAGCAGCAGCTAGACCCCGTAGCCATCGCCCAGCAGCAGCAAGCCCGCGAGCAAGCCGAGGTTCAGGCCGCCTTCCAAAAGGGTGTTACCGCGCTCCGTGACTTTATTGCTCCCAGCTCGATCGAATTCTCTGGTACACACTTTCAGCTTGGTACCCGGTATGCTCGTAGTTACTATGTTTACGGCTACCCCCGTCAGATTTACACCGGATGGCTCAGTGGCTTAGTCAACGTCGATGAAGTGCTCGACTTATCCATGTATATTTACCCAGTAGAAAGCCAAGTGGTGCTCGAAAACTTGCGCAAAAAAGTTACGCAGCTAGAGGCGGGCATCCAGATTGACGGCGAAAAAGGCCGCGTCCGTGACCCAGGCAAGCAAGCCGCCATTATTGACGCTGAGGAAATGCGCGATAAGCTGCAAGTGGGTGAAGAGCGCTTCTTCCGTTTTGGGCTGTATTTTACTATTTATGGTGGTTCGCTCGACGAACTCGAGTTTGTCAGCCACAAAATTGAATCAATGCTCGGCCAACAACTGGTCTACAGCAAGCCGGCTACTTCGCAGCAAGAGCAGGGGCTTAACAGCACTGTGCCCCAAATGTCCGACCAATTACAGATCCGCCGTAACATGAGCACCGGTGCGCTCAGCACTAGCTTTCCGTTTACCTCAGCCGATTTAACCCAAGAAAACGGCATCTTGTACGGTATCAATATGCACAACTCAGGCCTAGTTATATTTGACAGGTTCTCACTAGAAAACGGTAACTCGGTAGTATTTGCTAAGTCTGGTGCCGGTAAGTCATTTACTGTTAAGCTTGAAGCGCTTCGTAGCATGATGTTTGGCATCGAGATATTTATAATCGACCCCGAAAACGAATACCAGCGAATGTGTGAAGCCGTTGGTGGCGCTTACGTGCGCCTCAGCCTCAACTCAGCAACCCGCATCAATCCATTTGATCTACCGAAGGTTGTTGATAGCGAAGAAGCCGATAACGCGCTGCGCTCTAACCTCATTACTCTGCACGGATTATTGCGTTTAATGATGGGCGGCGCTCAGGCCCAAATGCAAGCTAACGGTGGGGCTATGATGCCGGCGCTAGCTCCATCAGAAGAAGCTGATCTTGACGCCGCGCTCATCGAAACCTACGCCAAAGCCGGCATCACCAACGACCCGCTGACGCACACTGGCATTCCACCAACCATTAATGATCTGTACGACACACTCTTGCACATGGGAGGCAGCGGACCACAGCTAGCGCAGCGATTGCGTAAGTACACCTCGGGCACCTTCGCCGGTATTTTTAGCCAGCAAAGCAACATCAACATCGACAACCCGCTGGTTGTGTTTAACATCCGTGACCTCGAAGACGAGCTGCGACCAGTTGCTATGTACATCGTGCTTAACTTTATTTGGAATAAGACTAAAACTGACCTGCGCAAGCGTATCCTGATCGTCGATGAAGCGTGGCAACTCATGAAGTACGAAGACTCAGCCAACTTCTTATTTAGCTTGGCCAAGCGTGCGCGCAAATACAACCTTGGCATCACCACTATTACCCAGGACGTCGAAGACTTTATGGGCTCCAGAATGGGCCGAGCGATCGTCGCCAACGCCTCAATGCAGTTCTTACTCAAGCAATCCTCATCAGCTGTCGACGTACTCAGTGGTGTCTTTAAGCTAACATCCGAAGAGAAGAAACGCCTCAGTCAGTTCCCAGTCGGGCAGGGCTTATTCTTTGCCGGGCAAAACCATGTGCATATCCAAGTCGTGGCCAGCCCAACCGAAACTGGGCTCATTACCACTAATCCTGCGCAGGTCCAGGCCATGAATGACCGCGACGCTGGACGCGGGGGTAATTTTGACCAGCCGCAGGGCACGATTGACCTCAGTAACCGGCTGTCACCCGGTAGCTTATAACCCTTCGGCTAACCGCAGCACTTTGACACTCCAAAAGCTTGCCAAATAAGGTATAATGACCCTATAACGTGAGAGTTTCGGCAGATCATGCCACCAAGTGAATTTAGGTAAAACCAAGACATGCCAAACGCAGTATACGACCCCGAAACCGAAGGACAATCCGTCGGCCATACCCCCGCCAGCGACGATGAATTACGCCGTATAACTGGCATCAACCCGGAGCAAGAGGGTGCTTATGACCGCGAGGCAGCCAACGGCGCAACAAAAGATCGCGCCGGTACGGCAAGTCCGGCGAAGCGCGGCGGCTTTTTTAATCGAGATGGTGATAAATCGAGTGACGGGTCAGCACCAGGGGGTGCAGTTGGGGCAGCGGCAGGGGCAGCGGCCGTTGGCGCGGCCGGACTTGGAGCCGCCGAGGCACTTGGCTCCAAATTTAATCCTATAGATGCCGTAAGCGCTGTCCACAGTCTAAAGGATACATTCTTTGGCAGTGCCCGCCGCAAAAAATCATCTATAGCTGGTGTCACCATTGGTGCTGTCATTGGTGGTAGTTTTTTTGGATTTACTATTGTCTCTGGACCACTCCAAATATTGCATTACGCTGAACTGATGAGCCGTATTCATCTCACCACAAACAACAACCAAAGTGACGACCGGACTGGCAAGATATTTAAAACGATTCGTAACTACAAGAAGCAAGCTGTCTATCGCAATAACCTCGGGCTATTCGGTAATAAATTTGCCGACAGAATTGGTGCTAAGCTCACGGCAGCGGGCTATGAATCATCGTATAATCCTCGGACTGGTGCATTCGAAGGACTGAGGATAAATACTGATGATGGGCCATACAAAGGCAAAACCGAGGCGGAGCTCAAGGATATAGTTCGCCAAAAATTTAATGGAGTTGAGCTCAAAAAAGGCACCCTATCTTCATTCCCGGGAAAGGAGAGTCTCTACCTAGACCCTAGAGACATGGGCTACCGTAAAGGCGTGGTCGAGACGAGAGGCATCATCAGAGTCGTCCTAACAGAGACCGGTTCGTCGAGGCTGGCAGCCGAAATCGATTCCCGCGTCACTGGTAAACGATTCGGTTTGACACTTCATCCGTTCCGCAGAATTGACGCTAAGATTATCGCGGCCGCTGACAAGGCGATACGAGCCAAAAAATCAGCACGTGAACAACAGGCAGCTGAAGAACAGGCAAACACTCAAGAAGTCGCAGATAAGACCAATCTAGGCAATACAGAAGAGTTTACAAATACAGCCCAATCAGATAATTCACAGACTAAAACCCCACAAGAGAATCAAGCACAAGCAGAAAAGAACGCAACCGCCCAACAAGCCAAAGCTGCGGCTGATGGTGTAGTAGCAGAAGGCCAAACAACCGATACGGCAATAACCAATACTGAGCCGGGGGCAATAGGTAAATTTGCTGGGAGTCTAACCGGCAAAGTCACGATCGGGGGGGCGGCCCTGGCAGGGCTTGCATGCGTGGCGAGAGGCTTAGACGCCAAAGCCTCCAGCATCAAAGAGGCCCAAGTCAATGAACCGCTCATGCGTCTAGCGGCAGAGTTGCAAAGTAGTGGCTCTCAGATCCGGACCGGCCAGGATACTAACCCAATACAAATCAGGAACTACGCGTATCGGCTGAATGGCTTCTCACAGAGTGAGACTTTCAAAGCCGAAACTGGTCAGCCATATGATAAAACAAAAGTCAGCGAAACACTCAAAAATATCAACGGCAGCGTCACGCCGTTTCACTTCCTAAACGAAACACCGGTTAATGAAATTTTGACTCCCGTTTGCAGCACCGGCGGTCAAATAGTTTTAATTGCCGTAAGCTTTTTGGGTGGACCACTTACCGCGGCAGCTGGACTCATCGTCGGAGCATATTTCGGACCACAAATAATAGACTCTATCGCTCACTGGCTTAGTGGGCACGCCGTAAGCATCGCCGATCATGGCAAAGCATTAAGTGATGATATAGGCTACGGCACAGTGTTATTTGGTAACGCCGACACCATCGCAAGGGCCGGTTCTAAACTACCTCCCAAAAAGGCCGCGGAATTAAGTACTCAAAACAAAATAGCCTACCAAAATCAGCTTAAATCCGAGAGTTTCTTCGAAAGAACCTTTAGTCCGTCCAACCAGGGTAGCGTTGTTGCTAGTCTGATTGATAGATCGGGAACTTTGCGATCTAACAGTATAGGCTCCACTTTAAGTTCATTGCTGTCCGCTCAGACTTATGGTGGCCTCTTCAGCACATTGCTTTCTCAAAAAGCCTCGGCCGATACTTTCTCTGAATCGTATGACTACGGGGTTCCGACCTATGGCTTTAGCGCCGATGAAATGGAGAACGCCGCCACCTCAGACCCCTTCGCCAATGCCAACAATGCTTCTACCATCTTAGACGGCAAGGGCAGCCAAGAAAACGCTGACCGAGCTGCCAAGTACATCTCTCGCGCCTCAAAGTGTTACGGCGCGAATCTTACGAGCACACCTTCAACTCAAGACCCCTCCGTAAATGTCTGGAACGTTATGGTTGATAGCGCGAGTAACCCCAATCACAATACCAACTACTACAGCGACGAGTACAACAATATGAGTAGTGAGTGTGCTGACAGTGACTCCGCATGGCTCAGCATTAGATTCATGATATTTGACACCCAGACGATGAAAGCCGTAGCCTGTGATGAAGGGGATGACCAGTCATGTGCCGAATTAGGTTTTGTTTCTTCGGGCACGAGCAATGCTAGTACCGCTGCCGCAAGTAATTCATCCAGCAGTGGTAATGGCCCGTAATGCGCTATCCTAAATTTCAGAAATCGCTACTTATTATGGTAATTATTAGCCAAATATTTGTTTCTAGTGCTTCGGCTTTGAGCCAGGCTCAGCACGACGTGTTCCACACTGGAACCCCTGGGATCCCTTACTTTAATATTGACGAGGGTGATGTATGTAGTGGCGGGAATAATGGTACTGATACCGCAACGACAGTTAACGGGGTGGCGGGCTCAACCTGGACTAGCGGTGAGCAGCCACCGTATTATTTAGAAAATTACGTTACAAACATTTTGAAAGACGTAGCTAAAAGACTAAATGTACCGGAGGCTAATGCTGTTACTCAAGAGCATGTGCTGGCACTCGTTGCTTGGACCTATGCTGAGGGTGGTAATATAGCCAATAGTGGCGCCTACAATATCTGGAACACGGGACTACTCAGTCGACCTGACCTTGTTGACGGCCGAACCAATGCCAGTGGAGTGCAATCATTTATGTCATTTGATGCTGGAGTAGAGGCCAATGCGATCAGCCTTACCCAGAGCAATCAGAACCGGATTGGTAAGATTGTTACCCAGCCCACATCGACAGCAGCTCAAGTCATGCACACTATCGCTTACTACGATGAAACTACCGGTGACAAAGCTTGGGCGTGGGGTCCTGATTCAAATTCTCCGAGTGCTGTATTACAGTTCAACCATACTACTTACGTTAACTCCCTGCTCAATACGCTGGCAAGTACCCAAAAGGATTATGCGAATCGTGCCAGCGTCGTGCTGGGCCCCGGCGAAAAAAATACCCATCACGTCGACCCAACTAAATTAGTTTTTAAGAGTACTGTGGATACGGGGGGAGCGGTGGTGGCAGGTGCTGGCACTGCCGGCGTGAGTGGCGGCTGCCCAGCCAGCAGTGGAGGTTTGAGTCCAGAGTGCAAAACAGCCGTCGGTAACGCTCGGATATTATGCGCGGCGAAAGTCTACGATACTGTCAGCTATCTCGAAGTGGGTGCCGCGGGTCACCAGGGCGGAGCAGCTTGGCACCAAACATGTCAGACAGTTGGTCCTAGTTGTATTTTAGACTGTAGTGGGCTCGTTAATATTGCTATCTATGATGTCTACGGGGCTGATCTGAAAGATAACACTACTTCTGAACGCACTGATACCACAAATCTAAAACCAGTGCAGTTTAGTGACCTTAAACCTGGTGATTTAATCCAACCAAACTCTGGTCACGTCGAAATAGTAGACCATATTGTTAATGACACTATTTTCACCTTTGGTTCACACAGTGCTAATCGTCCACAACCAGATCAGGTTGGTCCGGCTCAATTTAAAAACGATGGTGGTAACTTATATCTGCGCTACATCGGGAAGGGTGCTACCGCATCATGAAAATAACTATCCAGGGCGACAGAGTCGAGGTACACAATATACCAGCGCTAGTTGTAATTTTGATTGTAGTTATAGTTGGTGGGTATGTCCTCAAAATTAGCGTTCTCGGTGGAGCCAATGCGGTACAGCTACGTCCAGCCGTAGGCTTTAGTGGGGTGATTTCGCAAAGCTTAGCGAGCTCAAATAGCAAAACTGCTCTCCCGAGTTATGGCATGGACTACACGTTGACCAACACGGCATATTTTGATAACAACGCGTGGGTGATAACTTCAATTGTGCCCCAAGATACAACCAGTAACCAGTCGATAGCCATCCTGCATAAAAACCAAGGTATTTTTCGAGTGATATTGGGGCCAGGAACAGCCTTCGCAAGCACTGAGCTTGGCGGCTTGCCCAATGATGTAGTCGATTACTTACATAAGTTGGGAGTAGTCTATGAACCCGCAAACTAAACAAATACAGTTTATTCAACGCTTATTGTACGCTTCCATTATTATCGCTTTAGTAGTGGCCGCGTACCAGCTTATAGCGGCCGTATCTTTATCAGGAATAACCGGAACTTTGAATGTTGTTGCCTCGAACCCAGCCGCTACACTCAGCATAACCAGCGCTGATACAGAGGCGCGGATCATTGGCACGGGGAGTGTAGGGGTTCGGCTCAAACCGGGTAGCTATTTGGTGGCGGCTTATGCTGCGGGATATCAGGCAAGTGAGGTCGTAATAATAACTAAACATCATAAAAGTCAGATTACATTGCAGATAGCTTCTAACCCTTCATCCAAAACAACAAAAACTAGCCTGTTTTCGTTACTGCCTTTTATTGGACCGGCAGCCGCGTATCAAATAGATAGTTCAGTTCAGGCCACCGATCACGGATCACAATCAGTTATTGTCATAACCTCAGCGACCGAAGTTGACAAACAGGCAGCCTTAGCTTGGATACACTCTGAAGGCTACAACCCCTCCGACTATATCATTCAGTACGTACAGCAAGCCGTTCAAAACTATCACTACACTGAAGGATTACCTCAATAATGCTTTAGCTAGCTACCCAGCGGGATAATGTGGCAACTCTCGGTGAAGTGCTGGATCACAACGTCCGCGTCGGTGGTTGTTATAAATGTTTGGTAGCGGGTGAGGTGCTCGGTCAGCGCCCGGCGCCGGGCACCGTCGAGCTCGCTGAAGACGTCGTCGAGCAGCAGTAGGGGGGTCACGCCGCGGGTTGCCTCCAGGAGTTGCAGTTCAATGATTTTCAGCGCCAGAACGAGCGTCCGGGCCTCACCGCGCGAAGCCGCCATGCTGGCCGGATGACCATTAAACAATACTTGCAAATCTTCACGGTGCGGACCAACCGATGTAAAGCCGCGCAGCATATCTTTTTCGAGACCACTCTCTAAGTTATGCAGTAGCTGACTTTCGTAATTGGTGAGGTTAAGCTTGGTATCATATGAAATTTCGATTCCAGTTGTACTGCGCGATATATCACGGTACAGTTGTTCAACTGTCTGGCGTATTGTTTGGATAAGCCCGGTTCGAGCGGCTACAATGTGGCCGCCAAGTTCACTGAGGCGAATATTCCAGACAAAAAACTGGTCTTTGGAGCGCCCGGTTTTGAGCAGGGCATTACGCTGGGCTAACGCCCGTCTGTAGTGGCGCAGCATGGCGCCGTACTGTGGCTGAGTTTGCTCTAATATATCATCGAGGTAGCTACGCCGGGACTCCGGCGAACCAGTCAGTAATCGCAGGTGATTGGGCTCAAATAGTACTACCGGCAGACTGTGCTGAAGCGTAAGGCGCTGATAGGCCTTACCGGCTAGCTCGTAGGTTTTAGCTGGTTTTTGCTGGGGCATGAACTTAACAGTTCGAGAGACGCCGCTGATTAGGTTGGCGTCTAGTCGTGCCCAGTCAGCATCAAATTGTACCAGCTCGTTATCGGTTACTCGATAAGAATTACCTCGCGCTAAAACTAGTATCGCCTCTAACAAATTTGTTTTACCGCTAGCGTTTGGACCAACTACAATATTAACGCCAGATCCAAGTTCGAACAGTTGGTCATCATAGGAGCGGAAGTGCTGCAAGCGCAGGTCGGCGATCATGGTTTAAGTATACGGTAGCTCAAATAATAATCGCGAGACTAGTTATAATTTAGTTTGCGTTTCAATTAGCTTTTAAGCGGCATAATGACGTGCTGATAGTCACCATTACTCGCATCGGTAAGGAGTGTTGGCTCAAGCTTACCGTTAAACCCAAAACTGATTGACTCGGTAGCCGGCAAAGCACTTAAGGCGTCTAACAAGTATCGTGAGTTGAGTGTGATACTGCCACTACCAGTAACCTTAGCTACAGCGGTGGCGGTGTTTTCACCAAGTTGCGAGGCAACCGAACGGATACTCAGTTGTTGTTTAGTTTCGTCAATCTCGATTGTGACACTGCCGGCACTCTCACGAGCAAATAAACTTGAAACTTTCGTGACGTTAACTAGGTCGGCTCGTTTTAGTGTCGCTTGGACATCAAACGCAGACGGTATGAGTTTGCGGTAATCAGGATATTTACCGTCTACTAAGCGTGTCACCAGTTCAATATCACCAACCTTAAATAATACCTGTTGATCATCGTGAGTGACTTCGACTGGACCATCGCCATCACCGAGCACACGCAACAAATCTTGCAAAGCTGAGGCTGGAATCAGTAGATGAACATCCTTACTATTCTTAGCTAGCTTCTTTTCGGCTAATCGGTAACTGTCGGTCGCTGCCATGTATAGTACACCGTCGATAGTTTGCAGTAAGACAGCCGTCAACACGGGGCGAGTTTCGTCATTTGAAGCAGCAAAAACTACCTGCTGCAAGGCTTTTTTGAATACGGCGCTTTCAATTGACCAACTCTTGCCAGTAGTAATAGCTGGCATAACGGGGAAGTCATCGGCCATAATACCGTTAACGGTAGAGTTGTATTGGTCGGTAGTCACGTGCAACTTACTATCTTCTAGTTCTAAGTTAATGACGCCGTCAGGTAAGCTACCTACAAAGTCTTGCATCAAGCGAGCAGGGACAGTAATTGAACCTTCTTCGGATACTTTGGCTCCGGTGAAGTGGGTGATAGCGATATCGAGGTTGGTTGCAGAAATACTCAAACGATTATTGGAGGTTTTTAATAACACATTCGCCAGTATGGGTAGGGTACCTCGGGTGTTAGCTACACGAGCGACAGCGTTTAAAGCACGGTTAAGATTTTCTTGGGTGACTTGCAGTTTCATGGTTAAAACCCTCCTGTATATAAATAATGTGATTTAAGTATTTTAGATTTGTCGTTCTCTTTATAGGTCGTGTGGATAGTGGGCATAAGTTGACTGATAACAGATTGAAAAATTGCTAAAACACGGTGCATAACCACAGGCACAACCGGTGTGAAACTGAGGGCTTTCTCACTAGGTTTATGAACAGTGCCCTGAGCCTCTCGCAAAAATTGCGTGGACAAACCACTGCTAAAACCACAGGTTGTACAAATTTTGTGCACGGCTTTTCCCCATATTTGTACAATATTTTTACGATTATTACGCATATAAATGTTCCTTAATCTCAGAAATAGCTAGGCGCATGCTGGCGTCAACGCGTGATTCCTTTTCGATCTTTTCGACGGAGTGAATAGCTGTGGTGTGGTCTTTGCGGCCAAGCTCGCGGGCAATCTTGGGGAAGCTAAGGTGTAGCTCAGAGCGTAGCATATACATGGCGATCTGACGGGGGACGACGATATCTTTATCGCGCTTTGGCCCGAGGATGTCATCCATTGGTATTTGAAAATGCCGGGCAGTGCGTTCGATGATCTGCTTGGCGCTTAAATGTTTGGGTCGGGCTTTGCTGACACTGAGTAGGCTAGTGGCGATAGCCAAGGTTGGTTCTAGGCCGCGCATTTCACAAAAGGCTAGCAGTTGGTTAAGCGCGCCCTCGAGTTCACGGATGTTGCTCTTGATGTTATTGGCTAGATGCTCGACAACATCGACGGGTAGCGTCATTTCGTGCGTGCTGGCTTTAGTTTGGACGATGGCGCAGCGAGTTTCGAAGTCAGGGATCTGCATATCAATCGTCATACCCCAAGCAAAGCGTGATTGCAGGCGGTCTTCAAGCGTTGGAATATCCTTGGGTGGCTTATCTGAGCTAATAATAATCTGTTTATTAGCCTGATGTAGGGCATTAAAAGTGTGAAAAAATTCTTCTTGCATTTTTTCTTTGCCCGCGATGAACTGGACGTCATCGATAATCAGCACATCGGCGGTGCGGTAATGGCTGGCAAAATCAGCGGTTTTGCGAAAACGCAGGGCGTCGACAAACTCTTGCACAAACTGCTCTGTCGATATATACAAGACCTTGGCACTTTTGTTGTTGGCCTGAATAGAATTGCCAACAGCCTGCATTAGGTGAGTTTTACCAATTCCGACGCCGCCGTACAAAAACAACGGGTTGTACTTGGTGCCCGGCTGTTGGCTGATGGCTTGGCAGGCGGCGAAGGCTAGCTCGTTGCTGCCGCCAACCACAAAGTTGTCAAAGGTGTAGCGCTCGTTGATGCCCTGACGGTAGGAGTGGGTAAAGCTGTTACCGGGCTGATTGCTCTGGCCAGAGCGGGCAATTTGGCCGAATTGATTGCCCCCACCATTACTGGTGGCCTGGTCAAATTGGCTGGTTGGGGACGCTGTTTGCTGCTGGCTAAGCACTGGCTCCTCGTCGCTGGGGCTGACGCGCTGGGGAGTGGCCGCCAACGAAGAGATTTTGTATTCGATGGTATCAACGCTCACGCCGTTTTTGACCAAGGTCTCGGTGATGAGGTCGTTATATTTCTTCTCGAGCTGTTGTTTGATGAAGATATTGGGAACGCCAATGCTGACAAAGCCACCCTCGTGCTTGAGTAGGCAGGTGCATTTGAACCAAGTAACAAAATTGCCACGTGAAAGTGTCAGTTCTATCTCGCCGAGCACCGCCTGCCACAAACTGTCCTTTTGCATACCGCTCCACATATCTATTACGTCTCATCAATATACCTGACATCACCTGAGTTTTCCACACCTATTTTTTGGGGCAGGGCATAAGTAGAGCCAATAAACCGCCCAACCGTTAGTTTATGCACAACAAGGCGGCCTATCTGTTAATCTGTGGACAATAACTTAACTATGGTGGACAACTACCCTAAATAAGCGACTAAATATTGTCAATTTTACGCTAACTAGCTGTCAAAAATTGTTGCTGTCGGGCCTCGCTACTGTGTGGGCGCCGCAAGTGCAACGAGCGGAAAAGTGTGATGACCACTTGACGGATTATCACTAAAGGTGCACATTAAACGTAACCACTATAATGTTTTCAAAGGGTGAAAGCAGATTTAATCCATGGCAAGCAAAGTACCAACCAAGCAAACCAAGAGGCGGAAACCATCATCATGGGAGCGATTTAAGGCTAGTCGCTATTCCAAACTTGTGCCGATACTACTTTTCGCACTGGTAGGTACCTATTTTATCGCCTTTGGCGCGGCACTACCGGGTAGTGATCCGGGTATTCAAGAGCCCGATAACCTGGCGCGAGGTCTTGTATACAACGGCAAAAAAGAAGCCACCAAGGGACCCTGTAAGGGGACGATTGATGTTAGCCCCGCTGACGCCGCTGGAATCGAGATCTGCTCACACCCCGACCCTGGTCCAGAAGGGGTTGACGTCCGTGAACGTGACAAACACGTCGATTCTGACCTAGTTGCTCAGGTCGGCAATGACGCTAAGAATCAGCCACTGGCCGCTGACTCGACGACAATTGCTCCCGATATTCAGCCCACTGGCGCCGCTGATACGGGTAGCGCCAATAGCCTTGGCGTTGTGACGCCAGTCAATTGGCCATGTGTTGGCACTGGCACCGACGGCTATCGTGTACAGATGATTTACGCTTACGCTTCTGGAGCCAGTAATCGGGTTAGCTACGTGCGACCAGGCTTTGAAACAATCGCTCGCCGCGTTAACGCCGTCTTCCACAATAGTGGTGTCGCTAGTGGTGGGGTGCGTAACGTCCGCTATGTCACTAGTTCGACCTGTGTTTTGTCGCTACCGGCAATCCCTATTACCGGCAATATTAGCGATGTGGTTAACATCACAAATCAGCTCAAAGCTCGTGGCTACGGGGCCGCTTCTCGCAAATATCTCACATTAGTCGACGGGGGCTCTCCTTGTGGCTGGGGTACATTCTCAACTGACCCACAACCAGGGCAGGCCAACTATAACAATATTGGTCCAAACTACGCCACTGTCTGGCACCCTTGTTGGAACTACGAAGAGGCACACGAGCTCATGCACACCTTGGGTGCTGTACTAACCGGCGCACCGTACTCGACCGGCGCGGCCCATTGCTACGATCAACATGATGTTATGTGTTACACGGATACTTCTGGTAAAGCCATGATTCAGCGCTGCACCAGTACTACCTACATTTGGCGCTTTGACTGTGGCTACGACACCTACTTTAGGTCGGTAGGGGCAACCGGTTGGTTGTATAGTCACTGGAACACTGCCAACAGTCGCTTCTTATCTCACACATAAGCACCTAGCTAACTCTTTACAAAAAGCCTCATTACAGATATAGTAATCTAGATATTGTTGCCAATCTTTGAGATTTAATAAGATTAATAGGAATTCATAATGCCAAAACGAACCTTTCAGCCTAAAAAGCGCAGCCGCTCTCGTGAGCACGGCTTCTTTAAGCGCATGGCCACCAAAGCCGGTCGTAACGTGCTCGCACGCCGCCGTCTCAAGGGTCGCACCAAGCTCTCGTCCTAAAATACAGGAATTTATAAGAGAGGCTGGGCCAGATGATCGCTCAAAAGAACCGCTTTCGTGGACACAATAGCGTTGATTCCGTCTACCGACGGGCAATGACGCTGCGTGGCAGCTTAATAAACCTCAAGTATGTTCCTGGCAAAAGTAGTCGACCCTTTCGTGTGGCCGTGGTCGTTAGCAAAAAGGTCAGCAAATCAGCCGTCGTTCGCAACCGTATCCGCCGCCGAATCTATGAATTAGTTCGCGAATTTGACACGACGCCACTTGCTGGCAGCGAGCTAGTGTTTATTGTCTACAGCGACCAGCTAGCTAGCCTGGAGTCACAGCGCCTCAAAGCGGGGGTTCATGATCTGTTGCAGCGTGCTATAGTTAGTACTAATACGAACAGCAAACAAGACCGCTAACCACCTAGGAAGACATAATGTTTACTACCTACATCGTCCAACCAATCTTTAACCTATTAGCGCTTATTTACGCTATTTTGCCAGGCCATAATTTCGGTCTGAGCCTAATTATATTTACCATTATTGTCCGACTATTGCTGTGGCCACTAGTCAAAAAGCAGTTGCACCAAGCATCAGCCATGCGCAGACTACAGCCCGACATCAAGCGTATTAAGGCCGCCACTAAAGGTAACCGCTCCAAAGAGTCAGCCATGCTCATGGAGTTGTATAAAGAGCGGGGGATTAACCCCGTCGGCACACTGCCAATACTAGTTGTCCAGCTAATTATTTTGATTGGCTTGTACAGCGGCCTACGTAAAGTCATCGACAACCCGCACGCCCTCATCAGCTTCAGTTACCCAGCAATCCAGCACCTGCCCTGGATGCAGCAGCTAGCTCACAACATCCACCTGTTTGATAACACCTTATTCGGGATTGTTAACCTGTCGCGCGCCGCCATCAACCCAAGTGGTGGTGTCTACATCCCAGCCATGTTAATCGTCCTTGGTAGCGCCATTGCCCAGTTCTACCAGAGCAAGCAACTAATGCCAACCACCAAAGACCAGCGCTCACTGCGCGCCATCCTCAAAGACGCAGGCAGCGGCAAGCAGGCCGATCAATCGGAGGTCAACGCCGCGGTTGGTGGCAGCACCCGCTACTTACTACCGGTATTTATTTTCTTGTTTACCGTCAAACTAGCTTCGGCTCTGAGCCTGTATTGGCTGGTTGGCGGCGTCGTGGCCTTTATCCAGCAGAGTATTGTACTCAAGCGCGACGAGAACGAGATGGAAGGCATAGCCGATGCAAGCGACGGATCTAATGTTAAAAAGTCCAAAAAAGATCTGACGGCCATCCCCGAAGCAGAGGTAATCGCTACCAATCCAATGCCCCCAGTAGCATCATCGAAACCCAAAAAAGCAAAAGCTAAGAAAGCCACGGCTAAAAAAGGCGGCGCCAAGAAAGCGAAACGATGAGCGACGTTCACGAGTCACTTGAGGACGCCGTAGAGGATGCAATAAGGTACGCTAAAAAATACCTAGAAGACTTACTGTCATTCTTTGGTCTCAACACTGAAGTCGAGGCCACTAGCGACGGTGAAGTCATTCAGCTCAATGTCCCCAGCACACACTTAAATGGCTTCTTAATCGGGCAGCGCGGCGACAACATGCGCTCGCTGCAATACCTGACTAGTACCGCCCTCAAGAACAACAATTATCAATATACCCGCGTCAACGTAGATGTCGCCGACTACAAAAAACAACGAGCTGACCGACTACGCGAAACTGCCGAAACCTGGATGAAACAAGTGCAGACTAGTGGCGAACTGATGAACCTAGAGCCAATGAACGCCGCTGATCGCCGGGTTGTGCACCAACTTGCTGCTGACTATGGGCTAGTTAGCGATTCGGCTGGTGAGGGGCGTGAGCGGCATATTGTGCTCAAGCCTGCTGCCTAGCAAACCAACAATTATTACATAAACATAACCTTATTGACAAAAGTCAACATATTTGCTACTATTATTGTAAGAACTACAAAAATAAACACTAAAATAATAAAAGCCTCACCCAATGCCTGCCTCATCAGAACTTGCACCTCAATTCCTAGCCCCTCAACCAACGTATGTGCATGATAACGCTGGCTCACCTAAAATATCCGAGGCGCCACTAGAGTTGATAACAGGCGTACCTGATTTTAGTAACAAGTCCCAAAACCCGTTTATGGAGCCAGATACCAACCCACAAGCAAGTGGTTTCGGCATGAATCTTTTTGACCACAATGCTCAGCCTAAAATGGATCAAATTGATAGGACTAAACCATTAGCCGGTCAATCAGCATATGAGGCCTCCAAAAGCCCGTGGTGGAACACTGAGGCGGCTCCAGCCAACCCTGATAAGCCGAGTCTAGCAGCCCTGCAGCTCGGCCACACCGCCTTTAATATGGCTGTGGACTATGTCGGTGGAGAACAAGTCATAAGCCAAGAGCATGCCAAACTCGGAATGATGAAAAAACTTGGAGATTATGTTACTGGTAAATTTGCTCAGCTCAAGTTAAACAAAGACAGTACCACCAGCGTAGCCGCCGAGGCTTTCGCCGCCCAAACCCCAATGGGTGAAATGAAGGGCTGGGCTAGTACAGTATTGCCTCCGATTACGCAGTACAGTGGTTGGGGTGAGGCGACGTATGCACAATCGGCACAGACGTACGAATGGAGCAAACAAACCAATCAAGCTCCCGTGGCTCCCGAAATTAGCGAAGACGTACCCGGATATCAGTCGGCAATCAACCTCGAAACTGCAAGTAAAACAGTTGAGCTTTTGGAGACACAAAACTTCGTTGCCGAAGCCCCAAAGTTCGCCGACCAATTAGCAGACGAATCACGCACTAATCAGTTCACTTATATCAAATCTGGCCTCGCTAAGTGGAACGACGACCCTACTCCGTATGATAATAAAGTGATACTCACCGAACACGACGGTCTAGTACAGCTGGCCGAATTTTTAGATACTGCTGCCGCCGAGCTGCCCTACAGCTCACAGCCTCTCATTGAACGAGCCAAAGGTATTAGAGAGAATCTGACTTTTATTGGCTCTAAAGAGTACCAACAAGCCGCCGCTGGCCTGGCCGAACTCTGGAAAGCGCACCTTGACAGCGACCCAGCACTTCAGCTATGTATCCCTACTAAAATTTCAGAACGTGGCGGTAAGCGTAAAAGCGACGTTCACCTCTTCGAGAGTATTCTTTCGACCTTTTCTGATGAAGAATTGGAACAGTACTCAAGCCGAATCTTAACGGATATGAAGGACATTAGTGAGGCTCCTGTCCACACCAAGATTATCCTGCTTGATGACTGGTCGATCAGTGGCATGCAGGCTCGTGATGCCTACAGTGATATGCAAGATAACCCTAAATTTAGCGAATATCGTAACTCGCTTGAAGTTAATCTGCTCGTCAGTAGTCAAGACCGGCTTGAAAACGGACTGCGAACTGATATACACGACCAAAGCTCATTTGCCATTCCAGTTAAAGCATATTTCAAGGCTCACGACGCTGCTGCGACTTCGGTTAAGGAGCACAATGCTCACGTAACCGGCATTCACTCATCAGTAGATTTTGACTTTGAGCAGACCATCGGCGATATGGTGACCTCGATGCGACATGATGCTTTCCAGAAAACAGGCAAAAATGTGTCAGAGATCTATATGCCGCCGATAACTAACATTGTCCGTGAGTATCGCCGCGCGAAACCACTGATTGAAAAAACAAAATCTGGTACCTTTAAGCGGAATAAGGTATAACATGAAAGAACGTATGATTAAAGATATCCATTTTACCGAAGCAGTTTTACAGCACTGGGCTGAACAGCAAGATACCGAAACTCTTAGCAATTCTCTAGCGCGTATCCAAACCGAGCCAGGCTCGGTCGCGCCGGAGCTGCTGTCCCGACTGAACGTGGTCGGGGTTCATCTTGAACTCCTCTCCACTTTTACGGCAGCAACAAATCAGCTCGGAGTTGTCGAAGCTGCTCGCCCTGATGCTACTCGTACGGCTACTACAGAACCAATTGATATCCCAAAGATAATGGGGCAGGGCGCCGCGTTTGAAGACTCGATTACCGAATATTTGCGGAGCCTGCATACCAAGTCTACCGAAGCTTTGACTGCTGACGGTAAGCTATCGCTTGTGGCAGCCGCTTTGGCTGACACCGCACTGCAGCCACATGCGCTGCGCAAACTCCAGAAGTTAGATAAAATGGATCTTGACGTCGTACAGAGCTCCATGACCATAACTGTTGACGGTGCCACCGAATATCTATGGGAAGTGGTTTCCACGGGCCGTGATCTTGCTGGATTAGTGCAGTCCCCGCAATCACCTGGTGCTGATGTTCTGGTTGCCGATTGGCAGGAGTCAATTGACTACAACTTTCCAAGAGCCCAGAAGTTGCTCATCGGCGCTACAGAGTGGCTTGCAAATAACTAATTATTATACTATAATAGTAGTATGTCAGTTGAAATTTACCCGGTTGTGCACATTAAGGATGTGGATACAGCGGTCAAACAGGTTGATAAGTCATTCGCTTACGGTGCGGATGGCGTCTATTTGATTGACCACGGGGTAAGCGGCAGCGCCAACACACTCTTATCAGCATTTGAAATGGCTAAGACTTCGCACCCTGACCAATTTGTAGGTGTTAATATATTGGCGGCAGGGTCATCGGCCCGTGCCTTGTCGCAACTTGAGACGGCCTGCCAGCAGGGTGTTATTAGCCGACTGCCAGACGGTCTTTGGGTTGATGATGCTAAGCATGATCTAGGGACTACTACTATGCTCCGTGAACAATACCCTGGTTTAGCAGCAGTTCGCCTGCTTGGGGGCACAGCATTCAAATATACGGCCACCTACACGGACGATCCTGAAAAGGCGGCCTTAGAAGCCCGAGCACTGGCGCCGCATGTTGATGTTATCACGACCTCAGGCGAGGGAACTGGCATGGCACCCAGTGTTGCCAAGATTGTCGCCATGAAGCAAGCGATTGGTGACCAAAAGCTAGCTGTTGCTAGCGGTATTACTATTGAAAATATTCAAAATTACGAGGGTGCGGTTGACCAATTGCTCGTCTCGACGAGCATTGAGACAGTTCCATATTCAGGCGTCTTCGATGACGCGAAATTACAGACTTTAATTACCAAAGCTCACCAGCTCGGCTAATAAATAGGCTGCGTTTTTAATGCCGATTATACTTCGAGAGCTTTGTCGTAGACGGCCAGGGTTTGTTCGGCCATGCGCTTCCAGGAGTATGTGGCGGCTTGTTTGTGGCCATTAGCTATTAATGTTTTGCGTAATTTTTCATCTGTTAAAACTTCGTTGATGGCGTCGGCCATGGCGGGGACGTCGACGGGGTCAAAATAATGGGCGGCGTCACCATAGATCTCCGGGAGGCAAGAGGCGTTGCTGCTAACAACCGGCGCGCCGTGCATCATGGCTTCTAGGCCCGGCAAGCCAAAACCCTCAGATAAGGAAGGGAAGACGTAAGCGGCGCAGTTCTCGTACAGCCAGCGCAGTTGACCCTCGCTGACGAAATCGGTGAAATGGAGGTATGGACGGAGGCGCTCTGGGGTCGCGGCCTCAATTCGCTGATAATTAGCATCCTTTTTGCCAGCTAACACTAGTACTAATTCGGGGTGCTGGGCGCGGAGCAGGGCAAAGGCCTCTATTAAACGCTCTAAGTTTTTGTGTGGTGTCGGTCTACCTACGTACATAATAAATTGCTTATTTTGCAAGTCTTTGAGAGGGGAAGCGGGTGTATTTATTACATCAGCTGCTTCGAGCGTCACGGTGACTTTGGCCGGATCGATGCGGGCAAAGTCGAGCAGATCGTCACGGGTATATTCTGATATGGCGATAACAGCCTTGGCTTTGTGTACAGCACGCCGCACAACATATTTGTAAACCTGCTGCTTGAGGTTGAACACCAGGGGTTGCTTATCTGGGTTTGCGAAGCGCAGTGTCGTCAGATCATGAATCGTGGTGACTGACTTACCTTTGTATAGCACTGGTTGCTGCGGAAACGCGAAATGCACCAAAGTCTGTCCAGGATCACCATATTCAGTTCGTATTTTGTTCAGTTGGTTCAAATAGCCAATTTGTTCGTCAAATGTAAACTCTTTGTGCGGACACGCCACTTTTATAAACCTGGGATTACTCGGCGACCACCCTGCCATGTCCCCTGGCTTCAGCAAAATCGTGAATTCATGATCTGACTCAAGCTGCTGCAGATAATGGATTAGTCGCTCCACATAGCGACCAGAGCTGGTGCGCAGTTCTCGAGCGTCGATTATTATGTTAGACATGTAATTATAGTAAACGGTGTCGGACTTAAAAGCCAAGGGCATTAAATAGATAGATGCTACAGTTACAGTATGAAAGAATGGAAGACAATTTCGAGCAGGCAAATATTGGCCCACAAGCGACTAAACGTGTATGAAGATCAGGTCGAACTGCCTAACGGTAAGTATAGTGACTACATTCACTTCGGCGCCGTTCGGGACGCCGCCTGCGTAATTGCCATAAACCAAAACGGTAAAATACTAGTTCAGAAAGAATATAGTTATCCCCCCAACGAATGGCTCTATCAATTTCCAGGCGGAGGTTTGGAGTCGTCTGAAAGCCCAACAGATGGTGCGGCTCGAGAACTAGCGGAAGAGGCTGGACTAGGGGGTGAGCTCGCTCCAATCGGCTGGTTCTACTCAGATAATCGACGGCGCAAGGACAAATGCCATATCTTTACATGTCAGAACTTGGTAGCTCGAAGCGAGATCATGGACGAGGAAGAGGCATTTGAAACTTTTTGGTTTACGGCTAGTGAAATTGATGAATTGATTGCAAAAGGTAAGATTGTAAACTATTCCATGTTGGCAGCATGGGCTGTGTATAAGGTTTGGTCTAAGGATTGATCCAGTCGCTTTTTAGAGCAGGAATGCTATAATTATGTAACGAATTACAAGGGTAACGCACGGAGTTATGTACACTATGGCAAAAAGCGCACTTATTACGGGTATTACAGGCCAAGACGGCTATCATTTAGCAGAACTACTGCACGAAAAGGGTTACGAAGTTTACGGTATTATCCGTGGCCAGCAGAACCCTAAGCGTGTCCGCGTGGAACGTGAACAGCCTTACATTAAGCTCATCGAGGCTGATTTAACAGATCAAAGCTCATTGATCCGCGCAATTCAAACCGCAAAGCCAGACGAGGTCTACAATATTGGTGCTATTAGCCACGTCGGCTACTCTTTTAAAGATCCACAGCTGACATCTGACGTCACCGGCAAAGGGGTGTTGAACATGCTTGAAGCTATTCGCCTGATTGACGGCGAGAAGACCATGCGCTTCTACCAAGCGTCAACTTCTGAAATGTTCGGTGGTCTCGACTACAACCGACCTGGTAAAGGCTATGATGAAGAGGCTCTGTTCCATCCTCGAAGCCCCTATGGTGTCGCGAAGCTCTACGGTCACTGGATCACTAGGAACTACCGCGAAAGCTACGGCATACATGCTAGCTGCGGCATTCTGTTTAATCATGAAGGCGATCGACGTGGCCTTGAGTTCGTAACTCGCAAGATTACAAATGCGGTTGCCCGCATTAAGCTCGGCAAGCAGGATCATATCGAACTCGGCAATCTTGATTCGAAGCGTGACTGGGGTTACGCCGGCGATTATGTCGAAGGGATGTGGCGTATGCTCCAGCAAGATGAGCCTGGCGACTACGTGCTGGCTACTGGCGAAACCCACTCGATTCGTGAATTTTGTGAGCTAGCTTTCGCTGAAATTGGAATGAAGTTGGAATGGAATGGTGAAGGTGTCGACGAGGTTGGTACAGATGCTGGCTCCGGTAAAACGGTGCTCAAAATTAATCCGCTATTCTTCCGTCCCGCTGAAGTTGATATCTTATTAGGTAACCCAGAAAAAGCCGAAAAGGTTTTAGGATGGAAGCGCCAGGTCGATTTCCCTAGCCTAGTTAAGCTGATGGTCAAAAACGACCTTAAGCTCGACGGCGAAGTTATTTAAGAAGACTCAAACCCACTTTTTAATTAGCGCTCGCGCCAGTCGGCAATCACATCGGACATGGTTTGCTCAAAGGTAATCTCAGGCTGCCAACCAGTGTCAGTCGCCAGTTTCTGATGAGCGCCGTAGATGACGGGGCTATCGGCGGGCCGCATTTTACCCGCGTCTTGCTCCACAGACGCCTCTATGCCACTGGCCTGCTGTAAGGCGCTCAGAATTTCGTGGCCACTTCGTGGGATACCACTACAGATATTATAAATTTCACCGGATTTGCCGGACTCAATCAGTAATCGATAGGCGCGGGCAATATCACGAACATCAGTGTAATCACGCTCAGCGTCAAGATTTCCAACTAATACTTTATCAGCGCTGCCTTTTTCTGCTTTGATAAGTTGCTCCGCTAGATCAGGCACGATAAATCCAGGACCCTGGCCTGGCCCAATGTGATTGAAGGGACGAGCGATAACGCATTCAAATCCTCGTCCGGTGTAGTACTGGGCCATTTGCTCTTGACCTATCTTACTAACTGCATATGGTGAGCTAGGAATGACATTGGAACCTTCATTCAGCGGCAGTGGCGAGGTCGCGTCGTATAGTGCACCGCTGCTTATAACCAGGAATCGTGGTGATGCATCCTGTTTAATGGCTGCTTCAAATAGATTAACTTCTAGGCCAACGTTGACGTTCATATAGAGCATGGGGTTATCAAATGATGGGCCAACAGCCGCTAGGCCCGCGAGGTGAATGATGCCATCAATACTTGTGAAGTCGATAGCTTGTACGGCGTCGGCGTCGTTAAGGTCAACTACTTCATAACTTGAAAAATGCGATGATAGTTCCGTTGCTCCCTGTTGCCCGCCAATGCCGACAACAGTGTAGCCGTTGTCGGCCAGCTCTTTTGCTAGGTGCTGCCCTACGAAGCCATTGGCTCCGGTGATTAAGATGGTTTTCATCCTTTAAGATTACAGGAGTCGCATGTGATTTGCTAGCAGTGAGATAAACGGATAAAATAGATTAACGTGAATAAATACCTATTAAAGTATCGCTACTCTATTATCCTTTTAAAACAACTGGTCAAAACTGATTTTAAGTTGCGTTATCAGGGTTCAGCTCTTGGTTATTTGTGGTCTCTTCTCAGGCCGCTGCTATTATTCTTAATTCTCTATCTTGTCTTTACAGTCTTCTTGCCAGTTGGCAAAGGCGTGCCACACTACCCCGTATACCTATTGCTTGGTATAGTTTTGTGGAATTATTTCGCTGAAGTTACTGGCGGAAGCGTTCAAGCAATCGTTGGACGTGGAGATTTACTGCGCAAAATTAATTTTCCGAAATACGTGATCATCTTATCAGGTTCTTTTTCTGCTCTGATTAACCTGGCACTTAACGGGATTGTTATCGCGATATTTATGTTTTTTGGACACGTGCCGCTTACCTGGCATGCGCTGCTGCTTATTCCGCTAATTATTGAACTGTTTGTTCTTGCAATTGCGATTGCGTTCTTCTTGAGCGCGTTATTTGTTCGGTTCCGTGACGTGTCCTACATATGGGAGGTTTTTATGCAGGCAGCTTTTTATGCGACACCCATTCTTTACCCTATTAGCCGTATTGCCGATGTACACCCAAAAGCTGCAAAAATATTAATACTCAATCCAATGGCACAGATCATACAAGATGCGCGACACGTCTTAGTGACTCCTCAGGCGGCAACTATAGCCCAGCTATATCATGGGGCAATATGGCCATGGGCTATCCCACTCGGCCTGACGCTTATCATAGTTGTGACGGCTTCAACCTATTTTAGAAAACGATCAAGATTTTTCGCGGAAGAGGTATAAAACCCATGAATGAAGATACTGCTATAAAGGTCGAACATGTCTCAAAAGACTTTATTCTACCGCACGAGAATGTTAATTCGATCAAAGCACTATTTACTAGCGCGACTAAGAAAACCCCCCTAAAGGGCTCAGAGACACAACACGCGCTCAATGACATTTCGTTTGAAATAAAAAAAGGTGAATTTTTCGGCATTGTCGGTCGTAATGGTAGTGGTAAGAGCACAATGCTTAAAATTTTAGCGGGTATATATCAGCCGACTAAAGGCTCGGTCAAGACTACCGGTAAGCTGGTTCCATTCATTGAGCTTGGTGTCGGCTTCAATCCGGAACTCACCGGTCGTGAGAATGTGTATCTTAACGGAGCAATGCTTGGCTTTTCCTGCAAGGAAGTCGAGGGTATGTATGAAGACATTGTGGCATTCGCCGAAATTGAAAAATTTATGGATCAAAAACTGAAAAATTATTCGTCAGGGATGCAGGTTCGGCTTGCTTTTTCGATGGCTACACGCGCCGAAGCCGAGATTCTATTAGTAGACGAAGTGTTGGCGGTTGGAGATGCTGATTTTCAACGGAAATGTTTTGATTACTTTAGGAAGTTAAAGAAAGACAAAAAAACCGTTATTTTTGTGACTCATGATATGACTGCTGTTCGTGAATATTGTGATAGGGCTATTTTGATCGAAAAAAGTAAGGTTGTACTTAGTGGAAAGCCATCAAAAGTAGCTACCGCTTACACTCGCATGTTTAGTGATGAAGCCAAGAAAGACACAGTTATTGCCACTAAAAACTTAAGTCGATGGGGTGATGAGGCGATTACTTACAATAGTGTTTATCTATCTAATGAAGTACTAAGTGATAGTGATAACGAGCTAATCATCAAGCTAACAGCAAGGGCAAATAAGGACGTTGAGAATCCTATATTTGGATTTTCTATTAAAGGGCCGAACGGAGTTCAGATTTTAGGTACTAACAGTCAGATCCGCAAGAAGTCTATCCCCCTTCTTCGAAAAGATCAAACAATCACAATCGAGTGGACTGTACCAAATGTATTTACTGAGGGGTTCCATTTCGTAGAGCCTGCGATTGTGTACCATGACGGTACCGTTGTCAGCGATTGGTGGGAAGAGGCAAAAACCTTTAATGTCGTACGAGAGGAGAGGACGCCATATGTTATTTCACCACCCATCGCAGTCAGGATAAGTGCGCCGGTATCGGATAATGAAAAAGACTAGAGTATACGTTGATGCCATGGCCTTGGCAGAACGGCAAATAAGCGGCATTGGTCACCTAACGATTGAAACAGTACGTGCCTTATCATTGAATGAGCATTTGGACGTTATCCTTGTGCTACCGCTGGGCAAACGCCATCTAGTAGCTCGGCACAAGATACAAAATACAAGTATAGTGACTTTGCCAATACCGGCTAGGGCACTATCTTTATTGCTGAGGTGGGGATTACTGCCGCCGGTTGATATATTCATTGGTGCTGGTGTTTATCTCTTTCCGAACTATAGAAATTGGCCTCTCGCCCGCTCACGCTCGTTAACATATTTTCATGATGCTTCTTTCTTGCTTTATCCGAACACCGTATCACCCAAAAACCTCGCTTACTTACTAAAATATGCACCAGTGTGGCTTAACCGAGCTGATACCGTGCTGACACTTTCCAAATCCTCCAAATCCGACATCGTAAAGTTATTGCAGCTAGACTCGAACAAGGTTGAGATCGTAAGCTGTGGTGTTGATCATGAAGTATTTTATGCTCGTGATGATGTTGAGATACAGCGCATAAAACACCGCTATGGGCTTATATGTGACAAGTATTTTTTGTACGTAGGTAATTTTGAGCCTAGGAAGAATTTACTAAATCTACTGAGTGCTTATCAATCTTTGCCGGTAAGCATCCAGAAGGAGCACGCCCTAGTTTTAATAGGTGGAGGTGGCTGGCTCAACGAAGACGTTTTCAAGCTTATTACTGAGCTCCAATCAAAAGGATTGGCCATACTTCAAGCAAATAGCTATGTCAAAGATGACGACCTTCCAGCTTTGTTTTCTGGAGCTACCGCATTGGTACATCCTGCACTTTACGAAGGGTTTGGCCTTAGCCCGCTGCAAGCGATGGCCTGCGGCACTCCTGTAGTAGTAGCAGATAACTCTTCACTTCCAGAAGTTGTGGGAGACGCTGGTATCTATGTGGATGCTATGCTTCCTGTGAGCATAGCAAACGGTATGAGCCGAGCATGTACAGATAAATCCTTGCGAACGATATGTATCGCGAGAGGTCTCGTGATGGCTCAAAAATTCAGTTGGAAATTGAGTGCGGATCAAATCACCGCTCTCTTAGAAAATTAGCGCTAGTTGCTTTTTAAAACAATCACATTTGGAATGTTTTGAAGATTTGATAATAGTATAGGGTTGGTGCCTCGAGATGTTATGACGTAGTAGGGCGTGTGTTCTGTTTGGGCGCAGCTGAGAACACCTTTATATAAGAGCGCCTGATCGTATGTCTTAAGTAGCGCGTGGACGGTTGTCTCGGTACATACATCATGTCGTCGTGAGATATCTTGGATTAACAGTGTTGTCACTATGTCTTCTCGGAAGTTTTGCTGCCTGATGACAAGGGCATTCCCGTTTTTAAAATCACCATTATGCAGATGCCCAGCAACGAGGTGAGCCGTTGTAGGATCGAGATCGCGAACTCCACCAAACGCGAATTTAACATATTGTGGGTCAACGTTGGTCGAAACTAATAATATGGAAATGGCGGCGATGAAGACAAATATGGATGGTATGAATCCTGCCGCATTAATCCGTTTCGCGGAGAGAATCGCATATATTAGTACGCTAGATCCAAATACCATTACAATCAATAAAGTAATGAACCCAACCTTTGTTCCGTAATAGGTAGTTTTCCCCACGGTCAGTGATTGGTACAAGTAAATTATTCCAAATAGTGCAAAACTGCCGCTGCTGACGACCAAAAAATTTTCTTTAAACTTGCCTGCCGCTCGCTGCGCTAATCTATTGGTTACGCATAGGGAGGCAATAATGGACAGCGCGAGCAATAGGAGATTTAAGGATCCAATCTGAGCATCTTCGTTAATATGGTTTGGTTTGATATTGTAGAGGATTTGAAAAAATCCTTCCGTGCAACCCAACATAAATAACGTTAGCTCGGATAACATCAGTGTAAGATTTTGCCGAAAGAAAGCATTAGCAAAAGATTTAAGGCCGCCGCTAAGCAAGATAACTGCTAATAAAAGGCTTATGTAGGCTGCGGGAGCAGCTAGAAGCCAGCTGAAAGCGACCCCACCGCTTATCAATAATCCGTTAATGAGAAGTGCACTGTTTCGCTTTGCGGGGGCAACGACTTCATTATTGTCCAGGCCTGAGCTTATGAATACAATAAGCACTAAGAAATAGGAAAGTATCGGAATAAAGTCAGCAAATCCCTCTCTTAACAATCCGAACATGAAAGCGGCAGAGGCAAAGCCGGTGAAGGCGAAAGCCCCAATCCCAGCGAGATGATTGTTTACATGCCCATTGGATAAGCCGTCTATGAGTAGAAGCATGACGCGACAGAAAAAGAATAGTAGTATACCAAACCAAAACATGAGCGTCGCGAAGTATACATAAAGCGCAGGCTTAGGATTGGTGGAGGTTTGGTTAAGGTCTATCGGTAGCGTCCGCCACCACACGGCATTGTTTAAGTGCCAACCTAAAGGGTAGCCAGCCAAATCCTTAGAAAGCAGTCGAGACTCAATTGACGAGGCGCTGCCATAAATATAGCCTTGTTCTTTATACAAGCTTAGCGATATTGAAAGATGGGCTACGTTATCAAATCCAGACGTTATGTATCTGAGTAATCCCTCAAAAGCTGGGCCTCTCGCGAGTGTACCTGTGCACAGTATGGCCAAGGTCACCACAGTAATAGCAAGCGAATAGTAGTCATGACTATTTATAAACTTCGGCTTACGGCGTCTTTCATGCGGCAGTAGGTACCACGCTGCCGCTAATATAATTAATTGTCCAACTACGACCACTGGAGTTGTTAGTTTGAAATTTAGGAGCCACGCTACAGCGCCGTATAATTGTAAGCTAACTGTGAACATGGTGAACGCCAACATATAACGAAATAAAAGGGAATTGGCTCGCTTAGGGAGTGGCCAATATGCTGCCCATAAGGCGGTCGTCGCAAGTAAAGATAGTAATCTGAACGGGGTGAAAGCTATCGCTAAAATGATAATTAGGCCCAATATTGTGCTGAACAATAGGACTAAGTGTTGTCTGCGTGGTATTTTATTTAAGATCATTATAATAGTAGTATGACGACATGTGGTCTTGCTCGCAATAATGTCGCCCTTCAAAGCTTGCTTGAGTAAGACGGTCCAGGATTGTATAGTAACTAGTATAAAGCCGAAAAAATACCTTGATTAATATTGCATCGCCAGAAATTGGTCCAGAAGAAATAGGCGCGGTCATAGCCGTGCTGCACTCTGGGATGATAGCTCAAGGTCCGAAAGTAGCTGAATTAGAACAAGATTTTGCAGCTTATTGTGGTACTAAATACGCAGTTGCTGTTAACAGCGGCACTGCCGCGATCCATGCGGCCATGTACGCTGCCGGTGTGCGAGAGGGCGACGAAGTTATTACTGTTCCTTTTAGTTTTATCGCAACCATAAATCCCATATTAATGCTAGGAGCCAAACCAATACTTGTAGACATTGATCCTGAAACGTTCAATATTGATATCAATAAGATTGAAGCAAGCATAACAAGTAAGACAAAAGCCATTCTCCCTGTCCAGTTGTATGGACAGGTTGCGGACATGTCTAAATTACGAGCTATCTCACAAAAGCATAATCTACCAATAATAGAAGACGCCTGCCAGTCTGTAGGTGCAGAGTATAAAGGCCAGAAAACCGGGAATCTGGGTGATCTAGGATGTTTTTCATTCTACGCTACCAAAAATATGATGTGTGGCGAGGGCGGTATTGTAACTACTAATGACGAAACCTATGCCGAACGCATGCGTCAGTACCGTCAGCACGGTATGTCTGCGCAGTATCAGTATGTAGATTTAGGCTATAACTACCGCATGTCCGACTTGCACGCCGCTATTGCCGTAGAACAACTTAAAAAAGTAGATGCATTTAACAGACTACGACAGCAAACAGCCAAGAGATACGACACAGGATTAAAGGACATACCTGGGCTAGTGATCCCAATTGTTTCCCACTCAGGAACCCATGTATATCACCAGTATACCTTACGAATTACCAAGGACTTTGCTCTTAAAAGAGATCAATTTGTCGCCAAGTTACGAGAGAATGAGATTGGCGCCGGTATATATTATCCGAAGCCGCTTCATAGTTTTGCCCACATAGCAGCCTTTGGGTACAAAATAGGTGATTTTCCTGAGGCGGAGAGGGCCGCGTTAGAAGTTGTCTCATTACCCGTTCACCCACGTGTTACCGCCGAAGACGCACACTATATCATTCGCACGATCCAAGAATTGGCTCAACATGTCTCATAAGCTGAGGGTCGCCGTTATCGGTGCTGGCAATATGGGTCGTAATCACTTGCGAAATTACTTTCTATTGCCTGAAGCGGAACTAGTTGCACTCGCGGATATTAATATAAATACTGAAACTTTAGCCCGTGAATATAAGGCGATACATTATACCGATTATAAAAAAATGATTGATGAAATAAGGCCTGACGCGGTATCAGTTGTCGTTCCAACACAGTTTCACGCGGAAGTCGCGAGTTATGTCATGGAGCATGGAATTCATTGTCTGTTAGAAAAGCCGATAACTAGCACGGTACAGGAAGCTGACGTATTGATTGCTTTGGCGAAAAAACACAAAATCATTTTCACTGTAGGCCATATAGAGCATTACAACCCCGTTATACGTACCCTAAAAGAGCTACTTGATACTGGCAAAATTGGCAAGATTACTTCAATAGTATGTAAGCGCGTGGGAGGCTTCCCAACTGTGGAGCCCAAAACAGACGTAATTATTGATTTGGCGGTTCACGATATAGATATTATAAGCTTTCTTCTTGGTAAACAGCCGATCAAGATTTACAGCCACGGCTCTCGAACACATCACTCCAATAAAATTGACTCAACTGAAATTCTTATGGATTACGGTGATGCGTCGGGATTTGTGCAAGCAAATTGGCTGACCCCTGTCAAGATCCGCACTATAGCCGTGACTGGTTCAAAAGGTTATGTTGAGGGCAATTACATTACTCAGGAACTAGAACTTTATAGACACAACATGAAAAAGACCAAAAATGAAGGATTTTCAGACTTCGTAATACAAATGGGTGAACCAGAAAAAGACATTATTAAAGTTAATTTTGAAGAACCACTGGCAGTAGAGCTCAAGGCGTTCATGTCGCATATTCAAGGCTACGAAGCAGTACATTTAGTGGATCCCATAGCCGCGAGGGACGCCTTAGCCTTAGCGCTCAAGGCGGTTGCTTAGTCACTTGATGGCATTGGACTGACCAGCTCTCTGGAGATTACGTCACCCGCCTTATTCACCCATCCAACGTGCTTAGCTGGTACGCCAGCGACTAATTGATATGCTTGTACCGGTTTAGTAACAACCGCTCCAGCAGCTATCATGGCGTATTCTCCAATTTCGTTGCCACAAACAATTGTGGCATTCGCGCCTATTGAGGCTCCACGACGAATTACGGTTGGGGTTATTTCCCAATCGGCATTAAATGCTCGAGGCCTCAAGTCATTGGTAAAAACCGCGAATGGGCCGACAAAAACATCATCATCAATAGTTACGCCCGTATATACTGATACTCCGTTTTGAATTTTGCAGCCTGAGCCAATTTTAACGTCAGTGTCGATCTGAACATTCCGTGAAATGATCGTATTATGACCAATATTAGCGTTCATGCGAATATGGGCATAGTCCCAGATTTTTACATTGTCACCAATGACTACACCGTCCTCGACTTTAGCGCTGTCGGCAATAAACACTTGTTGGCCGATTTCTGGCATAGCTATAACCTTTTTTCTTCAATTACGTCCATTACTAAAGCTGTCAATGCTAACTGTACTCCGACGATGATCGGTAAGACCGCCAGCATTACCGTACCAGATGTGGGCATGATGTTATTAAACACTTTTTCAGCCAAGATCCAAATAGAACCAGTAAAACCAGCGGTCAATAATAGTAGGCCTGTTAATAAAAACAATGCGATTGGATGAAATCCGTAGAGTATATACTTGTAGTACATTCTCTGCCAAAAGCCCTTAAATAAGGATTTGAGCACTCGCATCGTTGTTGAAAAAAGCTTAATGGTTGACGTTTCATCACCATATAACGCTGGCATGGGAAAATCACCGATACGAGCATTTATAATAGATAGACCAATTAAGATGGTATTTTCAAATTCATACCGTTGGCCAATAAGATGCCAAGGCATACGTTCTATGGAATCTTTCGTGTAAACGACATAGCCATTCTGTGTGTCAAAAATGCTGTAATAACCGGTTGCGAATTTCGTTAATATTGTAACGATAATGTTGCCGACCTTGCGATACTTTGGCATATTCTTGAGTGCTTCAAAATGCATAAAACGATTTGCTTTAATAAAATCCAAATTGCGCTGGGTCATATCATTAAGCATTGGTGCCAGCTGTTTGGGATCCATTTGGGCGTCACCCGCCATGACGGCAATTCGGTCACTGCCAAGCTCGGCAGCCTTCTTTAGTCCCCTCTGGAGACTATAGCCAATACCCCCATTCACTTGGTTATCTAAAATAATTATTCTTGGATCGTTTTTTTGCAGTCTTCTGATAATCGTAAGGGTGCGATCTGAGCTACAGTCATTAATAACAACTATGTGATCAACAAAGCCCGGCATGGTCGTAAGTGTCTTCTCAATCAGCTTTTCTTCATTGTACGCGGGGACTGCCACGCCAATAGAAAGTTTTTTGTACATTATGCGTTACGTATTCTCCCAGTTATCTCTATAATATACCAAAGACGATAAATGAAAAGACTACTCGCCCCTTGTGAGGCTGACTGGATAAAACACTGCCGCGTGATTTCATATCTGCTGGTCGGTGCTATGTTATTTATAATTGATTACGCGACGACGTTGGCAGCTTATCACCTGTTGGGTCTGGCTGCTGGTTATGCTAGTGGACTAGGATTCTTAGTTAGCTTCTTAGTCGGATTCAGCCTTAACAAGTCTGTTGTTTTTAAGCACTCGGAGGCAAGTAAGTTTAGTCTAAGAACCCAAGTAGTGCTCTATCTAGTATTGGCATTTAGCAATCTCTTGATTACTTCGTCGATAGTAAGCGCGCTGGTAGGGCATGGTACTAAAATTGAAATAGTAAAACCGGGAGTAGTTGCTGCCGGTGCTTGCTGGAATTATTTTATCTTAGGCCATTACGTCTTTGGACATAAAACACGAGTGTAGTTTACCGGCTTCTTTATAGATGCAATCGAGGGATGCCATTACCAAGCTTAAATTAATGATAGACTAATAGATATGAAATACACCGTCTCTTACGCGCAAAATCGCGAAGATATTATCATTAACGCGTTTTTTGATGATAAGCCAACTGGTTTTTATGTGGATGTTGGAGCTAATCATCCTACTCTAGATTCCGTAACAAAGCTATTTTACAACAAGGGTTGGCGCGGGATAAATATAGAACCCAATCAAGAACTATTAAAACTACTCGAAGCTGATCGACCGGAAGATGTGCATATTGGTAAGGGGGTAGGAGCCACAGAGACGACCGCGACATTTAGGAATTACGAGGGTGCTGATGGCTTGTCAACGTTTGCGGATTCAATCAAAAATCTAGACGATGAGTATTACTCACCATTCAAGCAAAAGTATACAGATGAGGTGTTAGAGATAACGACACTCGCAAAAATATTCGAGTATAATAATGTCGAATATATTGATTTTATGAAAGTAGATGTTGAGGGTTTTGAATATGAGGTACTAGCCGGAAATAATTGGGAAAACTACAAGCCAGAACTCATCTGCATTGAATCAAATCATATTGTTAAGGATTGGCGTCCCTTTTTAATCGACAATAATTACCAATTTTTCTTCAACGATGGCCTAAATGATTATTATGCTCAAAAATCCTCCCCATTCCTAAAATCCTTCTCTTACCCTGAGAAAGTCTTTATGCGGTTTCCTACCATCGTTCCGTTCATCCCCCATAAAGAGCTCTCTGACCCCAGTATAAATCTATACGATGAAAGTGCCCCTCCTGTAACCCACTACGTTTCCGCGAGGACTAAGATACTTTGGAGTCTTACAGGACTTAAGTCGGCTCTGACAGAAGGGCTTATGGCCGGTATTGTACATCAGAAGAGGATGATGCTACATTCCAGAATTGGACATTCTTTGAAGATTGGTGATGTAACTATGAATGAGATAAAGAAGCGATATATAACGCCAAGATTGGTGATGTTACGAGTCTCTAATTTATCGGTGTCTATTGGTATTAAGATTCTTGGACGATTCAGGAATTCATTATGACTAAGTCTTTGAAGCCACTAGTTATTGATTGTCAGGTCTTGCAAACCGCAGCATGGACACGGGGCATGGGCCGATATCTAGTATCTTTCATCATGGGCCTATTCGAGAATGAAGATTGTCCAGAAATTACGTTAATTTTTGATAAGAATCTTAAACTTCCCAAAGATTGCGTAGCAGCACTCGCCAGAGTTGCCCCAAAGGCAAATCAAGTATTTCTTGACTTAGAAAAAGGCCTCAGTGATAGCGTTGCTCAAGCAAATATTAAAGTTTTGGACGCGTTTATAGCCAAGGCACATCTTGAGGATTCAATCTATATAAATGGTTCAATTTTTAGCTTTGACTATGCGCCTATTTTCCCAACACTCACTTATAATACTTGTATTTTTTATGACATGATTCCTTTAAAACGTTGGAGCACTTTTTACAAGTACTTTCCAGAAGAGGAATATTTCAAACGCTATAAACATCTTTATAATTGCCAGTTACTTCTCGCTATTTCAGAGGCAGTTCGTCAAGACTTATTTGCTTTATTAGGCTTCAGCTTAAATAAGATCGTAAATATTAGTGGCGCGGAAATACCACATTTCCTAGAAGCCATGAATGAGTCAACAAACCCCATTGTAAATAGACCTTACCGCTATGTGATACTACCTGGTGGTAATTCTCCTCATAAAAATATGTTACGCGCCATTAAAGCGTTTGATAATAGCAATGCTATCTTTGGAGATAGCTTCAAGTTAGTCATCACATCCTTTTATTCAGAAGAAAATATTCGCCTTATGAAAGCACTTTCTCCAAATATAGAGTTAACCGGCAATGTACCAGATAAAGAACTTCACGAGCTTTACAAAGGGGCGGAAGTGGTGATGTTTTCATCGCTTGACGAGGGTCTGGGCTTACCGGTTTTGGAAGCTGTCGGGTATGATCTAAAAGTTGCCTGCTCTTCAATTCCGGTGTTTAACGAAATATCAAAAAAGGCATTTTACTTCTTCGACCCCGAAGATGTAGATAGCATGACCGATGCGCTGACCAACGCGATTCTAGGAACAAAATGGGATGTTAAGCGCGAGCATTACAAAATAATTAAGCGTACGTTTACCTGGAAAAATTCTGGACGTCGTTTACTTGATGGCTTATCTAAGGCGGAAGTAAAAACTAATCAATTCCCAGCTAAAAGCATCATCATTGAGCAAGTGAATGATGCTGATAGCGTGCGAAAAGTATCGGCTGAACTTGCTACCGTCAGCCTTCAGACCGCAACACTATATATAGATACGTTAGAGGAATTGCGTAAACAGCCCAACCAGCTACCAGTCATATGCAAATATTTTTTGCCAACATATGATATTTGTGATGCGCCAAGAAGGGTTAAAGGTGATGCTACGGTTGTGCTAACTTCTAATTCCCGTTATTCTGTGGCAATTGGTTTAGCGTTACAAGCATCTTTTGTCGGAGATGCGAAAAAAGCCAAGGCCGCAGCCGCTAAACTTATTGGTGATATGAGGAAAAGTGATGTTACTGACGAGACTGAGCGCGAACTGGTTGATAAAATTTTGGGCTTACTAAACGATAAATATGCCTAAAAAAATATTAATATTTGGAACTTATCCAATACTTAACCCACAACATGGGGGTCAACAACGAGTTAGTGCGGTAGTTAACGCATATCGAAAACATGGCCTCAAAGTTAAGTATGTTGGTATTTTTCTGCGAAATTACTACCCGGACTCCAACGATTGTGACATAGCCCTTGAACCCGCATCTGGGACTCAAACTTTAGCTGAAGCTTACACAACAGATGTATCTGTCGGTATGCGCATATACTCCGATACAGATGTAAGGAATAGAATTCAAAACATTATTTCTGATTTTAAGCCTGACGTGATTGAGCTAGAGCAATTCTTTCCGTATTATGGCTTACAAAAAATCCTCGCAGCTATGCAGTGGAACGGCGCGTTAGTTTACAATTCCCAAAACATCGAAGCTCAGTTAAAACAGGATATTTTGAGTAACGCCGGGTTGTCAAGCGCCGAAATTAAAAAAATAGTCAATGATATCGAGCAAACAGAGCTTGAGCTCGTAAAGGCAGCCAATCTAGTGCTAGCATGCACCAATAGCGATGTAGATTATTATCGAAGCAATGGAGCTAAACGAGTTGTTTTAGCGCGGAATGGTATACAAAAGCGGACTAAAATTAACGATAATTTAAACAAATGGAAGAATAAATTCGCAAAGGATGGAGTCACCAAGCCTGTACTATTTGTCGGGTCGGCGCACCCACCCAACTTAAACGGATTTATTAATTTACTTGGTTTTGGAGCCGGCTGTTTACCAGCAGACTCTAAATTGTATCTACTGGGTGGAATTTCTGACCTAGTTGCACAAAAACTAACTGATCAGCCAAACTATATATCGGCTACCTTTACACTGCGTGCTGAATTTGTGGGTCGGGTTAGTGAAGCTGATTTAGCGAGTTTATTGATGTTAGCAAATACTATCATCCTACCAATTACTGAAGGAGGTGGCTCAAATCTAAAAACTGCCGAAGCAATACTAAGCGGCGCTAAAATTGTAGCCTCGTCTCATGCGTTTCGATCGTATGAAGATTATTTAGCTCTACCCAACATCTCAATAGCAGATAATAAAAAAATGTTTAGACAATCTCTTCATGATTCGGTAGTCAATGATAAGCAACCTAGAACAAAGTCTCAAATTAAATTATCACAAAAGGTTATTTGGGATAATGTGCTACATGAGATGGTTAAAGAGGTTGATTCACTATGAATAAAACGATAATTGATTTGACGGAATTTAGAGACTGGAGCGGTCACCTAACTGGTGTTCAGCGAGTTGTCTACAATATCGCTACACACTTTAGCGAGGACGTTACTACAGTATTTGCCAGTTTCGATAGCGCGACTAAGCAATTAGTCACGGATGATATCGAACGATACAAAAGTAATAGTGATAGTTTACTATCAACACCCCCAGAGATAGGCACCGCGACAAATGCGAGAATTACGGCTCAGCGCCTGTACTTCAGCATCCCATACAGTATTAGGCGACACATAACTGCGGAACAAAAACGGCAATTGAAACGTGTTGCGCGTAGGTCACTGCACCAAGTGCGAACTTTGAAAGCGGCAGCTGTTCGGCGAGGCGCTACTCAGAAAGCAAAAATTGTACAGCGCGATTACGCGGATATAGAGTCGGGTGACACAATTGTTATTGGTGGCAGGCTTTGGGATCATCCAAATTATATTCAATATTTGATTGAAAAAAAACAAACAGTTGCCTATAGATTAGTCGTAATTTTATATGACCTCATACCGATCTATCAACAACATACATTCGGTCAAGGCCTCACTGAGCCGTACGCACGTTACTTATTTGAAGTATTATCACATGCCGATGTAGTGCTTCCAATCTCGCGGTCTTCAGCCAATGATTTAGCTCGATTCGCGGATGAAACCGGCTTCACCGTATTGCCGCGAATTGATGTGATACGGCTTGGTGATGACATAGATATGAGCACAAATGCTCTGATTCCGAGTTGGATTGATGATAAGGACAAGCCGTTTGCTCTTTGCGTGGGAACTATTGAGGCTCGCAAAAACCATGTTTTACTCTATCAGGCCTATAAATTAGCCAAAGAACGGGGCGCGATACTACCAAAGCTCTATATTGTTGGTAAACCCGGCTGGTTAACCGGAGATGTAATGCATTTTTTTCAACATGATAGTGAGCTTCGTGACGCGATAAGTATCCAAGGGAATGTAACAGATTCTGAGCTGAACTGGTTATACAAGCACGCTTTATTCACACTCTATCCTTCACAATATGAGGGTTGGGGACTTCCCATTGCTGAATCACTAGTGAACGGTGTACCCTGTATTGCTTCACATTCATCATCCATGTCCGAAATTGCTCCTGGCCTTGTCGACTCGATTTCACCATTTGATAGCGCGCAGTTACTTGAGAAGATGCTATATCTCCAAAAGCCACTTAACAACCACAAACGGCGCTCTGAGATAGTTAATCTTTACAAACCTACTACTTGGCAGGATACTGCCGAATCCATTGTTAAGGCGATCAGTTAACTGTTACTTGTAACCAGAGTGTTGTAGAACCACCAAGGTCCCAGTTTTTTGAGCCTTCTGCAATCAACTGAAAGTACTCATTATATATTCCAGGGGAGGTACTTGACGGCGCGGTCAGCGTGAAGGAATAACGCCCAAATTGACCGGGCCGCACAACATGTTGACTGCTGGCTAGGCTGCCATCTGAGTTGTAGACAGAGGAAAGCACTCCAACGGGCCTGTTATTGGATAGCCAACTGCTATCAAAAAAAGCACTCACTCTATTGATTGGTTGGGACGCGGCAATGTGTAGCGGAGAAATGAATCCTGTTCTTGAACTATCATCATCCCAGTTTGCTGTTCCAGTATTTTTGAGCTGCAAGTATATTTGGGAACTTGAACCACGATTAATAGTCGGGTATGCGCTTTGCTGAGAGTACTGAGCCGCGATAGTTGTGGAGGTAACCGATACGTCTTCAAAAACCTGGCCACCCATTTGCCACGCCGGGGCACCTTCGAGTACGGGCTGGAAAAACTCTCGATATTTTTGAGGTGTCGCGTCAGTTCCGGCAGTTATTTTTATAGTAAAGGTTGCAGTTTGACCTGGCAAAACTTGATGCTGATTCTGAGCAAGAGTCGTTCCGTCGGATTCGTAGACGGTGGTGAAGCTATTAGGCCGATTGATGCTCAACCATGAGCTGTCGTAGAATGGACTAATTCGATTAATTTGATTTGATGTAGCAAGATGTACGGGGTATTCACCGCTTCCTATGCTTGTATCGTCCTTCCATATTGTATTGCCACTATTTTGATATTTGAAAAATATACTTTGAGTGTCCCCTTGGCCGAGTGTGGGATAGGCACTTTCATTGAGATATGTGGCCTGGGCAACCGGCTTGACGGTGATGTCTTGGTAGACAGTTCCACCAGCATCCCAGTTATCGGAACCTTCGGCAACAACTTGAAAATACTCACGGTACGTTCCTGGGGCCAGGGTATTAGGTACGTGGATTTTGAAAGTATATTTACCGTACTGACCGGGGAATACGGTATGCTGATCATTCGCGGTTGTTCCATCACTATTAAGAACTGCCGCGAGGGTTCCTGTAGGACGATTATTCGTAGTCCAACTACTGTCATAGAACTGGCTTGTGCGATTTATCGGTGATGTCGTCGCGATTCGAACTGGCGGAGCGCCGGGGAATGTTGTTAGGCTATCTTTCCAGAAACTGCTACCCAGATTTTGATAGGTAAAAGTTATGTTAGTTGTCTGTTCGGGATACAATGTTGGATATGCGGTTTGATACGAGTAAACGGCTGCGTATGGTGCAGCGTATAGGCTCCCAAACCAGTTAATAAAATTGTTGCTGAATAACTGGTTACCATGAGTGTGGGGCGTATACCAATATAAGGTTGCTGTCGCGCCATTGTCCATATGCACTGAATTGCCATCAATGGTCCGGAAACCATCGTAGTATGTAGTCGGACCATTTGGACAGACCTGAAAGTTACCTTGCGTCATCGGGCCGCTATAACAGGATTGCAAGTCGTCCGAGTTATCCCAACTGGGCTTTATGACTGCCCACTTGATATTTCCTTTTGAGCGTTCTTCACCAAATTTAAATAGCCATGCGGCGCGAATAACCTGTTGGCTAAAGCCGGCTTTTGTTGAACTATTCACACAAGTAACGTCGACGGACGAGACGATTTGTCCATTGCGCTTGTACAAGCTAATACCACTGTAACTATAACTGTTAACACTGTCAGGACAACCATACCCAACCGCTGCGGCATATTTATTCTCATCGCCATTACTGCAGAAGTTAGTGCCTCCAGCAACTAGACTTTGCTCCTTTTGAAGAGTAGCTAGTAATACCTGCGGATTGATTCCGTATGCCTGTGCGGAGTCGTATACAACGCTTCCGGCAGAAACGTACTCGCCGTATTTGTAACCACTGCTTGGTGAGTACCCAACTGGGTCAACTGCTTGGAAGCCGCTATTGGTGCTAATGCAGCTATTTGGAAACTGATTTAAAAAGGCGTCGATTTGCGCTGCTGTCATCGTGTTAGCATTATCAAAAATACCGTCGTCTATAATGTGATTTGGTGTGAAGTCCGCGGAAGCAATTTGAGGCTGAGATAGTATCGCGCTACTTAGGCATATGACAGCCAAAAGAAATGTAATGACTGTTTTTCTCATTCAGCGACGTCCAAATTCATCGCGTCCTTCATGTCAAGAGACTTGCCATTTAGGGTCGCGATAGCTCGAACTTGCCATGTACCAGCTGTTAGACCTACGTCATCTAATTTCCAAGACCAATAAGTTGTGCCGCTCGCATCCGTCGTTTGAGCTAGGAGTGATTTAACGAGAGGCCCCTTTGTAAAAGTAATCTGACATACTGCTCCGGGTGTAGTGTTGCAATCTGAACTGATCTGGTTAGGGGCGGGGGATCCGCTGAGATTAGGGTGATGATTACTAACGAAATTACCTGAGGGCGCTATAAGCTGCCCAGAAACTGTTTGGGTGCTCTTATCATTGTTTGAACCGGCACCACTGTTGCCACTACTGACAACGGGCTCAGAAGTCTGTACCGGCCCACCCTTAGTATTAGAATTACTTATGCTTTTCGCAGCATTGTTGGCTGTGGATGTTTTAGTGTGTTGTTGAGTAGTTTGGTGCCAGATGAAGACGCCGGCAATTATTAGGCTAGTCAGGGCGCCCAGAGCCATAACTAATCCGAAACGTTTGCGCCCAGACCATGAAGTTGACACTCGAGTGTTTTTTGGGGTATTCATACGACTTTTATTTTAGTTATTGTATATATAGAGTACCATAAATATTTTACTAATGCCAAATAGCTTCCAAAGCTTCATTACTATTACTAAATCGTTATATAATGGTATTAAGAACTAAATTAAAGGGTAACAAACACCATGATTGTAGTTATTATTGCCGGAGGATCAGGAACGAGACTGTGGCCCTTGTCCACACCCGAGTATCCAAAACACCTGTTAAAGATTAACGGTGACACCTTGTCGCTGCTGCAACATACGTACGAGCGTGCTAAGCAAGTTAGCGACAAGATATACGTTGTATCAGAGCAGAGCCACATTCAGCATGTTAAGGATCAGTTGAGCGAGCTGCCAGACGATGCATTTATTTGTGAGTCTGGCCGCCGGGGCACAGCTAATTGTATTGTCGCGGCGCTTGAGTATATTGGTAAGCGACATGATGCTGACGAACCGATCGCTTCGATCGCTGCTGACCACTATATTCGTGACGTTGTTGGCTTCAAACATAGTTTTCAAGTTGCTAATGAGACGGCTATCTCTGAGAAAAGAATTGTTTTGGTTGGTGTCGAGCCTGACCACCCCGCTACAGGCTTTGGTTATATTGAGAAGGGTGAACTGCTCAGTGACCGACCGTATGTTTACAATGTTAGTAGCTTTATGGAAAAACCAGATTTCCAAAAAGCTCAGAATTACATGCGCAGTGGTAAATATCTGTGGAACTGCGGTTATTTTGTAGGAACTTTGAATACGTTTAAAGAATCAATGAAGCAGAATGCCCCAGAATTGTACGGCAACTATCAAAAATTGGTGGAGGCAACGCCTGAAGCTTACAAGGACGTATACCTAAGCTTTGATAATGAAGCGATTGATTACGCCTTGATCGAGAAGGTCCCTGACTTACTGGTGGTACCAGCCTCCTTTGACTGGATGGATTTGGGTTCATTCGGCGATCTGGCGAAAGCCATCGGCGTTAACCAGTCAAATGGTAACTATGTCTACGGTGAATCTGTTGAGCTCGAAGAAGCTAAGAACACTGTGGTACAGAATTTCGAGGAAAAGCCTGTAGTTGTCATCGGACTTGATAACTGTGTCGTGGTTAACACACCGCATGGGCTACTTATTACGCGTAAGGATCTATCCCAAAAGGTTGGCGACGTCAGCAAGCGTCTTAATAAATAAACGGAGATTAGAATGAAAAAACTTATTGCCTTTGATCTTGATGGTACACTTGCGGAAAGTAAGTCTACAGCTACTGATCGGATGACAGGCTTACTGAGTCAATTACTCGATAAATTTCATGTATGCGTGATTTCTGGCGGTAAATTTGAGCAATTTGAAAAGCAACTTTTAAATAATCTCAAAGCTGAACCATCACAACTCGAAAAATTACACTTGATGCCCACTTGCGGAACGCGTTACTACAAATATGACACCGCTACCAATACTTGGGCGAAGCAGTACTCAGAAGACTTCACAGAGGCAGAAAAACAGAAAATAATTGACGCTCTTAATAAGGGCTTTGATGACCTGAACTATCGGGCAGAAAAAACCTATGGTGAATCAGTTGAGGACCGTGGAAGCCAAGTGACGTTCTCGGTGCTTGGGCAGGACATTGTCGATGAGCTTGGGGAAGAAGGCCTGCGAATTAAGCATGCCTGGGATCCTGATAATAAGAAAAAATTGGAGTTACGTGATTATATTGCACCGCTCATACCTGAATTCGAAGTTAGGGTCGGCGGAATTACATCTATAGATGTGACCAAGTTAGGCATTGATAAGGCTTATGGCATGAAAAAACTGACCGAGATACTTAACATCACGAAGGAAGACATTTTGTTCTTCGGTGATCGTCTACAAGAGGGTGGCAATGACTACCCCGTAAAAGCCATGGGCATCGACAGCCTACAGGTTTCGCACTGGCAAGATACAGCCAATTCACTTGAAGCGATTTTGCACGTATTATAACCATGACAGACGACGAGATACAGCAAACAGCTGACCTGCTCAAACGCTTTGAACCTGGTTTTTTGCCGTACCCGATTTTTGAGCAAGTCGCTCGTATCGTGGCGCTGCCAATCGTTGAATTCATACCACTTCGCAAAACTGAAAGTGGGGTTGAGGTGCTGCTTATTGCCCGCTCAGCAGACGATGCTCTCTTTCCTGGCTTGTTACACACCCCCGGAACAGTTGTACGTGCTACCGACTACGGCAGCGAAGCTAACGGCCTTTGGTTGCCTTACAGACGTATCATCCATGATGAGCTGCAGGATACAGAACTCGGTAAGCCCCAATATGTCGGAAGTCTGCTCAATAAGAGTAAGCGTGGAGCTGAGCAAGCCCAGATTTACTGGATCGAAGTCTTGGGTGATCCCAAGGTAGGGTCTTTTTACGCGGTGACTGATTTACCAGATAGTCTTATGGATTCACAAGTTAACTTTATCCAAGACGCCGTACGAAACTTTTCAGAGAACCGAAATTAGCGTCCGAAGTCGTCTTCAACTCTGACAATATCTTGCTCATCGGACGGATAACTCAGATCGGTGTGCTGCCAAATTTCCGCGACTACACCCCAAGAATCAAGCCCGATCAAGCGATGACGCGTCTTTGTGCCAAATTGTATTGTCTCGCCTGCCTGGAGCGGGCTGACTGATCCTTGCTCATCATTGACGCTTGTGATGACTCCGACTGGACCACTCACAACTTTCCATAGTTCTTCTCGTCTATCATGGTACTGCCAGGAAAGTCTCATCTCGGGCTCAACTAGGAGAATCTTCGGACTTAGTTTGCCACCTTTTTCAATGTCGTGTTGGGGTAATTCGGGGAAGTAGTAGTTAATAAACTCAGCCGTTTGAGCCTCGTCAATAACAAAGAAGCCACCCCATGGACGCTCACTATCTACTTGAGTAATTCCAAGACCTAAATTACTCAGATATCGCTCTACAGTAGTAAATAATTGTTGTTTTGTCTCAACTCCAGTGATCTGTAATTCGGGTGTGTTTGCCATCAATATTCTTTCAGTTACGTCGCTTAATTATATATGTTGAACGTAGTGCTTATTCCACCGTCACAGATTTGGCCAAATTACGGGGCTTGTCGACGTCAAAGCCACGGGCTACGGCGATGTGGTAGGCAAAAAGCTGCATGACAATGGTGTTTAGGATTGGCTGGGTTTGTTCGAGGCTTTCGGGTACGTAGATGACGTCGTTGGCGAGGTCTTTGATGTGCTTATTACCAACCGTGGCAATAGCGATTACGGGGCCTTTGCGGGCGCAGATTTCTTGGATGTTGGACATGGTTTTGTCGAGCAGTTGTGAGTTGGTGGCAATGGCGAAGGTCGGGAAATCTTTGTCGATCATGGCCAAGGGGCCGTGCTTCATTTCACCGCTGGCGTAGCCTTCAGCGTGGATATAAGAGATTTCTTTGAGCTAGAGCGCCCCCTCCAGCGCTAGTGGATAGTTGTAGCCACGGCCAATAAACAAAAAGTCACGGGAGTTGGCGTATTTGAGGGCGATTTTTTTGATATTTTCATTTTGGTCTAGGACTAATTGAGCCTTGGCAGGTAGGGCGTCAAGCTCTTTGAGCAGTGGCTTATATAGCGGCGTGCGTCCCTCTGACATGTACAAAGATATCAGCAATAAAACGGTTACCTGGGCAATGAAGGCTTTGGTGCTAGCTACTGCCTGCTCGGGTCCGGCGTGGCAGTAGACGCCGGCGTCAGTGGCCCGGGCGATGCTGCTGCCTACAGCGTTGACGACGCCGATCTCTAGCACGCCGTAATCTTTAACTTTTTTCAGGGAACTGAGGGTGTCAGCAGTTTCGCCGGACTGCGAGACGGCTAGTAACGCCGTGGAGCGTGAAAACGGCTCGTTGCGGTAAATGAATTCTGAGGCTTGTTGGACTTCGGCTGGTATACCGGCGATTTCTTCTAGGTAATACTCGCCGAGTAGTCCAGCGTAGCTGGCTGTGCCACAAGCTACGATCACCACTCGGTCAATGTATTTGAGCTGCTGGGCGACATTGTCCAGGCCACCGAGCTTAATGATACCTTTGTCAGCTAGAACACGTCCAAGGGTTGCCGAGCGGATGGTTGCGGGTGCTTCGTAGATCTCTTTGAGCATGAAGTTAGGGTAGTCGCCGATCAGGGCTTCGCCGGCGTCAAAGTCTAATAGTTCGGCTTTGTGCACAGTTGGTCGACCTTTTTTGAGGTTGTGAACGTCCACTTTGTTTTTGGTAATGACGGCCACGTCGTAGTCATCGAGGTAAATGACTTTTTTGGTGTGGGCCATGATGGCGCTGGGGTCGGAGGCTAGAATATGCTCACCTTTACCGACACCAATTACTAGCGGGCTGGATAGCCGCGCGGCGTACAACGTATCTGGTTCGCGAGTAGTAACGGCGGCGATGGCGTAGGCGCCACGGCAATCGAGCAGGGCGGCTTTGAAAGCGGCTTCAAACGAATCTAATGACTTGAGGTAGTAATCAATTAAGTGTGGAATAACTTCGGTGTCGGTTTCGGTCACGAACCTGTAGCCTTTGGCCTGCAATTTGGCCCGTAGCTGGATATGGTTTTCGATAATTCCGTTGTGGACGACAAAAATAGTTTGGTCGCTGTTGGTGTGCGGGTGAGCATTGGCTGAAGTCGGGGCACCGTGGGTTGCCCAGCGCGTGTGGCCGATGGCCAGGCTGGCGCTGAGTTTGGACTCATGCACAGCATCAATCAGTCCTTGGACACGTCCGGCTTGCTTTATAAGCGTGGCGGCAGCAGTTTTTTTGCTGCCGTTACGATTAACGATCGCCGCGATACCGGCTGAATCATAGCCGCGGTATTCTAGGGCACTGAGTCCATCAAGGATAATTGGTCCAGCTTGCTGCTTGCCGATGTAGCCAACAATTCCGCACATACTCAGACCTCCTTGTTAGTTTTTTCGGCGATAAATGACTTCATGTTAGTGCTGAAGGTTTGGACTGAAAAGCTTTCGGCGTGCTCGGCAATTTTATCATAGTTGAAGGACTTAGTCAGAGCGATTTCGAGTGTTTTGACTAAGCTATCAACAGTTTGTTTTTCGAAAAACAGCCCAGTTTTGCCGTCGATGACGTAATCGAGGGCGCCGCCCTTTTTGTAAGCGATAACGGGGGTACCAGCGGCCAAGGCTTCGACAGCTACGATGCCAAAATCATCAACACCCGGGAAAATGTAGCCAAGGGCCGACTGGAAATGGTCGGCCATTTCGTGGTCGCCGACGTTAGTCAAAAAGGTGACGTTGCGGTCGGCTAGTTTTTCGAGGCGGCGGTGCTCTGGGCCATCACCGATTACAATGAGCGGCACCTTTAATTGATTGCAGGCTTCAATGGCTAAGTCGATGCGTTTGTAGGGCGTCTGGCGACCGGCGATAACAAAGCCGTGGCGCAGTGGTGGCTTTGCTGGCAGCTTAAAGCGAGCTAGTTCGACGGGCGGATAGACCACGGTAGAATCACGGCGATAATGGCGCTTGATCATGGCCTGGGTGTGCGTGGAGTTGGCAATTAGGTAGTTGGGGCGTTTAGCTGCCTGGTAATCCCAGCGCTTGAGAGTGCTCATGAGCATACGTAATCCAAGCCTTGCCAGCCAGTTAAAACCGAGCGGGAAACCGGGTCGTTTCAGATACTCGTCAGGGCGGATCCAGTAGTAGTGAGTCGGTGAGTGGCAGTAGCAGATATGAATCGTATTTGGTCCGGTTTTGACGCCCTTGGCTTCGGCGCCGCTACTAGAAAGCACCAAGTCATACTCACTTAAGTCCAGGCGCCCAAAGACCCAGGCGCGGGCTAGCGGCAAAAACTTCTTGAGTCGTTTTGGCAGGCGTTGCAACTTAGTCACTCGGACATCGGCGTCATCGAACCAGTTGATGGCTTTCGGATCGTACTGCGAGGTGTAAATGGGGGCATCAGGGTAGAGCCGGTGTAGTTCCAGTACGACGCGCTCAGCGCCGCCGTAGCCGGTGAGCCAGTCGCAGACAATGGCGACTTTGAGCTTGCGCGTCTTGCCAGTATTGCCAATCATTAGCGCGTGCCCCGATGGCTGAGCACCACCACGATGGTTTTAGCTAGTATTACGAGGTCTTTCCAGAAGCTCCAGTTTTGGACGTAGTAGAGGTCGAGCTTGCGACGTTCCTCGAAACTCAGGTCATCAATACCAGATATTTGGGCGACGCCGGTTAAGCCAGATTTGACGCTAAGTATTAGATTCTTTTGAGCGAACTTGTCCAGCTCGTAAGCGACCAATGCTCGTGGTCCAACTAAGCTGATATCGCCTTTAACGACATTGATAAGCTGTGGTAATTCATCGATTTTGGTGCGGCGCATGTAGTGACCAATGCGGCTAATACGTGGATCATCTGGGATAAAATCAGCGTGGTCGCGGTACTGTTTGATGAGTTCGGAGCGCCCCATTTTAGCAAAGGCCTCTTCTGGAGACAGTGAGTTATAGGCGACTTTGTGCGAGCGGAATTTGAAGATTTTGACGCTGCTATTAAAGCGGCTTAGGCGACTTTGTCGAAAGAAAATTGGACCAGGATCAGATAGTTTCATGGCAATGACGGCAACCAGCATAATCGGTGAGGCAATTATCAGTAGCAGACTACCCAAAACAACGTCAGTCAGGCGCTTAACGACTCGTCCCCAGCCGATTAGCGCTGTTTGGTGTACGGCAATAACTGGTACCGTGTGAAACAAATCAACTTCAATGTTGCCAGTGAATAATTCACTGTTACCAGGCACAAAACGGTAGGCAATATGATTTTGTTGGGCATAGGTCAGTATCTCGTCATTTTGCTCGTTTGTCGCGTACAGTTCGGTTTGAACGATGGTGTGGATTTGCTGGTCTTGTCGATCTTTAAGGCCAGTTATGGCGGTACTAAATGATTTGTACAAGTGGTGATTTTTAGCATCATCAAAAGGGTGTTTGCTGCCGCCAACCACTCCAACCACGAAGTAGCCGGTGACCCTTGTATTAGTCATGGCTTTAATCAGCCGATGGGTGCTCAGTGTATCGCCAACAATCAACACGTTATTGATACCAACGCCAAACACAAAGAGCTCCCGGCGAATACCACGAGCAATAGTCCGAAACAGCAACGCGAAGAAGAACACCAAGGCAAATCCGTAAACGGTAACTAACCTGGCTGGGAAGATGACAACATTGGCGATATAGCTATAACTGATCACAAACAGGATGCCAATAAATGAGCCAATCAGTAGCCGCCCAAACTCACTGAAGCGTTTGTCGTAATTGCGAGAATTATACAGGCCCAGCAGACCAAAAATCAGAATATAAAAAGGTAGTAGACTGCCGAGGGCAACCACGTAATCGTGGGAGTGGACGTTGGCACTCAGCGCCGCGTGGCTTAGGCTAACCCGTAAAATGTAGGCAGCTACGAAGGCAGTGATGATGGCCGCGGCGTCGCCCAGCACGAGGCAGAAATTGTAGATGAGCGAGGTGTTATTTTTCATTGATGCTACATAGTTTGATAAAAGCTATATACTGATTGTAACACCTATGAAAGCCTCTGCTCTGAAGTACTTTATTGTCAGTCTGCTAGCCAGCCTAGTCAGTATTATCATCATTCTGATGCCCTTTCACGCTTTATTAACGGTTTACGGGTCGTCTCTTCTGGGTCATTACACGCTGTTACGTTTATGGAAAGAGATGCTGCTATTTGTATGTATTGTTGGATGTCTGTATCTGTTGATGGCTGATACGAAAGTTCGAAGTCATACGCTGACTCGACGACTTATTTGGGTGATTGGTGGCTACGGGCTGTGGCTCGGCGCGTGTGTACTAGTGGCATTATTAGGCCACAATGTCACCCACAAAGCAGCAGCTTATGGCTTACTGATTGATCTGCGCTTCTTAGCCTTCTTTTTGGTAGCCTGGACGGTGGCGCTCCGGACTGTGCAATTGCCGGCGCAGTGGCAACGTTTGCTGTTGTGGCCGGCTTATGGAGTGGTCGGTTTCGCGTTATTACAAGCGCTGGTGCTACCACCTGATTTTCTACGGCACTTTGGCTACAACGTGGCGACTACTATTTCGCCTCTAGAGACAATAAACCACAACAACAACTACATTCGGGTGGCCTCAACCCTGCGCGGAGCTAACCCACTCGGCGCCTACCTGTTACTGCCAATTAGCTTGTTGATGGTCTACGTTGTGACGCCGGCCAAACGCAACCGTAGCCACTGGCTAGTGCTAGCTGCCACCTTGGTGGCTTTGTTTTTTACCTTTTCACGCTCAGCCTGGCTCGGCGCTATGCTAAGCATTGTCGTAGTGTTATTTGTGCGCTTCCGACAGTCATTGACCACGAAGTTGTTACCGATTGCCTTGGTGCTAGTAGTGCTACTAGTCGGATCCGTGATCGGCCTACGTCACAATGCTCGCTTTGAGAACGTCTTCTTACATACCCAGGATCACTCTACCAGTGCCAAAAGCTCCAACCAGGGTCACGTTAGCGCCCTCAAGGATGGCGTTCGTGATTTGTGGCACCAACCGTTTGGTAGGGGGCCTGGTACGGCTGGTCCAGCCAGTGTCTACAACAACGGGCACGCCAGATTGGCTGAAAATTACTTCGTTCAGGTCGGGCAAGAAGCCGGCTGGCTTGGACTGGGCTTATTTATAGTCATCAACCTCGGGGTTGGCTACTTACTCTGGCTGCGCCGGGCTGAGCCGTTGGCGCTGAGCTTATTTGCTGGCTTAATTGGTCTGACTTTCGTCAACTTATTATCACACGCCTGGGCTGACGACACACTGGCTTACGTCTGGTGGGGGCTAGCAGGCATCGCTATGGCGCAGCCGGCGCTTGCCGCCAAAGCGCTGATACCTCGACCAGCAAAAGTTTTAGCCAAAAAGCATGGCAAAAAAGTCTAATTGGGCGGCGTGGGTAGGGCAATTCGCCAAGTATATGGCTGGCGGAACGCTATATTTTTGGGTCGGCTACGCGGTGTTTGCCATCTGTTATTCAGGCCTGCACTGGGTCTGGCTGTGGTCCAAAGTAGCGGCAGATATTATTGGATGGTCGCTCAATTACGTAGTGCAACGCTACTGGGCCTTTGCTGACAGCGGCCATCACTTGTCCGAGATGCAGCATGTCGGCCGTTATATATTTATTGAAAGCGTAGGCTTCGTTCTCGACTATATGATTATTTGGGGCCTCAACCATGTTGGCGTGACACCGTACATTGGGTTTTTCATATCAGCTGGGTTCTTTACTGTCTGGAGCTATTTCTGGTACAAATACTGGGTCTTTCCCACGCCGGTTAATTCTGAACGTGCATCGTAGCCCAAAAGCTGCACTTCCCAGAATTGACCTCTATGTTGAGTGTGGCATAATGGTTGTGGTATGAACGAAAAGCAAACAAGCACTCAAAATAGCGTGCGACCAACCAAAAAACAACGCGAACTACTGGGCTACATCGAGGCTTTTATTGCCGAGCACGGCTATAGCCCGAGCTACCGCGAAATTATGAATGGCCTTAGCTACACATCGGTTGCGACGGTGGCCCTGCACGTGCACAATCTTATAAAGCGCGGACATTTACGCAAGCGTGACCGCTCGGCCCGATCGTTAGAGGTCGTAGCTATCACTGATGAAATCAAGATTACGTCTAACAGCATCGCTCCTGGAGAAGAGAAGTGGCTGGTCGAAAAAGTCGAGCACGCTGTAGCCCAGATGGAAGTCTTAGGTGATGATCTCAAAACCGCTAGCTTGGACCACTTGTACGTACTGATTGGGGCGCTCAAAGTATTAGAACTAGACGGCGCGGCGCAGAGTTTTATCCCTCGCTTAACGGCGCTTAAGCAACGCCAAGACGCCTAAAATGTACCAGGTCACTAGTAAACGCAAAACTAGGCAACGCCGCTCGCGTTTTTGGCTGTTTTTCTTCTTGTTTTTCTTGATCGTAGGCTTGATCGCTTTGGCGGTATTCATACTATCACTCCACCAAAAACCAGTCATAACCCAATCCAAAGCTGTAACTACTAAAGTTAGTTATGTCGGTAAAACCAAGATCTATAACGAGGGTGATTTTAACATTGCCATACCAGTCAGTTGGCAGTTGTTGCCGCGACCGCCGTACACCTACCAAAGCTTTACCTGGCATGATAGCACCAAGGGGAGTAGCCAAGAGATAGAGATCTATGAGGATACTATTCCAACTAACTTCGCTGTCAACCGGGCGCTGATACTTACGGGTGAAACTGATCACGTCGAACTTGACGGCGTTGCTTCGGATAACTGCGTGACATTCACCAAATATAACGGAGGTGGTCAAGCCGGGATGGGCGTCCGTGGCAAGTGGCGGGGCGTCGACTTTTTGTGCAACCGTACTACTACCACGCGCGACACTATTGGCACCAGTTCGGCAACGGGCGGTATTAACACGGTGGCCCTCAAAACAACTAATGGCACGCCGCACAGTTTTTTCTTTACCTATACAGACACTCAACTCAGCCCGGATTACGCCGTATTCTACAATGCGCTAAGTAGTTTTGGTATGAACTAATACCAGGCCAATCTGCGGTAAATACTACTATATGTAGCGTAGTCGCCAAGTGCTACACTACTAGGACTTAACAAAACATCGCCGGAATTGGGTGTAAATCCCAAGCTGTGCCGCAACTGTAAGTTCGCCAACGCGAATAAGCCAGACACGGTCGTAACAAGTCTCTCGAGCACGAGTCCTTTGTAGTTTCACTACGTAGCCTCGCACTCTAGAGGTGAGGGTATATGGAAACACAACAGGCCGCGCAGCCGCAATACGAAAATCTCAGAAAAAGTTTCGATAGCCTAGCAAGCATAGATATGCTCCAATTTGATCTGCAGCGTTTCGGCCAGATTTTACCAGAGACAAGGGAACAGGTTGGTAACGAAGAGCTCAGTTATGTGACTGAAGGCATAGACCGAGCATCACGAACCAGCTTTGTTTTGCGTAATGAAGGTCAAAATTTACTGTATTTCAAAGAGGGCCGCTGGCAGCCGTATGTTGGCATGCTATTGACGGGTCTAGAAATTGCTAATCGTGAAGCTGTAAATGATCCGCGTAAACAATTCCAGGCTGAACGGGCTGCTGAAGACTTGCGTAAGGGCTACCAAATGATTCGGTTACAACCTGGCCAAAAACTAACCTGGTATTCTGCTTACCCTGATCAAGAAGCTGCACGATACGGCAATGCGTTTATTGCTAGCTTGGGGTACAAGCCAGAGCGCAAAATGGGCTTTATATATCAAGCCGAGCGTTTAGCTGATGGGCAAGTTGTCCTCAAATCTCAGACAGTTGATCAAAGTAACGGAGCTGGATTTACGGCGGCGATGCGAGCAACCGAACATGACTCACAGGCTGATCTGGATACACTTACCCGTGTTTATGATGGTACGCTTGTCAAGCAGCATGGTGGTCAATTTTACGCTGGCCGACGCCAAGCTGAAGTCAACGAAAACATCTGGAATCAAGTTTTGGAGCAGCAAGACTTAGTCGGCTATTATTTGCATAAATTAGAGCAGCTAGCTGTCCAAGACTTGTCTCGGGAGCAGTTGGAATACCAAACTAAAAAAGAACGCTACGGGTTTTGGGCTGCATTGTCGGCACGATTCGAAAATAGATCTGGGGCTGCCTCAGTACATGCCAATAATTATGATTCTGCTAATCTTGAGCAAATTAACCGCTTGGAACACGAAAGCCGTCAAGCACTGCAATCGTTTGTTCGTGAGGGCAGAATGCTGATTGGCTGTGGTGGCGCTACACTGCTCCAAGGCGAAAAAGATATTATGGAAGCCAGCGCTGAAGACGTATTCTCGGCTATATTTGGATCAGATGCCTCCAAAGGCGAGGCCTACAATTTCGACAAAAAAATGCACTGCGTAGTTTGCCAGGCGCCACCAGCTCCGAAGGCTGGTAAAAAATGGTGTGGACCTTGCGGCATTTGCAAGTTGTGTGATGTCAAAATCCAAGCTCGTAATAGATAAAGGGTTATACTTGGTGCAGATGACAGACACCCAAACTACTCCAAGAATTGGCATTTATGCTGGCACGTTTAACCCTGTGCATAGTGGCCACATTGCTTTCGCCCTACAGGCGATAGCGGCTGCTAACCTCGACATAGTTTATTTTATGCCGGAGCGGCGGCCACGCGAAAAGCAAACGGTTGAGCATTTTGGCCATCGCATGGCCATGTTGTCGCGGGCTACGGAGCCACACATCAAGCTTGAGATACTAGACTTGGTAGATGTTAATTTTAGCGTCAATCGAACCTTGCCGCAGCTACAGCAAGAGTTTCCAGATAGCCAGCTAGTGTTTTTGGTTGGTTCAGATGTTGCCCCGAGTATGCCGAACTGGCCGCACATTGAGCAGCTGCTCAAACATTCCGAGCTAGTTGTTGGTGTCCGGGCTGGCGATGATATGGATGACCTAAAAACAGCGATAAGTAGCTGGAAACCCTCGCCGTTAGCGGTAACGATTTTTGATAGTTACGCGCCAACAGTTTCCTCGCGGATAATTCGTGAAGCACTACAGAAGCGTCAACCAACACACGGACTGTTGCCAAGCGTTCAGCGCTACAGCGATCACCACTGGCTGTACGTGTCGGTTGTCTAATTTATTGTATGATCCATTTAAAATGGTTATGCTGAAGTTAGACGCTAAACAAAAGCAAGATCATTATAGGAGCCGCGATGAACCAAGATGAGCATTCCGAACCAATCAAACCCGAAGTATCCACAGTTATTGAACCCGAAGAACCACAAACTCCACCAGTTGACGCGGCTATCGAACCAGCAAATGAAAATGAGGCAGCTACAGTTGTATCTGAACCTGAGACCGAACCCACGCCTACCGAATCATCGCCAACTCCACTGCTCCCAACTACTCCCAATTTAGTAGTCAATCCACCCCGCAGTCGCAAACTACTGGTTCTTATTATTGCCGCAGCGCTGATTGTGATAATGGCCGCTGCAGCGGCTTACGTGGTCAATCGTAATAACAAAACAATCACTCAACCTGCAGCGGCAGCAAAAACAGTGCGCAAAGTAGCCAAGCCAGCAGCAACTTTACCTCCAGCTTCAGGCTTTACCGACAGCTATTTAGCCGAGCCACAACTATTGTCACCACAGCCCAGCTTCTTTACTGACTTGACTGCCATTGGCTACGACTGTGGCACGCCAGCTACCGCTAGTAACCCAGGATGTCACATAACCTACAGTAAAATTGGCACAACTAAAGACGGCCAACCAATACTACTCGTTGATAACGGCGAGCAGGGTGAAGCATCAGTGACATTCCTGGCGTTACAGACTAGTAGTGACAAGTACGTCTTGCTACTCAACCCTACCGGCACAACTGCTAGCGACTCCAATCAGGACGCCACACTCAAAAAAGCCTTAAAGCCAAACGTTACTGTTGATAGGACTACACGCTTGGTTGATCTTAAGTTTGATCAGAATGTTACCTATCAAGGCGCGGCTTTGACGACTAAGGATGCTAGTAGTGGCGTCATATCTGGCGGCTACGTACTGCCCAACGGTCTGGCAAGTCTGCGAAGTAGCTACTTTGATGTTACCGATACATCGAAAGTGACAAAACTTGGCAGTTATGGTGCTCAAACGGTCTATCAGGCTATTGCCCAGCAAGACGCTAATTACAAAGTTGCGGAAATATATTTCACCATCAATCATGTATATGCTGGTCAGTACTACCTGGACTCAGCGCTTAATAACACCAAAAGCCCGCCGTTCATTAAGTGGACGAACGGTGACATTAATTCTGATAGTTATACCTACCGCGCGCCCGGCTGTGGCTCGTACGGCGGTTACTTGGTAGCTAAAGGTCTGAGCGATACTGACCTGACAAAAACCGGCTCTGGACCTAATGGTGAGGTACTATACAGTGTGGCAACCGATTCAGCATTGTTCCAAGAAATCTATAACAACGACTACGGTACTGGTGAAACATTGCAAGACGCCAGTCTCAAGCATTTAACCGCTGCCCAGTTTCAAGCTAAACACGCGGTATTCCTAACAAAGAACGGTTTTGGAGAATTAGTTATTTACCAGGCTTCGAAGTTCCTATCAGGTGGTGGTTGCGGCAAGCCAGTAGTGTATTTGTACCCGACTCGTACGACTAACGTGAATGTGTCAGTTGGCGCTGATATTCGGCAGTCAGAGCCGGCATACCCCACTGGTGGTTGGAAGCAGGTGTTAGCTCAGCCTAATGGTCAGCTGACCTACCAAAATCAAGATTACCCTAATTTATTTTGGGAAGGTATTGGTCATGGACAATACCCAATCATTAGTTCTGGCACAGTTGTTCGAGGATATGAGGCTGTAGCCACTATACGTCATCAACTATTTGAGCAGGGACTAAAGCCTAATGAAATCAACGACTTTATGGACTATTGGCAGCCCCGATTGCCACAAACTGCTTATGTTCGACTAACCTGGTTTAACACCAAACAGATGGATCAACTGGCGCCGCTGACTATCCTGCCTAAGCCGACAACCAGTATCCGAGTATTCTTAGACTTTCAGGGGCTTGATCGCCAGATTCCGTTAGCCAAGCAGCAGCTAAGTGCACCGACACGAAAGGGCTTTACGGTTGTTGAGTGGGGTGGCCTAGATCGTTCATTTGACAAACGTTAGCGCTATAAGCTACTATCACATTACTTTATAGGCAACGCTTATGAGACAAAAATTAAACAAAAAGTGAGCGATAAGAGTATCTGGAAATATCTGTTTTGATGTTTTAGTTTGGGAGAAGTGTATGTCCGTCAAAATTAAAATTATGAAATCACCCGTCGAGCGGGTGCAGGTTCGTGTGCATCGCCCAAGTTGGCGTGAGTTCTTACAGTATTAGGTAGTAAACACTAGTTACCGCTAGTGGTAGTTGTCGGTGTAGTCATGGTGTCGGTGCTGGTCGGCGTACTTGTTGCTGGAGTAGTGTCACTAGTGCTCGGCGTAGTAGTTGAGTTGCTAGCGGTCGATGCTTTTTTGGCTATTTCGGCCTTAATAACTTTTTCGAACGCAGCAATACTATTAGGGATGGTGACCATTTTGCCGTCTAGGAAAAAGGTCGGCGTCCCCTGGATGTTGAGGCTATTACCCTTTGCCATGTCAGCTCTGATCAAGTCGTTTACCTTGCTGCTACCAAAATCGGCCTTAAACTTAGCAACATTGAGACCGATTTGCTGCGCAAACTGACTAAAATAAGGCGTAGGGTCAGTGGCCGTGGTCCAAACCTGCCAGTTACCAGAGTCATATAGGGCATTAAACATTGGGAAAAACTTATTTTGCTGGGCGGCAGCTTCACCGGCACGGGCGGCGGCAAAAGCGTTCTGGTGAACATTGACCAGTGGAAAGTTGCGGAATTGGAATTGAATCTGGTCCTTGAATTCGCTAGTAACGGATCGCACTGTTGGGAAATACTCTTCACAGTATGGACATTGAAAGTCGCCGTACTCTACCAAAGTCACACCCGACGCAGTGCTACCATCAACGTGCTGCGTCAATGTACCTGGGTTGCTTTTGACGCTACTAGAGCTGGGGGATTTGTGGCCCGTAAATACAAAAATGCCAACAAAAACTAGGACGATAGCTGCCAATATGGCGACGAATTGCTTTGACATAAGTTGTAGTTCTCCCTGAAATTTAGTATGTAAATTAGTATCTCAAGTATACAACATATAATTGTCATCACTGTTAAATCAGGCCACAGGCGTATACACTTAAACCATGACCAGTTTCATTATCGCTTTGGTACTGCTTGGCCTGGCGCTGGGCGGTGTGGCCGTTCGTAAAACCTACTACTACTTGCCTGTTACCGAACTTAAAAGGCGGGCCGCAAAAGGTGATGCTTTTGCATCGCAGTTATATAGAGCGGCAGCCTACGAAGGCAGTTTACGCGGTCTACTATGGCTGTTTATAGCAGCTACCAGTGCCGGTGGAGTTATATTGTTAGCCCGCGAAGCACCAATTTGGCTTAGTTTACTGGCTGTTATCACCACGCTCTGGGCAGCGTATTCATGGCTGCCAGCAAGCAGGGTTACAGCTTTTGGTGCCCGGGCTACCGCTTTGCTCACACCGTTTATCAGTTGGCTACTCAGCTACCTGCACCCAATTATAAATCGGGTCGTACGCTTAGTTAGCAAGCGTTACTCGGCGCCGGCCCACACGGGCTTGTTTGAGCGTGATGACCTGCTGAAGTTATTGGAGCGTCAACAGGGTCAGGGTGATAGCCGAGTTAGTGTCGAAGAGCTAGAAATAGTTCGGCATGTTCTAAGCTTCCCAGACTATGCCGTTCGTGATATTTTGACACCGCGAGGCGATGTGCGTACCGTGCACGCCAACGAAACTGTAGGCCCAATACTTATTGATGAATTACACCAAACTGGTGTGGAGCATGTGCTTGTGCAAGATAGCCCAGATGCTAATATTGTAGGCACGCTGGCGGTACACGAGCTTGGGTTGCATAGCTCTGGCCGGGTGCGTGACATCATGGATCCGACAGTTTATTTTGTACACGAAAATGATAGCCTTAGCGAAGCTTTGCACGCCTTTTTTGTCACCAATCATCCGTTGTTTGTAGTAACTAATAGCTTTGAGGAATACGTCGGCGTAATTACAGTTCAAAATTTACTGCATCAATTACTAGGGCACATACCTGGCGATGATTTTGACCAGTACGCCGACTTGCAAGCCGTAGCTAGTCGTCATCCAAAGACTAAGCGCGCCAAAAAAGCTGACGAATAACCCCTTTAGATGCTAAAATAACAGATATGCGAATTTTGAGTTCTGATGTCAGTGGCCACAGTGGCAAAACGGTGACCGTCAAAGGTTGGGTTAGTTCACGCCGTGACCATGGTGGCCTGATATTTATAGATGTCCGTGATCACACTGGTATTACGCAGCTAGTTATTCAACCTGAAACGCCTCAAGCTTTTGCTAATGCCGAACAGTTACGTGATGAGTTTGTTGTCAGCGCTACGGGCCTAGTTACCAAGCGCGCCGACAATTTAGTTAACCCTAACATCGAATCGGGGAGTGTTGAAGTCAAAGTTACTGAGCTTACAATTCTGAACCGCTCTGAAGCCCTACCAATCCAGATCCACGGTGATGCTATAGCCAACGAAGACTTGCGTCTCAAGTATCGCTACCTCGACCTACGTCGCCCTAAAATGCAGGAGACTTTGCGTCGCCGCGCCGCTTACTACAAAGTTATACGAGACTACATGGAGGGCTGTAGTTTTGTAGAAGTTACCACTCCGATCTTGGCAAACTCTAGCCCAGAAGGTGCCCGCGACTTTCTAGTTCCATCCCGAGTTCATGCTGGCAAATTTTACGCCTTACCGCAAGCACCACAGCAGTTTAAGCAACTACTAATGGTTGGCGGTGTACCGCGCTACTACCAAATTGCGACTTGCTTCCGAGATGAAGACCCGCGCGGTGACCGCCTATATGGTGACTTTTACCAACTCGACCTGGAGATGTCCTTTGTAGAAGATGGCGAGGAAGTCCGCGCAACTGTTGAGCCACTTATAAAGCAATTGGTCAGTGATTTTGCTGGCAAAAAATTGTTCAATGCTGATGTGCCACGCATTCCATTCGTTGAAGCCATGGAACGTTTTGGAACCGATAAACCTGATCTGCGTTTTGGCATGGAACTGGTTGAGCTATCTGAAGAGCTGAAGCTTTCTGGCTTTGGTGTTTTTGCCAAAGCTATCGCCGACGGTGGCTGTGTCAAAGCTATTTGTGCGCCGGGTGCCGCAAGTTTGAGCCGCTCACAGATCGATAGCTTCACCGAAATCGCCAAGTCTGAAGGAGCTGGTGGCCTGGCGTATCTTACCTTCGAAAACGGTGAAGTCAAATCTCCAATCGCCAAGTTCTTACAGCCTCAAGAGATTGAAGACATCAAGACTAAAACTGGTGCCGCCGATGGTGACGTGGTGTTCTTTGGAGCTGACAAGCGAATGGTTGTTAACAAAGTTCTCGGACGCCTGCGTAATGAATTTGCCGAGCACTTCAAACTCAAAGATCCCGATGTCATCGCGCTATGTTGGATTGTGGACTTTCCATTTTATGAGTTAGACCAAAAGACTCAAAAATTAGACTTTGGCCACAACCCATTCTCGATGCCGAAAGGGGGTCTCGAAGCCTTAAAAGCTGAAGATAAGCAGACTATCTTAGCCGACCAATACGACATGGTCATGAACGGTTACGAAATATGTTCTGGCGGTGTTCGTAACCATAATCCACAAGTATTGTACGAAGTTTTTAATGTTCTTGGCTACGACAAAGCCTACGTAGACCAACGCTTTGGCGCGATGATAAGCGCCTTCAAGTACGGCGCACCACCACATGCCGGCTGTGCCTACGGGCTAGACCGAATGTTTATGGTTCTGATGGGCGAAACTAACATCCGCGAAGTCGTGGCTTTTCCTAAAAATGGATCTGGAATTGACGCCATGATGAGCTCTCCAAGCCTCGTAGACGACCAGCAGCTCAAAGATCTGCATCTTAAACTAGTTGAGGAGTCGTAGATGGCCAATTCCAAACCAGCGCAGCCAGTCAATTTCAATCTTGACCCTAACAAAACGCCAATCTATTTTGCTGACGGCTATTTACTAGCCAGCAGTGAGCAGGCATTGGTGTTCAACTTCACGCAGAATTTATTAGGCGGCGATCAACAGAACGTCATTAGCCGTACGGCCATGACTCTGGAACAGGCCAAGCGCTTTCTAAAAGACCTCCATGACCACATCGAAAAATTCGAACGCTAAGGCTAAACGTTAACGACTTAAGTTCCAATCCAAAACGCAACACTAGGTAGCGGCGTCAGCCGCTACCGCAGCTAAACCAAAAAGCATCCCTGCTCAGAACTTGTAGACTAGTAGTTGTCGAAACAACTAATTCACAAGGAGAACAGAGATGCCCTTT
>JBBRNI010000006.1:0-67131 GCA_038230395.1 Saccharimonadales bacterium (SeqCode) | reverse complement strand
GGCCTTCCCTATAAGTGACTAAAACAATCGATAACGCCGCTGGTGACATAAAGGCACCGGCCAGGCCCTGCAAGGCCCGAAATATTATAAGCATTGTGCCAGAGGTTGCCACACCATCTGCCAGTGAAGCTATAGCGAATAGTGTCACACCAATCAAAAATATACGTCGGCGACCAAACAAGTCCGCTGCACGCCCACCAAGCAGCAAAAAGCCACCAAACGTCAGCGTATAAGCTGTCACAATCCATTGCAGATTTGTTTGGGTCATATGAAAGGCGTGCTGAATTGCTGGTAACGCCACATTTACGATTGATGAATCAAGCACCGCCATAAACTGCGCCAACGCCAAAAGTATTAGCACCAGCCAGTGGTTAGTCTGCTTGCCGTTTTGTCCAACATGTTCAGTCATAATCATTCTCCTTGTATTTTGGAGCTTATCGGTTTAAAATTGCCTATATATTCATTGTAATAGTCAATCATTGACTTTGTCAATCAGTTACAAGAATTATGCCCTAATGACAGATAGTAATTCCCCGAATTTAGAATCTTCTTACCTCGTACTGGTCGAGTTTTTAATGCTGTCCAAGCACCAAATTGTAGCCTTCGGCGCCGAGCACGACTTAACAGGTATTCAGGCAATGACGATTTTCTTCCTCGATCACACCCGCCCCATGCATGAGCTGACAGCAACGTTTAATTGTGACCCCAGCAATATAACTGGCATAATCGATGGCCTAGAAGAAAAACAGCTAGCCGAACGCTGTGAAAACCTTAGTGACCGCCGCGTCAAAATGGTGCAACTCCAGCCCAAGGGCGCAGCCTTCCGCGTAGCCCTACTCAACCACCTAGTTGGCCCCGGCAGCCTGATCCTTGACAAGCTCTCGCCAACAGAAGTAAGCCAGTTCATCACCTTGGTCGCCAAGATCAGCCACACTGACTAAAGTCATCAATGCAATAATCTGTTAAAATGGTGCTAATGAGTTCGTTATCTATAGGCATAGTAGGCCTCCCAAATGTTGGTAAATCGACGTTGTTTAACGCCCTGACGGGTAGTAATATTTTGGCGGCTAATTATCCGTTTGCTACTATCGAGCCGAACACTGGTATGGTTCCCGTGCCTGATGTGCGTTTGAGCAAATTAAGTGAACTATACAGTAACGCTCCTGTTAAGCCCGCGACCGTCACCTTCGTTGACATTGCTGGTCTCGTGGCTGGTGCCTCGACGGGCGAAGGTCTCGGCAACCAGTTTCTCAGTCATATTCGCTCGACGAACGCTATCGTGCAGGTAGTTCGAGCCTTCAGTGACAGCAATGTTATCCATGTTGACGAGCAGCACGACCCCAAAAAAGACATTGATGTTATCAACACCGAGCTGGTGTTAGCCGACTTGCAAACAGTGACAAAGCGACTGCCAAAGTTTGAAAAAGAGGCTAAATCAAACCCAAAGCTTAAGCCAATTATGGACACTTACGAACAGATCAAAAGCTGGCTTAATGACGGCGACCCACTGTGGAACCATCCAGATATCGAGGCAGAGCACGTGGCCGACTTGCAACTACTAACCATGAAGCCAATCATCTACTTATTTAATCTTGATGAGGCTGGCCTGAGTGATGATGCGCATCAACAATCGCTGCGCAATTTAGTAGCCCCTGCTCAGGCATTATTTGTATCTGCCAAGCTTGAGAGTGAGCTCAAAGATTTGGATGCTAGTGACGCTGCAGAACTACTACAGAGCTATGGCCAGTCTGAATCAGGTTTGGTACAACTTATTCACGCGGCCTATCAAACACTGGGTTTGCAAAGTTATTTGACTGCTGGCGAGCAAGAAGTGCGAGCCTGGACAATACGGGTTGGTACTACTGCACCTCAAGCCGCCGGAGTTATTCACGGTGATTTTGAGCGTGGTTTTATTGCTGCCGAAATAGTAACATACTCTGACCTCACAACAAATGGTTCAATGGTCGCCGCTAAGAGCGCTGGCAAAGTCCGCACCGAAGGCAAAGCCTACATCATGCAGCCCGACGACATAGTAGAATTTAGATTCAACGTCTCGAAATAGCTACCGATTGAAACCCGCTATTAGTTAGCTGGCGATGGGTACTGTGTGATTTGCTGAATTTTGGCAGCTTGGCTATGAGCATGGAACGAAGGGCGACCAAACTTGCGGTTACGCAGCGCCATCGGCAACTTAGAGTACGCTATGCTCAGCGGGTTAATCTCGAGTGGGTTATGAGACGACTGAGAAGACGCAGTTTGTGTTGTAGTCGTTGGAATCGGCTGCTGAGCTTGTTGTGCTACTTCTTGATGCTGGTTATTTTGACGCCCAAAGATCTCTTTCATACCTTCGGCATATAAATCAGCCAAGTGTGGACTAGCATCTGTTTGCAATGATTGACTCAATTGAGATGACGTGCCCGCTGGAATTGGTGTAACTGGTATGCTTGGTTGCGAAACAGCTGCAATCGGTTCGACAGTCGCTTCAAAAAACTGCGTTTTAGTCGGTTCTGATTGAGCAGTTTCAGGCTTTGATGTCTGAGCAGTTTCTTGCTCTCTGTATTGTTTTAGTAAGCTTTGGGCAAATAAGAAATCAGATAGCTCTGGGCTAGGTTTAGGAGAATCTTGTACAGCTGTGTCACCTCTGTTATTAGTGCCTATACCTTTTAACTGCTCACGCAGTGTCTCTTGCTGTTGATGCTGGGCTATAAGGTAGGCTTGTAGCTGCTGGTTAATTTGCTCAAGGTGCTGCTTCTGGTCTTGTTGACCAGTGGATTGCAACTTTTTACTTTCGGCCATACAGTGCTGAACGTGAGTAATGAGCTTGCGAAGTCGCGCCTGATTGTAGCTTTTGAATGTCAGGCTCTTTGAACCAGCGCTAATTGTTATATGGGCACCCAATAGGCGGTGGCTATAGTCCAATTCGTTAATCATATCGAACCTCAAGTCTTCAACAGTAAGGTAATTGAGTGGCTTTTTATCGATTAGAAGTACCCGTGAATCTGTTGCGACAAGCAGAGCGAAGCCACCCTCATACATACCATTCACGCACTCGTAAATCTCCTCACCATCCATCAAAATGCAGTGCAGTTCGCGAACTTCAGACTTTCCCCATCCATGAATATTAAACTTAAGACGTTTTAATTGTTTATCTACAGATTCTGCGCTTACCATTTTTGTCCTCCTTCACTCACGTATCCATTACTATAATAGACGGTTTAGCCACATTAAAAGGTGAAAATAGTCACTAAATAGATGAGACATTCATCACAATCCACAAACAAAACCACTAGTTTCTTGACCCCTGACAATTGTTGGACTATTTTATTGTGTTACGACAATGATCTAGAGTTACATCTGTAAAAAACTCAGCTTTTATTTGACATGGTCAGTTGTCTTTAGCATAATATGCTCATGTTGGCTACTCTCCGACAAACGGCCGAATTTGTAGAACTCTTTAAAACTCGGGGCGTCAAACAGACATTCCGTAAGGGTGATTTTATTATTCGTCCTGGCGATACTCCGCCGGGCGTTTTTTATATTTATCAAGGATTAGTCAAAGCTTACGACATCACAAAGTATAACGAAGAGAATTTGCTGATTATCCGCAAAGAAGATGAACTCTTTCCCCTTATTTGGGCACTAACTGGCAAAGAGCGCCACATCATTTATCAAGCTCTGGCTCCAACTATTACCTGGCAAATTAAACGCGAAATTCTGATTGAATTTATCGAAAGCCACCCTGATGCGCTCGCGCCCCTACTAGACATGACCATCGAGATGTACAAATTACATGGTGAGCGTATTCTTAACCTTGAATATCGTACGGTACGTGAGCGAATTATTTCATTCTTGCTTACCATGAGTACTCGCTTCGGTCGCACTACCGCTGATGGTCTCCTCATTGAGGTCCCATTGCGGCACCAAGACATCGCCAGCTCCATTAACGCCACCCGCGAAACAACCAGCCGTGAGCTTTCTGCCCTAGAGCGCAAAGGCTTACTGCTCAACAAACAATCGCTAATTTTACTCAAAGACGTTCCCGCTCTCAAAAAACTCCTTAGCTAATTAGCGGTGCCGTCCCAATAGATCTTATAAACTATTCGGGAAGGGTCAAGCGTAGTGCAATGTAGGCCTTAAAAGGCCGAAGCGAAACGCACTTTCCAACTAGTTTATTAGATCTGTTGGAGTGATGCTGTTATTTCCAGTTGAGAACGATGTCTTCGATGGTTTTGACAACCACGGCATGATCAGGCACATCATTGACGTCGTAATAGTGGTCAGTATCGATATAGTTGTCTAAGACATTCATGCAGATAATTTCATCCGCCAGGATGTGCATCCGGTCTACTGCCCGGACACTTGCAAATGGTGTCACAATAATTAATTTTTCATAAGCGATTGGCTTCAAATACTCAGCGGCCAAGTCGAGCGCGAACCCAGATTTCAGACCATCTGAGACCAGTATAACGTTGGTACCAGTGAGTAGTCGCTTCTCAATCATGCCCCCTTCACCTAGTAGTCGATTCATATCATGCATTTTGTTAAATTTTTCTTGTTCGACAAAACTAAAATAATCAACCATCATGTCATCAATTTCACCCTTGGTGTAATACTGGTTAAAGGCCACGTTGCCTTGTGAGGTGATGCCAGCGATGGCGTTTGGTTCGCGGGGTAACATAATTTCGGCCGTCAGTAGCATGGTCAATATGCAGTGAAGCTGTGAAGCTATTTGGGCACCTATCATAGCACCGCCATCACTAAGTGCTACAACTGAGCAGTTTTCGTAGCGATACTTAGCAACTAGCTGGCTAGCCAGCATCCGACCGGCTTGCACGCGGGAGGCAAAATACATATCCGTAGTTTAGCCCAGGCCACTTATAAAGCTCAAGCACTTTAGTGGCTAAGCTATGATTTTTGCATGCGTTACCCAGCCTGATACAGGGCTATTTGAGTTTCTTCAATAAATAAAAGCGCTCTTTATTACCCTTGGAGCCGCTAACCTCAGAATCAGCTTTATTAAGTATTTGAAAATGCTGCAAAGCCCACTGCTCAAAATCTTTTAATATGTCGCGGCGCATTTTGTCGTTTTTGATGACACCCTTGTGTTTGAGTGAGCTCTGGGCAGCTTCGAACTGCGGCTTAACCATGATAGCCAAACGCGTGTTTAGGGTGCAGAGCTTAGCCACGCTTGGCAATATTTCACGCAGACTAATAAATGACACATCGGCCACTACAAGATCGATTGTTTGGGTGGTACGAAAATCCCGAATGTCGGTTTTTTCATGTAATTCAATCTGAGGATTGGCGCGCAAGCTAGGATGTAGTTGATTGGTACCAACTTCTACCGCAACAACTTTTTTGGCGCCATGTTTTAGTGCGTACTCAGTGAACCCACCGGTGCTACTCCCAACGTCAAGAACCGTTTTACCATCAAACTGTAGGTAAAGTAACTCCGCAACCGATGCCAGTTTCAGCGCCGCTCGACTGACATACTGCTGCGTAACTGTCACCTTGATGACGTCACTATCGAGCACTGGGTGTCCGGACTTGGCTGGTGGCTTACCGTTGACTGTCACGTGCCCAAGCTTAATATAGCTTTCGGCCTGCGAGCGTGTTGAAACCAGTCCACGTTTTACAAGTTCTATATCAAGCCGTTGTTTAGGCAAGGCCACGATTAGCCCTTAACGCGTTCGCGGTAGGTGCCTGTGGCGGTATCGACAGAAATCACATCGTCTTGCTTAATGAAAGCTGGCACTTTGATTGTTATACCTGTTTCAAGCGTGGCTTCCTTGGTAATCGACGAACTAGTATCGCCCTTAACGGCGCCCTCTGTGTAAGTAACCTTGAGTGGTACGTTCTTGGGTAATTCGACGTTAATAGCGACGTCGTTAAAGAACTGCAAGCTAACTTTGTCACCCTCTTTGAGGTAGCCGGCACTGTCACCGACCAAGTCAGATGAGACTTCAAACTGGTCAAATGTCTCTTCGTTCATGAAGAAAAAGTTACTACCATCGGTGTAGAGGTACTGTACTGCTTGAGTACTGACATCGGCTGATTCTAGTTGCTCGTTGCCCTTAAACGTCTTCTCTAGGACTTTACCGTCGAGCAAACTTTTGATGCGCACGTTTACAATTGAACCACCCCTACCCATAACTTTTTGATTGTAATCAACCACGCGAAAGGGCTCGCCTTCCCACTGGAAGACGACACCTTTTTTGAGATTCGTAATGCTTAAAGCCACGATTAGCCTCCTTAGTTATTAGCGCCAGTCGTGTTAGTTATTCGCGACGAAGGCTAGTAAGCCAAGGTGGCGAGCACGCTTGATAGCGGTGCTTAAGCGACGTTGTTGACTCTCGGTCAGACCCGTCTTCTTGCGAGTTTCGATCTGCCCATAAACATTCACGTAGCGCTGCAAGGTTTTAAAGTCCTTGTAGTCAAAGTACGCGACATCGGTACGGTGTTTAAAAATCTTTGCCATGTATAAATTCTCCTAATCCGTTATTAGAACGGGATATCATCTAAATTAATTGGTTCATCACCGATGTCTTCGATAACGACGTCATCGGCTTTAGCTGCTTTAGCAGCGTTTGATGGTGTTGGCTTGCTAGAAGCTGGTGCGGATGAACCGCCACCAGAATTACCCTGGTAGCCGCCATTACTTGCGCCACCACCTTCGCCATCACTTGCCTCGCGGTTACTGTCTAGGAACGTAACATCAGAAGCCAAAACTTCTACTTTGCTACGCTTTTGCCCGTCTTGCTCCCATGAGCGAGACTGCATGCGACCCTGTACTAGGCAGCGACGGCCCTTGCTGAGGTATTGTGAGACACGCTCTGCTAGTGGACCCCACGACACGCAGTCGATGTAGTCGGTAGCTTCTTGCCAGGCGCCACTAGCGTCTTTGTAACTGCGATTCAGCGCAAGGCTGAAACTGGTTACATTTTGGCCAGTTGGTGTCTGACGCAGCTCAGGATCGCGGGTCAGGTTGCCCATTAGTGTTACTTGATTGAGACTTCGTGCCATTATGACATCCTCCTTGGTTATAAGACATATGTCTTGGTTAGTACTCTCATCTGAGTATTCTTACCCTACGCCCTCACCCAAATCGCCGTCAAGCAATTTAAGCATTATTTAACAATTACAGCCTTTCACGCTGACAACTGCTACTTTTCGTCTTCTTCTTTTTCGTCGTCGCTGTCAGTACGGTCACCACGCTTAGCAGCCTGCTCAGCCTTAATGGCTTTAGCGGCTTCTGCCTTGGCGATGGCTTTGAGGTCAGGACGAGTGATCAGGAAGCGGATCACTTCATCGGTGATGTTGAGAGTGCTTTCGATCTTCATGACGCCCTGTGGGGGCACCATAGCCGTGTAAAAAACATACACAGCGTGCTCGTTACCTTTGATGTTGTAGGCCAGCTTGCGCTTGCCCCAGTTGTCGATCGCAGTCACCTCACCACCGTTATCGGTGACAATTTTCTTGAGCTTGTCCTCGGCCTTACTCAGGTCGACTTCCAGGTCGGGGTGATACAATACGGCAATTTCGTATTCGTTCATATAGAACTCCTCACGGTTATCGGAAGTTGCTGATGAGCTTCAGGCTCGTCATCGCCTCCGGACAGCCCATGTGCACATCTGATTGTCAGAGACCATGAGCTGAAGTTGATAGTTGCATAAGTATACCCCAATCACCCCTGTTAGTCAACCATCTATTTAGCTAAAACAAAACTAGCCCGCATATGCGGGCTAGTCAATCGTATAGCTATTTAATTAGTAACCAGCGCTTGCAGGAATTTGATTGTCCGAGTAAACACTCAGCTGTTCGAGAGCAGTCGGTATGGTTGCCTCAATTTTACTCATCTGTAATGCTAGCTTACCGGCATCGCTGTACACAGGGTTTGTAATCTTATCTGGGGTGTAGACATGAGCGTCATTGCTCTGAATTGCACGGTCTACTCCGTCGAGGTCAACATTGTTACCCTCATAAACCTGGCTCTTGAAAAGAATAGCTCCAATGCCTTCGGTACCAAAGCTGTTCTTAGTTTTTTCGTTGTAGCCCCAGTTAAGTTGGGTGTCAACTGCGATAACTTGAAGTGATGGGTCGCTAAGTGCAGATTTGAAGTCGGCTAGGTAAACTTTGCCTGCATTGGCTTTTTTAGCTATAGCTGAAGTGGGGCTAATGGTCATCTCAACATCAGCCGATGTAAATTCTTCTTGACCCTTGTTTTCACCAGCTTTTATGGTTGTGCCGCCAGTTGCTGCAAAGTTGAGTACGCTTAGTTTAGCGTCATAGGTAATTAAAGTTTCGGGTACATTACGATAATTAGCATCGTTTGGTAATGGATTATCGCTTGTACTCTTAGGGTTTACTATTTTGCCCTTGTTGCCTACGTTGTGATACTGATTGTATACATAGGTTTCAGCGCCAGCAGTGGGCTTACCAAGATTTGTAATCATTGAACGAGCAATGGCGAGACCATTGGCTTTTATCTGTTCGGCTGCTTTCGCTTGTTCGGCTTTGAGTGCAACGACAGCTGGGGCTTCAGTAGCCACGGGAGCTGACTCACTAGTTTTAGGGTGTACTGTAGCCGTGCTTATAGCACGTGGCTGTGTGCCACGGTCATGACTAAAAGAGCTGTTAAGAGCTGCGCCTACAGCGCCGCCGCCTATTGATGCGGCCGCTACGATTGCAAGGGTACGTTTTGATAATGAGTTGGGGTTGGATGGAGTATTCATGGATATTATTATACATAAATATAAGCTAAAAGTCAATAGTTTTCAGGCAGCGAGGCCGGGGTAGTTTTGAACAACTAATGTTTTGTCTCGAAAGCCTGTACCATGTCGGCTATGGACGACATCTGTGAGCACGTCGCCAGCTTGATAATCACGAATCATATTTACTAGCTGCTCGGTAATCGTATGGGTGGTTCGGCGCTGCGAACGAGTTGCAGTACCCTCATAACAGGCAGCTATTGCTTCGAGAGTGGGGCGTGGGGCGCATTGATTTGGAGCCGATAAGTGCATTTTGCCACGGACCAACAGCGCGCCGTAGCGTTGCCGTTGGCGCAACCCGGCGGCGGACTTTATCTCTACCGGAGTGGCCATAAGGATTCTTCCCCGTCGATGTGTCAGCTCCACTAGATCGTGTGTCTGTCGGCTATGGTGATGCCCGCTGTCTGATCTGTCAAAAGCCGGCACCATAAACCGTCGACCCGTCGTGTAACGGCGGTTAAACGACAGCAGCGCGTTTAGTTCATAGCCTAAACCTAGATGATCAGCAGCACCGCTTACGTCACCGACAGATTTCAACAGGCTGTTCTGGAGTAGATTAGCTTGGGCTATATTAAGGCAATCATGGAAAACCGCTTTATTGACTGCTTCAGGAATCGTTCCAGTAATGAGCCCACGCAGTAGTGGCACAACCGCGATGTTAAGCGCCAAACGGTGTGGAGCACTGTGTTCGATTAGATGCTCCTCTCCGTCGGCATTAAAAGCCCGTTGCACGGCTACTGCCCGCTGCCAACACCCTACACCCTTGTCAACCAAGGCCAGTCGTTGCTGGGCAGAATGATCAGTTCGTACCAAGGCGGCCTCAACAGCCGCTGAGCCGGCAGCCGAGAGATAGCGTGGCAGCCATTCCCCCGATAACTGATCATGGATTACTTCTAATTGCATTGCGCCTTGCCGCCCAACCAAAACTTTATGCATCTTTAGATAGTGTGAATAAGCACGGCTTGGGGTGAATTGTAGCGCCTCTTCAGGAATAGGCTGCAGCGGTGTCACTAATGAGTCATATCCAGGTGTGTCGGGAACTAAAAAGCCCCTGACATAGTCAGGGGCTGGAAGGTGCGAGCTCGTCAGGAGATCGGTGTTGGAGTCCACTGGAATCAATGGATCCAACCGCTCAATCGTCACTACGAGCCTCCTTTTCCACTCATTTTTGTTCTTAAGCTTATAGTAAGATTTCTAACACTACTTGGCAAGCGCTTGTACACAGTTTTAGGATCCGAAGGTTTCCTTGTCATCATAAAATTCGTCGGTCGCGTTCTTGGCGCCAAACACTTCGTCAACCGAACTGACAAGTACTTCTCGGGGGCGTGAGCCATCTGCCGCACCAATAATACCCTGCTCTTCCATCTGTTCAATAACACGGGCAGCACGTCCGTAGCCAATTCGCAAACGACGTTGCAGCAGGCTGGTGCTGGCTTTTTTGTTTTCGATGACAACCCGTACAGCGTCACGAAACATATCGTCATCAGGGTCCTGGCCACCAAAGTCAGCCACGATACCGCCCTTGCCGTTGAGCACTACGGGCTGGCTAACAATCTCGTCGTCATAATCAGGTGGGCGTTGCATGCGGATAAAGTCAGTGATCTTGGCTGTTTCACCATCTTCGATTAAGGCAGCCTGGATACGCTTTGGCTTGGCCATATCGGAGGTCAACAGCAACATGTCTCCACGGCCAAGCAACTTTTCGGCGCCCATTTGGTCGATAATAGTGCGAGAATCAATCTGGCTGGCGACCGTAAAAGCAATACGAGCTGGCACATTAGCCTTAATAAGACCAGTAATAACGTCAACTGACGGGCGCTGCGTGGCCAGTACTAGGTGGATACCGGCAGCACGAGCCTTCTGAGCCAAGCGCACAATCAAGGCCTCAACATCGCGGGCGGCCATCATCATCAGGTCGGCCAACTCATCGATCACAATAACGATGTAGGGCATGCCCTCTTCTTGCTTAAGATTATTGTATTCACCGATGTTACGCTTACCGACTTCGGCCATGGTGCGAAGGCGGCGCTCCATTTCAGCGACTGCCCATTTGAGCGCGCTAATACATTTTTCAGGGTCATTAATAACGGGGGTCAGCAAGTGCGGCATGTTGTTGTAGGGCGCCATTTCAACTTGTTTAGGGTCAACTAATATCAGCTTCAGATCAGCTGGCGAGTTACGGTACAGCAAGCTCGTAATAAAGGTGTTGATCATGACTGACTTACCAGAGCCAGTTTGACCAGCGACTAATAGGTGGGGCATTTTAGCTAAGTCAGCGACTACGGCTTTGCCGGCAATGTCCTTACCAATCACAAAGCTGAGTGGACCAGGCGATTCAGCCCATTCTTTGGACGTTAGCAAGCTGGCTACGCGCACAGTTGCGCCCTTGATATTTGGCACTTCAATACCAACGGCTCGTTTGCCCGGGATTGGTGCTTCCATACGGATCGAGTGGGCGGCTAGGTCAAGCGCTAGGTTATTTTCAAGAGCTGTAATCTTGGTTAGCTTTACATCAGCCGGCGGCTTCATAGTGTATTGCGTAACCCGAGGGCCAATATTTGCCCCTTCCATCTCAACATTTATTTTGAAGTTAGCGAAAGTATCGTGGATAATCTTGGCGTTGGCGTTCACATCTCCAGCATCGGCTTTATCTTGCTTTTGGTTCAGCAGCGCTATACCCGGGAATTGCCAGTTGGGGTCACGAGCGGTAGTTAATGCTTCGTGGTTTTCGCTCATTGTCAGCTTTTGAGCGGTATTCTTCATAGAGCTCAGCTTGGGAGCTTCCTTATCAGGAGCTTGGGTGCCGTGGTGCTCTACGGGGACGCCCTCGTTGAGCTTAAAGCCGGCTTTGGCCTTGAGCGCTCCAAGTTCAGATTCGATTTCAGCCTCGTCACGCTCTGGCCGCTTGAACAAATTAATAATTACTTCAATGAGGGACTTGATTGATATACCAAATGCGAAACAGACAGATAACAACGTAGCGACAAAAAATAATATGCTAGCCGGAATTTTATCCAGAGCACCTAACACGGCGTCGCCGATGACCCGGCCAACTGCTCCACCATGCCCATGAGCCCAAACCGCGTTCATATCTTTGCTAGCGAACGCCACGTGGAACCAACCTGCGGCGAACAGTAATACCGCGACCATGCTGACCAACTTGCCTAGAGGTATACGCCGGTCTTCAGAAATAAACTTGTAGACACCCCAGTAGGCCAGTGCGACAGGTACTAAGTAGGCTGACCAGCCAAAACTTACATACCCAGCGTGAAATAATCCAACAGGCAAACTACCACCGGTACCAAAGCCACCAATCAGCATAAAGATAGCTACTAATAATAGAACTACCGCTCCGGCATATGCCCAAAACGGTGAGCGTTCTGAGGCAACTGGATCGGCGACTTTTTTACTTCTGGTTTGTTTTTTCTTTTGTGCCATTGAGTTTCTGTATTATAACCGCTTACGTCTGAATAAGCTAGAGGCCTTCACTCTTTAAATCTTGTTGTCGATCTACACTCATTATTGCCTCTGCGACCTTAAGTGCTGTCTGTTTCTCCTGAGTAAAAGGATCAAGTACAACACCCGCTGCTGCGAATAAGAAGTCAACCTCACGTTGTTGCAAATGTCGGTCTTTAGGATGCGGATATTTAGCTTCGAGCATTCCCAGTTGAGAATCCAACGCTTCACTAACCCTTGCTTTAAGTGCGTCAGGCGTTTCATCTTGAGCTGATTTTGGTTGATTAAACATGACCGTACTATAGCAAGAAATACAGCATTTGTCAATGGGCTTGTGCTTAGTTTGGACTTAGTCTTCAGCGGTGGAGGCTATGTGCCGATGGTCTTACGGCTGGCAAAGCTGTTGCAGGGTTATGACTTACTTCTGGTAGTACTGGGTAATAAAATCCACCAGCTGAGCTCTGGTCATGGCTAACCGCCTCTGCAGCAACTTGCCCACTGGCAAGCTTAAATATTTGATGCTTGGCGTGATGACGGGCTATCAGAACAACGGAGCCAGCGGCGACCACCAGAGCGGTTACTGCCCCACCGATTATCAAACCAATTGGAAAATCCTTGACGTCTTTGCCGGCGCTAACGTTGTGCTCAGCCCTTGATACAAAGCTAGCGACCGTAGGATGCACTGGGTACAGCTTTTTGGCCTGCGCAAAGTACTTGAGCGATTTGGAATAATGGGCAGTATCGAAGGCCGTAATAGCCTTTTGCCAGGCTAATTGGGTTGAGCTAGTAGTTGCAAAATGAATGCCGTTGGCACTGGCAAGATCTTTGAGGTCCTGGATATCGCGCACGTAGTTAAATGTACCTGCCCCTCGGCCTCCACCATCAATCGTATAGGTAGCAATGCCTATAACATTACCATTGCCATCAAAGACTGGCCCACCACTATTACCATGGCCAATTGTGGTATCAGTCTCGATGAGGTTACGACTGTCGCCATTAGCTGTTTTGATAGCCGACACCTTGCCGGTAGTAAGCGTCACGTCGGAGACGTTTTTGGCTACTATACCGTTATCGCTAGCGGCGGCTGGAAAGCCGAGTATGCTCAGGCTACTGCCCTGGCTGACTTCTGATATATCACCAAGATGCACGATGGGATAGTTATTGCCGCTAATTTTTATAAGAGCTACGTCCGAATTTCGGTATTTAGTAACACCGTCAGCCGCTCGGTAGTTGGCTGCTAGTAGTGTTGCCTGTGCCACATCCCCAGTGTTGCCGTAGCTTTTACGGGCATTGGTGGCAACCAGTAGTTTATCTACATCGGGGTCCTGGCTATCCAGTCCAACTAACAGGTTTTGGACATCATTTGACTTGGCAAAGTCAGTACTTGGCATATCGTAAACGGCATTGAAGATAGTATCTAAGAGTGTTGCGTCATCTGTTATTAAGCCCAGCTGGTTCAAATCGAGGCCAGCAAGTAGTGCTAGTTTGACGAGTGGTTTGCCATTACCTACCGCGGCAGCAGTATAGGCATTTTCAATTACTAAATCCTTGGGGTCGGCAGTAACAACGTGGCCATTTGTCGCGATGATGCCGTTGCTACCAATAAAGAACCCTGAGCCACTAACGCCTGCACAGGCCCCTGATATATATGGCTGGCCTTTTACGGAAATGTCTGTGCAATAGGCATTATAAATTTTGACTACTGCTGGCGCGTACAGGGCGCTAATAGTTTGCGTGTCCAAACTATCTTGTGCCGACGCCGAAGAAAACAGCACAGTATCGAGCAGTGATCGGCTTTTGGCAATTTTGCTAGCTAATTGAGGCGATGGTGCAACGTAACTCAACTTTGGCACTCCACTGCTGAATGATCTGGCAATCGCATCAATATCCGAATTATCACTGACTGTGCCTAAACGATTATTCGTGCGCATAATGACTGTTTTGCCGTTTATAACAGTGGTGTAGCTAACGAAAGTTGCTGATAATTGACTAGCCAGCTGACCGGCCGAAACTAGCTTCCAGTTAGTTCGCTTCCATCGAAGATTGTTCAGGTTCACCGCACTTGATGCTACTACTGTTGGTACTGCTCCACCGCCACCACCTTGTTTAGCGGCCACATGTGCCTGTTCTATGGTCTCTAAGTTAGTTTCAGTTCCCTCCGAAGGATAGTAATCGATGCTAATCGTATCGGGATCGGTAGCAATTCGCGGCACGGCGTTAGTTGATAATTTGATTGTTTGGTACAGCCGTTCGCTAGCTAGCTCGTACCCGATATAGAGCTTTCCTGTCGAACCATCGACGGCGCTGGCATACAAACGACGAGGGTCATATTTGAAATTAAAGCCATAACTGGAGGACACGGTTTGCTGCGCGCTAGCCACTCGACCGAAGCTACTTTTAACAAAATCGCTAGTGTCGGTGCTCCCGTCAGCAACGCGTATGCGGATATTGATAACTACCGCGAACAGCACAAAAGCCGCCGCCAACATCACGAGCAACAAAGCATAGTGACGCTTACGATACGGCTTAGCGTGTTTGGGCTTTATAGCTACCCTTCTGGGGGTATGTGTTTTGGTAGTTTTTTCTGTTTTCACGACGAATCTTTACTGCAAACATAATAACTCTTATGCTAAAGGTTATCAATCCCGCTGTGAAAGCTAGCGGGTGCAAGGCTTGAGTGCAGTTTGGGATGAGTAGCGAAGCCCACAAACGAACCGTACTAAAAGTACGGTGAGTGCGGACTGGAGTTACTCGCCCAAAATGCACCCAGCCATGCGGCCGCCACTAGTCGGTGCGAGCGTCTTGGGTCAGGAGGCGGGCACGCATTTCTTGGAAGCGTTTCTGCTGGTCAGAGGCAACTTCTTCTGGTGACTTAACTGGCTCACCAGGAGCAGCAGGTTTTGGATCGTTTTTACCACCACCACCGATGATGTTCACCACTGGTATAACAATTGGGCTACGCCCCGTCTGCTCAAACAAATAGTGAGTCACGTGGTCTTTGAGCTCAGCTTTGAAGCGGTCAAGATCAATGCGCTTGAAGCGCTGCTGAACTGCCCGCTTGAGTTCCATGCGGAAGCCATTCATCAACTCTTCGTTATCACGCATGTAGATAAATCCTCGGCTAATGATATCTGGGCTGGTCATCAAGTTACCAGACTTTTTGTCGATTGTTAGGACAACCGCGACTAGACCTTCTTCGGCCAAAAGCACGCGATCTTTGACAACAACATTACTAACAATTGCACCTGTTTGGTCAACCAGCATCGTACCGTGGGGTACTTCGCCGATAACTTCCATCTTGTCAGGGGTCAGGGCGATTACTTCGCCATTTTCAACACTCAAGCAGTTAGCACGTGGTATACCCTGCTCAACCGCAAGGTCAAGGTGATATTTTTTGGCCGTAAAGTCACCATATATCGGGATGAAGAACTTTGGCTTGGTCATGTTAATCATGTCAGCGTATTCGTCGCGCGAAGCATGACCGGACACGTGAAGCGGGCCGACGCCGTCAACTTCACGAGTTTCGTGGCGGCGGACATGAACTCCCTTTTTAAGAAGGTCGTCGACCATTGAACGGATCTTAGAGTCATTACCTGAGTACGGAATTGGCGTACTAGAAAGAATGACGGTATCCTGCTCTTTGAGTTTGACGTGCCTGTGCTCACCGTTACTCATACGTTGCAGGGCCGAGCTAGGCTCGCCCTGAGATCCAGTACAAACTACGACCAGGTCGGTGTCTTTCATAGTTGCAGCTGATGCTATGGGCACAAACGTGCCCTTAGGAATGCGTACAAAGCCATGACGAACAGCCATTTCTAATGTGCTAACCATACTGCGGCCGTCCATGGCCACCTTTTTGTTATGACGCACAGCAGCATTGATAATCATCTGTACACGGTTCATGTTAGTCGAAAACAAGCCGACAAAAATACGACCGGGGGCGTTCTCCATAATGTCACTAAAGGTCTGCTCAATAGTTGACTCACTCGGCGTGCGTCCAGGGCGCTCGGTGGTTGTTGACTCACTAAGAAGCGCCAAAACACCTTCGTTACCAAGCTCTTCTAAGCGCTCAATATCACTCCGTTCGTGGTCAAGTGGATTAGGGTCAAGACGGAAATCACCAGTGTTAATTAGGCGACCAACTGGCGTGTCCAAAACTATACAAGTACTACCTGGAATCGAGTGAGTGATGCGCACTAACTCCACGAAAAATTCACCAATTTTGAGGCGTTCGTGTGTATTCTCGTTCATAGTTACAGTCTTCAGTTCAAAACCTTCGGGCATAGGTAGTCCGAAGTTTTCAAAGATTTCTTCGACGCGACCAATAGTGAACTTAGAGCCATAAATTGGTGCAGGAAATAGCGGGACGATATGTGGTAAGCCACCAATATGGTCAAGGTGACCGTGAGTGATGACGTAAGCACGTAACTTGTGGTGAATGCTTTCAAGATAGGTCGTATCAGCGATGCCGTAATTAATACCGGGCAGGTCGACACCAAGGTCGTTACCGCAGTCCATGATGACGGCGTCATTCATGTACTCAATGACGATCATGTTCTTTGAGCCACCGCCGTCCATACCACCAAGACCTATCACTTTGAGTCGTGGGGTGTCGTCGATAAAGTTTGCGCGAGCTGGCTTAGGTGAGTTTTCGGCAGTTAGGTATTGGTTGGCTATGCGTTGCGCATCAGCCTGTGTCCGTCTCTGGGCGCGCACCGCTTGACCGCGTGAGGTCGTGAGACTGCTGGTTATGCCGACTGGTTTTTGGCCATTGCCATTACCACCCCGGCCTCCTCCGCTTTGACTTCCTTGACCGCCCTGGCCACTGCGTCCGCGGCCCCCGGCTGGTTTATCGCCAGCACGACCGCCGCCAGAGCGTGATCGATTATTGTTTTTGCTATCGCCGTCGCCATTTTTGGCTGGAGGCTGTAGTTCTGTTGGGTTAAATGTTTCCATTAATTCTCCTTATTTTAGAGATAATTATTTATTTACTTTATTAATGATTGCTGGGATGAGATTAAAATCATCAATCAGCGTTTGCCTTTGCAGCGGATTATATAAGGCTGCGGCCGGGTGATACAAAGGCAGGATAACGACCGTAAGTGTGTCATCAGAGTCCGCTTTAAGACTCAGTTTGACACGCTTAGGTTGGCCGTGGACCTGACTTATTTGTAAATCCGGTAGGAAGCAATTCATGCTGTGACGTCCGAGGGTGACGACAACTTTAGGCTGAATAACTTCTAACTGGCTCTGCAAATATGGCAAAAAGGCTTTCTTTTCGGCAGGGGTTGGATCCCGGTTATCTGGGGGACGATATTTTACAATATTCGTAATATAAATATCTTCCCGCTTCATGCCAATCATTTCAAGCATTTCATTCAGAAACTTGCCAGACGCACCGACAAACGGAATACCTTGCAGATCTTCATTTTTGCCCGGCGCTTCACCGATCAGTACCACCTCAGCCTCCGGATTCCCCTCACCAAACACTAATTGTGTCGCCTGCTCCGCCAGCTCAAGCGTCACCTGGTCATCAATAATCTGCTGAGCAAGTGCGTCTAACTGCTGCTGATTAGTTGGCATTATAAATTACTTTCTAGTTGGCGCATGCTGTAGTTTCTTTATGAGTTGTACAAAATTTTGAATGGCCCCGACTAGGAACAATACGGCAAATATAAAGTCCCACGGGTTCCCTTTATCGATTGTGAAACTAGCGAAGACGTAGCTCATGCCCAACTCCAGCAATGCAAAAACCGCGTATCCAGTCGATGATTTGTGCCAGCGATCAAGCTTGTTTATCATGTATCATCTCTGACTGGAAGAGCTGCTGAGAATAGTGCAGTTTGGTTGAAAACTGAGTACCGAAGCACAGCCGTACTAAAAGTACGGTGAGCATCGGAACGGAAGTTATCGATCAAAATGTGCATTCTCATTAGCTTTTTAGCTCGCGGGCGGCGGCTTTCATAGAAAGTTGTAGTCGACCCCGGTCATCAATAGCGATTAGCTTTACGGTGACCAAATCACCCTCTTTCAAGACATCACTAGTCTTTTCGATGCGCTCTTCAGAGATTTCACTAATGTGAACTAGGCCATCTTTGCCTGGCATAATGCTGACAAAAGCGCCAAAGTCCATGACACTGACTACTGGGCGGTCGGTGTAAATAGTGCCGACTTCTGGGTCGTCTGTGATACTGCGGATCCACTGCTTAGCAGCGGTAATGCTCTCCACGTCAGGGCTAGCGATCATAACAGTACCGTCTTCTTTGATGTCGATAGTCGTACCGGTTTCTGCGGTAATCTTCTGAATAGTTTCACCACCTTTACCAATCACTTCACGGATTTTCTCAGGGTTGATTTTGATGGACTCGACGCGTGGCGCGTAGGGGCTCATCTCGGCTCGTGGTGCGGCCAGCGTTTCGAGCATGCTATTCAGGATGTGGGCACGGCCGGTGCGTCCTTCAACTAACGCTTTGGTTAATATCTCTACAGGCAGACCATGTACTTTCATGTCCATTTGCAGCGCTGTTATCCCTTTGGCGGTACCAGCGGTCTTGAAGTCCATGTCACCAGCAAAGTCTTCGGCGTCTGCAATATCGGTAAGGATGATTGGCTTGTCGCCGTCCATGATCAGACCCATAGCGATTCCGCTCACAGGGGCTTTTAAAGGCACGCCAGCGTCCATCAACGCCAGGCAGGCAGAACACGTAGCAGCCATAGATGTTGAACCATTCTGGGACATTATCTCGGTGACGCTTCTAATGGCGTACGGAAATGTCTCTTCGTCTGGGATAACAGATTGCAGAGCCCGTTCGGCTAAGTATGAGTGGCCGATTTCGCGGCGACCAGGACTGCCAAGGCGCTTAACTTCACCTACTGTGTAGCCAGGGGCATTGTAATGGTGCATGTAGCGTTTTTCGGTGTTGCGCTCCATGGTGTCTATAGATTGTGAAAAGCTTAAAGGCGCTAAGGTAACGATGTTCATACCTTGAGTCATGCCGCGGGTAAACAGACTAGAGCCATGGGCTCGTGGCAAAAAGCCAACTTCGTGACTCAGTTGACGGACCTCAGTAAACTTACGACCATCAGGGCGAACACCGTGCTCAATAATGCCCTTACGGACGTCCTTGTGCACGGCTGAAGTGAAAGCGTCGTCGTAGGTGCGGCGATCAATGGCGTACTCGGTGTCCATCTGCTCGTTAAAGTAGTCATGCATCTGATCTCGCAGCGTTTGGACTAGGACATTTCGTTCTGGGTACGGCAATCGTAAGTCTTCGCCCAGTTTACCCTCAAGCCAATCATCAACGGCCTTCTGGATGTCTTCGTTTGGCAAATCAAGCTCAAACTCTTTCTTGGTAACACCCAGCTTCTTAACGAGCTCCGCCTGTAGGGCTATCGCTGGCTGCATGGCTTTTTGGGCAAATGTCAGGGCTTCGGCAATCTGTTCTTCGGTTACTTCTTTAGCTCCTGCTTCAACCATCATAATGGCGTCTTTGGTGCCGGCAACGACGAGGTCGAGACCACCTTCTTCTAATTGATCGGCTGACAAAAATGCTTCGAGCTTACCATCACTGTTGTAACCAACACGGAGCCCTGCTACGGGTCCATCATAAGGTGCGCCGCTCAGCATGAATGCTGCCGACATAGCGATCATAGCAATCATATCAGGGCGAAACGCTGGATCCATACTAAGCACGGTAGCCACGCCTTGCACCTCGTGCCTGTAGCCTTTTGGCCAAAGAGGTCGTATTGGGCGATCAATTAAACGACCAATCAGAATAGCTTCATCAGAGGGGCGACCTTCGCGCTTGACATAGCGGCTACCACTGATCTTACCAGCTGCGTAAAAGCGTTCTTCATAGTCAATACTTAACGGAAAATAGTCGAAACCACTCAAGCGGTTCGGGCTGACCATAGCCGTACCAAGTACGACCGTATCGCCGTAGCGAACAAGCACACTACCGCTGGTGCGGAAGCCGACTCGGTTGACCTCTAAACTTAGTTTGCGGCCACAAAAATCTGTTTCGACTGTGACAATGTCTTTACCAAAGGGGTTAATAGTTTGACTCATTCAGTCCTCTATCTTTCTGTTATTCAAGCGGATTATAGCGACTTCGACCAAAGTGCAAATATACTACGCGGCCTTGTGCCTATAATGGCGCATATATCTGTTGCTTTGCCCAAAGTCAAACTGCTCAAAGGTTAATGTGCACAAGCTTAGGCTTCCCTTGTAGGGGAAACCCTAGTCTAAGCACCTTAGCGGCGGATGCCGAGTTTTTGAATCAGTTCGACGTAAGACTGACTGTCACGAGCAGCAATGTAGCGTAGCAAACGGCGGCGCTTGCCAACCATCTGTAACAAACCACGGCGAGCCATAAAATCATGCTTGTTGATTTTGAGGTGCTCGGTTAATTCTTTGATGCGCTCAGTCAGCACAGCTACTTGTGCGCTTGAGCCACCCGTGTCTTTGTCGTGTGCTTGCGAGCCTTTGATAGCCGCGGTTTTCTTTTCAGTTGTGATCATATGGGTACATATTAACAGATCAGCGCCTCTATTGCAACCCTAATAGCAACCTATCAGTCATTCGTTTCTAAGCCCCATGACTCTATGGTCACAATGCCCTGCTGACGCCGAAACCGGCTACTAATGTATGCAAGGGCTTGGTCCATAGTCGTAAACCGCGGTAAGTGATCATTGAGGACAGCTAATAAGTGCTCATGGAATTGTGCGGTGATTACCTGTACGGCCATGCGGCTAGCCTCTTCGAGTATTGGTTCGTCAAAATATAGTTTACGACCCTCAACTTCAGCTTTTATGATTACGCGCAAATACGCTTGCGCGGAATCAAAACCTAGGCTTCGCGCTTTTGCCTCTATCGACTCACGCAGCTCAGGCTCGAGCGGCACTTGTATGCGTTCTTGCTTAGTCATGGTATGAAAGTACTACAGATGAGTACTTTCATACCAATCGCTTTATATACTATTTAAGGTTCTGTCTCAGCCACTTCTTACGAATGCCTCAAAAAGATTAAATCTAAAAGGTTTGAAGGTGAGATTCGAGGAGATCGGGGGTCATGCCCTCGACTGCGATAGCATCGTCGATCGAGTACTTGCCGACACTGGTGCGGCGAAGCTCGGCAGTGTAGGCGCCGGTGCCTAGTGCGGCGCCAAAGTCTTCGACGAGGGTACGAATGTAGGTACCGCTGCTTACAGACGTACGAAAGGCTACATCAGGGTAAATGTAATTAATAAGCTCAATCGAATGGATAGTAGTTTTGCGGGCTTCGATGACCACTTCTTTGCCATCACGGGCCAGTTTGTAGGCCCGCACACCGTTGACCTTAATGGCTGAATAGGCTGGCGGGACTTGGCTAATCTCTCCAATAAACTGCTGTAGCACCGCTTCGACTTCAGGTGTAGTTGGAGCTGTCGTGAACGGGCTGGCAGGGTCAACGATTTGGTCGCTGTATACACTCAGCTCACCTTCTGGATCCCCGGTAGTGCTAACTCGACCAAGTTCAGCCAATGCCTCGTAAGTTTTGTCGAGCTTAGATAACTCGCCAGCCCTTCGGGTGTAGTCTTTACCTATTAATAATACTAATAGTCCGGTGGCAAATGGATCCAGTGTGCCGGTATGCCCAACTTTACAATTTTTGGGCTTCTTGCCTTCTAGGCCCGCGACTATTCGGCGCACGTAATTAACGACGTCAAACGAAGTCCATCCTGCTGGTTTATCAACGAGTAGTAAGCCTTGCATGGCTTATAGTGTAACAGCCTAGGCTTGTGGCGGCGCTTGTGGGGTCCCGAAATTGAACGGAATTGGTGGTGGCACCGGCGGCGCAGCGTTCGGGTCAATTACTTGAGGTGCTGGACTCAAAACAGCTGGCGTCCCAGGGATGCTGGCACCAGGCTCCCCACTAATTCCAAAGGCAGCTGGGTTGAAAGCAACACTGGCTGAGTCAGCTGCCGGGCTAGCAGAGCTAGGCGGCAGAGGCAACGATGGGATTTGCTGTTGCATTGTCTCAGCAAAAGCAGGATTTGGCTCCATTGCTGGTAAGGCTACAGGCTGAGAAGGAGGGTCTACTACAGCGGCTGGTTCAGGGTTGTGTAAAGCATCAAACATTGGCTGAGCATTTAGTGCTTGTACCGGTTCTAGGGGTTGTGAGGCATCGCTGTTTAGGGCCTTCATAACTTCGTCGCGGGCGGTATCAACTGAAGCTGGGATTTCATGCGCAGCCTTCTCTAAATCAGCTAGCGTTTGATTGGCTGGATCCGTTAACGAAGGAAGATCGAGCGGATTATCGAGCGGCGTGACCCATGCAGGTGGTGGTGGCGTCAGGCCTGTAATCATTTGATGTGGCTGTTGAGCGGGTTCTGGCACAGGCGCTGGTAATGGTACAGGGGGCATCATCTGTTCAACCGCAGGAGCTGGTTGTGGATCAGCAGCAACCGCTACTTCTGCTTCCAGAGAAGCCATTGTCGCCATTGGCTCACCACGGGTCAGTAAGGTGTCTTGACCACCATTTGGTCGGACACTCAGTGGGTCACCACTTGGCTCGAGAGCCTCAACCTGCGAGTTGGCAGTCAGTTGACCGCCCAGTGTTGGCGGTTCGGTAATAAGTTTTGAGCCACCTGACATGTGATCCAGTGACGGCAGCTCAGCTTCTGGGGATAATGACTGTTCCTCGTCAGATTGAATGGGCATATTGAAGTTATCGTTTGCTGGTGCTTTGGGTGGCTCGACAACAAAACCATCTGCTGTGTCATCGTTTTTGGGCTCTTCTTGATGGTCTTGAACATTATGATCATCTTGAGTGTCTTCAGGATTATGCTCAATTTCGATTGAGCCATCTTCGTTCTGTGGATCTTCGGCGATTGGGACTTCTTCGGGCTGAGAAGGTACTGCAGGAGCGGATTCAGCACCGTCATCAGATTGTTGATTCCAACTAGTATCAGTATCGTGGCTATCTCCCTGTACTTCTGGAGGAGCTGCGGGCTGCTCTAACTGAGTAGCAACTAGTTGCTGGTTGGCGCCAGCTGCCATGAGCACTGCGCTGGCTGACATAACCTCAGCAGTAGTTTTTTCGTTACTAAAGCGATCCGTTTCGGCAACAATACCTGTTAATAGCGCGGTGGCGATCTGGTTATCAACCATGTCAGCACCCATGAGGCGAGCGAGATCAGTCATCATTTCACTTAGACTACTAGCTTTCGGGTTTTGCCAATGGATGCTGCCTAGGTCACCTTCACTTGAGATATTAACAGTAGCAACAGTCGCATCGTGCAAAATTCGCCCGTGCGAAATAATAACCTCATCAAGATCTTCCTGGTTAATGACACCAAGAGCCACTACAACATCTACATTAAAATCACCCTGACTAAACTCTAAATCATCTTTTGAAATTGAAGTTTTGTAAGGTGTAATGAAGATGCGGACTACATCGTCTTCGACCTTGTAGCGCAACTTGTCAGCTTTGGACTTATCGAGCGCGATAATAAAATCGCGAAGACTATCAGTTGTTTTTTCAATAGTTTCTTCAGGTTTCAGAAACTCTAGAGTCGAAGGAACTTCACCGCTAAAGACGGCGGCGGCATGCTTACCGGCCTTGTTGAGCAACAATGTCAAACCAATTAACGACGCGAGCTGGTCAACGGACGGGTTACGTCCAACCGTCACCAATATATAGTTGGCAGCTTTGAGCTTCTCGACGAGCTGGAGTTTGGGATTGGTTTCGGTGTTATCCATAATTTTTTGGTTTGTTTTTGAATTTTTGTTTGAAGTACCAACCGATTGAAGCTAGCATTCTTGTTTCTAAAATATCATACCCGCTAACGCTTGTCGAGAATTATTATGCACAACTTGCCTGCTGGTCACTGTACATCACTTTACAAATCCACAACACCCCGCTATAGTTATTTGCGAGCTACAAATAAGCATAAGCTAAAAGGAATTACAAGAATGCCAATCATCAAATCCGCCAAAAAGCGCGTCAAAACGTCCAAAAAAGCCGCGGTTCGCAACAGCAAAACCAAGCGAAGCCTCAGAAGCGCCCTCAAAGCTTTTGTCCGCAAACCAAGCGCTGCAGGTCACTCGGCAGCCCAGAGTAACCTCGACAAAGCCGTCAAAAAAGGCGTCATCCACAAGAACAAAGCTGCTCGCCTCAAGAAGCAAGCTGCGCTCAAAGCTAAGGCTGCTGGCGTCAAGCCCGCCAAAGCTGCTCCAAAGAAAGCTGCTGCTCCTAAAAAAGTCGTCGCCAAAAAAGCCGCTCCGGCCAAGAAACCAGCTGCTGCCAAGAAGCCAGTCGCCAAAAAAGCACCAGCTAAAAAGAAATAATTACCTAGGTTATTCACGGAACCGCCTCGCCAGAGGCGGTTTTTATTTGTACCACTTAGTTAGATGGCGGCGAGCTTGAGGAAGAAGTGCTGCAGTGCCTCGTCGAGGTCGAGGCTGGAGCGCTTACTACGGGTGTCAATGATTAACAGATCAGAAATGAGTGTTTTCAGAGTGGCAAGTGTCAGACTACGAGCAACGTTTTGACTCTTGCGCACGGCATATGGGCTCATCTTGGCGGATTTGGCGATTTCATCAGGCGAACGCGTACCCGCTGTTTTTACCACCGCTAGCACGTGCAGCTGCCAGCCAAGCATTGCAACTATCTGTTGTGGCTCAACTTTGAGTGCCCGCTGCTCGGCATACAACTCCAAAGCACGTTTGACGTTGCCAGCAAAGGCCGCTTCAAGTAACTGAAAGATCGTGCTTTGGGGCGTAGCGTCCGTGAGTACATCTATGCTTGCCCGCGTCACTTTATCGTCATACAGGAGCAGCTTGTCTAGCTCATTGCACAAATTTTGTTGGTTGATGCCAGTTCGCTCGATCAGATATCGCGCGTCGTTGCTACTAATTACGCCTCCTTGATCTTTAGCTCTACGTTGCAGCCATGCCGCCATACTATTCTCGTCCGGCTGTGTGTACTCTGTTAAATCTGTATTTTTCTTCAAGTATTTGTAATAGGCTAGTCGCTTGTCAAGTTTAGGCTCGAGGATGATGACCTCGTTAGTTTCTGGTATATCTGCCAGCAACGTTTCTGCCTCCTCTACAAACCTTTTTTGGGCGCTTGGTGCCCTCAGCACCACTAATTTTTTACTCGTTAAGAACGGCAAGCTGTTAAGCGTTTCGGTAATCCGCTCATAGCTAACCTCCTCACCATCAACACGCTCCAGCGCCAAATCGCCATGCTCTGTCACAAACTTAGCCGTGATCTTAGCAAGATCATGTTGTAGCCCAAAGGCATTTGTTCCTGCTAATACTCGAATCATTGTCTTCATAGCATACCACTGGCTGTGCGTTGGCTGTTGTGAGATTTTTTGCTTCGTAACAGGGACGACTAGGGTACACTTAATAGTAGATATTTATGCCACAAGTATTGATCATATCCAATCGCCTTCCCGTCACCGTCAAAAAGGTTGATGGAACCCTCACCTACGAAACCAGTATGGGTGGTCTATCTAGTGGTTTGAGCGGTTACGTCAGCGGTCGTAGTAATGTTTGGATTGGCTGGCCAGGTATTGCTAGCGATGATCTTACTGACAATGAAAAACGAGCAATCACTCGTGAGCTAGCCCGGCACAGCTGTAAACCAGTCTTTCTGACTAAAAAACAGATCGAAGAATTTTATAATGGTTATAGCAACAGCCTCCTCTGGCCACTTCTACACAGTATGAAAATATCCGATGATAGGCATCATGAACGACGCTGGAAAGCCTACCGAGAGGTTAACAAAATATTTGCCAATGCAGCCGCGGCCAGCGCTCGTCCAGATGCCACAATTTGGGTGCATGATTATCAACTGCTGCTAGTCCCCGAACTACTCAAAATTCAGATGCCTCGGAATCATATCGGGGTTTTCTTGCACACACCATTTCCAACCTTTAGGGTCCTGAGCAAATTGCCAGAGGCAAAACGGCTACTGCAATCATTAATACGATCAGACTTAATAGGATTACAGACAAAAATAAATGTCACAAATTTTTCGGATTCAATCGCTGGCTTTGGCCTAGGGATCATCAATAACAATCTGTTAATCCTGAGTGGGCATACGGTACGCGTTACTGATTTTCCAATTGGGATTGATTACTTAAAGTTTGAGAATGCCTACCAGCTACCTGATGTCAAACGAGCTGTCCGGCGTATGAGGGCCAAATATGTTGGACTCAAAATTATTGCTGGTGTTGATCGATTAGACATCACAAAGGGCTTTATAGAGCGACTACAGGCGTACCAAACATTTTTAACTCGCAACCCTAAACAACGTAGCAAAGTAGTCTTTGTATTAGCAGGTGCCCCGTCACGGAGTGACGTCCCCGCGTACCAAAAGCTAGCCAAAAATGTGGATAAATTAGTTGCTGAAATAAACAATCAGTTTGGTACCAAGTCATGGCAGCCAGTCGATTACATACCGGGCCTACCGTTTCATGAAGTAACAGCATTATTCCAAATTGCTGACGTCGGATTTGTCACGCCACTTAAGGATGGAATGAACTTGGTAGCCAAAGAATTCGTTGCAAGCAAGCGTAAAAGTGGCGTACTAATTTTAAGTGACGGCGCAGGCGCGGCTCAAGAATTGCAAGACGCGCTGTTAGTTAACTTAAAGCATCCCGAAACGCTCGTGTCTGCCCTTGAAACTGCCCTGAGCATGCGAAAAATTGACATTACTGGACGATTTGACGCCATGCACGAACAGATTGCTGGTCATACAATTCACAATTGGGCCAAAGATTTTATGAGAACTCTACAAAAGCCAGAGTTACTACCGGTGAGACCGCTGTTTATGAAAACACAGCACAAATTAATTGCAGAGTATAAATCTGCTGAGCGCCGGGTGTTATTTATGGATTATGATGGAGTTCTATCCGAATTGATCAACCAACCTGATGAAGCAAAACCAACCACAGAGTTGCTGGCAATATTAAAGCGCCTGGCCGCCAACAAACGCAATAATGTTTACATTATTAGTGGGCGCAGTAGATCAGATTTATCTAACTGGCTGAGTAAAACTGGCGTTGGTATGATTGCTGAACACGGTGCATTTATTAGGGAGCCAGGTGACAAAACTTGGCAAGCTACTAGTACTGCAAGTACTAGCTGGAAAACACAGCTCTTACCAATCTTGGAAGGGTACGCTAACGAGACTCCGTACGCTTTTGCGGAGGAGAAAACCACTGCCTTAGTTTGGCACTACCGTGAATCACCACCATTTATGGCGCAGAAGAATTTAGTGTTGCTCAAAAAAGCCATCAAGCCGCTACTGCAACAATATGGGCTCAAAGCTCACAGTGGTCAAAAAATCCTTGAGATAAAACACAAAAATACCAACAAGGGAGCCGCTGTTAAAAACTACATCAATAATACAAAATATGACTTTATTCTAACAGCCGGCGATGATTACACAGATGAAAATATGTTCAAGGCAGCTCCCCCTTGGGCTTACAGCCTTCGTGTTGGTAGTGGCGTAACAGTCGCCCGCTTTCGGGTCAAAAACGTGACTACAATGGTCAATCTACTATCAAAGTTAGTCGATTAACACCTACGGTATCTTCTGACACTTAGGGCAGGTATGAGTGCCGCGACCAGCAACTTTTGTCTTTATAATAGTTGTTCCGCATCTTGGACATGGTAGGTTTTCACGCCTAAATACTCGGGCAAAATCCATATAGCTGCCCCGCTTACCTTCGGCATTAACGTAATTTTTGTTCGTTGATCCACCTTTTTTGATGGCTAGCTCAAGCACGCTCACAAACTCATGGTACAGCAGCTTAAACTTAGCGTCAGTCAGCTCACGAACTAAAGTTGTAGGATGAATTTTTGCCCCCCACAAGGCCTCGTCAGCATATATGTTTCCAATACCTGCTAGTATTGTCTGATCGAGTACTACTGCTTTTATATTAGAATTTTTGCGTCTTAACGAACGGTCTCTAAGCACTTGCCAGCTAAAGTCCACGCTCAGCGGCTCCGGGCCAACCTTTTTGAAGAAATCAAGATTCATAACTTCGATAGTCGGCAGCAATCGGACCCAGCCAAACTTGCGTTGATCATTAAAGAATAAGCTACTCCCATCGGCAAATATTAAGGTGACACGCGTAGACTTATCAGGCAGATCACCTATTAAACTATCGTTAGGGTGACCTGCCCCAAAGCGCTCGCTACCGCTCCGAAATACCAATTGGCCAGTCATTTTGAGGTGAATAATAAGTGTGTATTCAGTGCTAAGCTCGATCATCAATACTTTGGCTCGTCGCTTAACTTCAAGGATGCTCGCACCGATTAAAAAGTTTTGGACATCTGTGGGCGCATTTGGGAACGACTTTGGCCAATCATAATCCACGCTTTTAATAACCCGCTTTGGCAATAAACGCTGTAAGCCAATTTTGACTGTCTCAACCTCTGGTAACTCTGGCATAGACTACTATTGTAGCACTGACGGCCAACTCTAATTTGGCTAATGAAAGTGCGTTTCGCTTCGGCCTTTTGCGGCCTTCGCTGCACTCCGCCTGACCCTTCCATTAGCCAAATTAGAGTTAACCTTTACTCATCCGTATACTAGGAAGTCATGGACAGTCTATTTAATTTACTTGGTGATAAAAACTTCGACGAGCCACCAGAAAGTGCTAGCCTCAAAAAGTTTGTGGAGGACGAGTACAAAACAGCTGTCACTGTAGTCGTACGTGAGAAAGATATCGTCGTGAGCGCGCCAAGTGCAGCCCTGGTAAGCACTTTGCGCCTTAGGAGCCCAGAGATCAAACGCCGCTGCCAGCTTACCAAACGCTTAGTCTTTCGAATCGGATAGCAGCTGCGCCAGATCATTTTTGAGTTGGGCATTACCCTTATACCAAACCGCTAGCATCCCCGCATCTTGAGCACCAGTTACAAATCGCTCTTGATCATCAATAAATACACATTGTCCTACAGGCACATCAAGACGCTCGGCGATTGTTGTGTAAGCTTCAGGCATTGGCTTAGTGAAGCGAGTTTCGTATGACAAAGCAGTGCCTTCAAACAATTGTAGCTGGTCAGGCTCAAATAACTCTGATAGCCAATCACCAGAAGCGTTACTCAGAAGGCCAATTTTATAGTCGGCCTTAAGCTGTTTTATATACCCAAAAAGTTCAGTGTTTGGCACGTTATTAGATACTGCATGGTAGACTTCATCCGAAGTCATATTGGCCATTTCACCAATCTGTTCAAGGAACGATCCAGTCGTTATAAATCCACCATCAGACTGCCGATTCAGGTCAGTGGCTTGCGCGAGTAGTGCTGGATCATGGCCAAAGTGCCGAGCTTTAAACGGTAGCCAAGCATCTGTTGTAAGAACACCAAAACAGTCAAAAATAATTGCTTGAATCATAGACTCAAGTATACCTTACCTAATCTTGAATTAGGCGCAACATCGGGCAACACTAAAAGTCTGAAACGGAGCTGACAAGGTCACGGTAGTGTGGAATTTGTTGCTCAAATAAATAGCGTGTTGTTTCAACATTGCCAAGATAGGTATGCGTACCACCGCAACTAGTAGCCCAGAAGTGCTCGATAGTTTGTCCGTTCTGTATGACATCATAGCCGTAACGATTACCTGTTGGGCAGTGACCGTTTTCGCTCGCCAGACTCTTGTCAGAAGTATCGCCCTTGGTGAAATTTAGCATTTCTAAACCGTGTAAGAAAGCTGAGTAGCTAGCAGTGGTATTGGCAAAGCTCTGCGTGCTAATAACTGAGCCATCGTAGCCTTGGATAAGATTGAAAACTGCGTTATTACGGTCAACAATGACCTGGGCTTGACGGTGGTTTTCGACAGCGTTAATCGGTCCATCAATGGTAAATCGAACCTGGGCGTCAGTTTGGGCATAGCTCTCGAGAGTATGGCCACTGTTTGGTACTTTTTTGGAGGGCGAACTGCCACCACCACTAAACAGCAACACGATCAACAAAATGATCAGGCCAACAGTAACAAGGAATCCAACTAAGTAACGCAACATATACTTATACTAACATTATTACGCTTATTTTGCAACCATATTGTAGCATGCCATAGCGTATACTGAATATGCATGAAATTAACCTACGAAACAGGAATTGCCACCGTTATACAGTTCGCCGTTCTGAGCTTGCTTAACATCGGTACGCAACTGAACTCAATTATCACAACTTGCCATACTCATAGCAGTAATTGTCTGACCAATTCACTGTCCTCAATCGGCTATTTTTTGCTGATTGTCGTGTGGTTTGGGCTCATCTGGTTACTAGGATACTTTACCCAGAAGCGCCGCAGCCGCCGGCTAGGCTTAGCACTCGTCGCTGCTGAATTTCTAATTTTAGTAGTAGCAATATCGAATGCCCGCCACCACACTGACGTTTTAGGGTTGATTACCAGTGTAGCTGACACTGGTTTCGCAATGTGGGTCATCGCCCTCGCTGTACGACTGATGCGTGCCCGTGGTGGTCGAATCGTGTCATCAGAGCGTGCCCGTCGCCGTCGCCACGCTGACACTGATCCTTCCAAGCTATAGCGAGTTCGTAAACTCAGCTGGGTACTTATGCGCCAGGCGGACTTTGGCTTCATTACGATCTACCCACTCGTAATTCGTATGCTCATCGCTTAATATAATTTGGGCATTTGGTTTGAGCTTTACTTTGTAAATCACTAAAGCTAAACCAATCAGTTGATCGTTTGGTAATTTAATTCGATGGTTCGAAATAACTGTCGTGAATAATTCAGCTGAATCATAATCGTCGATGCCGGTTTCTTCTTGGATTTCTCGTCGAAGCGTTTCCAACACTGACGTTTCGCCTACATTTACACGACCACCAGCGAAGTCCCAGTATGCAGCCGTTGGCATACTATGGTTATGAGAAACGTCTTGCTTAAAGAGCAGCAATCGTCCATCGGTATCTTCAACCATCGCCTTAATACCGATATGAAACAGCTGTTCACTCATTTGAATGGGCTCATTATAGTTCGCCCCAGTTGTCACCAATGGTGACGTCGACGTCGAGCTTAACGGGGAGTTTATAAATGTCTTGCATGGCAGTTTTGAGTAGTTCAGCTACTTCGTTGGCTGCATTGGCGGAACATTCTACCAGTATTGAGTCGTGAATTTGTAATAGCTGGTGGGAGTCAGGGTAATTGGCCTGTAATTGCTTATCAACTTCGACCATGGCTAGTTTCATGAGGTCAGCTTCGGTGCCCTGAATCGGCATGTTGATAGCTTGGCGTTCAGCAGATTGGCGAACCATAAAGTTAGACGATTTTATATCTGGCATTGGGCGACGGCGACCAAACAGTGTCTCGACATAACCCTCTTCCCTGGCAACTACCAGTAGATGATCCATGTAGTCAAAAAGTGGACGGCGCAGGTCTTTGTAGCGCTTTATAAAAGCTGTGGCCTGGTCATAGCCCATGTAGGCGGCAATGGCCAAGCCGTGAGGGCTCATGCCGTATAAAATGCCAAAGTTAATAACTTTGGCGGCTCGACGCATCTGCTTAGTAACATCTTCTAGCTCGCGCTCATAAACTTGAGCTGCAGTGGCAGTATGGATATCAGCACCTCTGTTAAACATATCTATTAGTTCGGTGTCGTTGGCCAATACAGCCGCCAGGCGCAGCTCAAACTGCGAGTAATCGGCGCTGACGAGCTTGTTACCTTTGCCAGCCACGAAGGCCGTCCGCACATGGCGCCCAAGATCAGTACGAGTTGGGATGTTTTGCAGATTTGGATCATTGCTACTGAGGCGACCAGTTTGCGCGACAGTTAGGGCGAATGTGGTATGCAGACGCGAATTTTCGTCGACCATAAGCGGGAGCGTGTCGACATAAGTGTTCTTGAGCTTAGTGACCTCTCTAAATTGAGTGATAACCTCAATGATAGGATGTTGCTCACGGAGCTTATCGAGCTCGCTGGCGGCTGTGCTGTAGCCAGTCTTACCTTTTTTAATATTTTTAGCCGGTAGCGCAAGCTTTTCAAACAATATTTCGGCCAGTTGGCTCGGCGATGCAATGTTGAACTCTTGGTCGGCGTAGCCGTATATCTGCTGCTCAAAGTCCGAAATCATGTCGTCAATCTCATCTGCGAACTTCTTCAAATAAGCGGTGTCGAGCTCGATACCACGATGTTCCATGCGGGCAAGCACGGGGATAACTGGCCATTCTATGTCTGTTGCTAAACTCACCAGCTTGGGTATTTCATTCATGTCTTTGGTTTGCTGATCGTGCAAAGCTTTGATAACAGCAATTATTTCTGGCGCCCTGGTAATGACCTCGTCAGCGTCCAAATCTTCGAAGGCAGAGCCATCGTAACCAAGATCAGATTGAGCCAGCTCAGTCAGTGTCTGTTCACGCCTGAGTGCATTCAAGATAAACGACCCTATGAGCACATCATGCCCAACAGGAGGCAAATATTCCATACCTAGTTCAAGTAGTACCTTGAGCGAAGACTTAATATCGTAGCCAATGAGCGGCGCACTATCAGCAAAATGCTTAATTATGACTTCGTGGTCAAGCTTACGCAGATCTAGCGTATAGGTACGCTTACCGTCGCTACTAAGTATAAGCACCTCTGGTCTACGGCCATGTTTGCCGGCTGAACGCGCGTGAATAAACAGCTGTTCAGTAGCTGGCAAGTGGAACTCTTTGAGCTTGTCGAGACTGTCGATAACGGTGTTTTTACCAACTATAAGATTGGCTGCCATGCTAGAGCCAGTTTCGCTGAGCTGAACTTGTATAACCTCAGGAAGCTGCCGCGCAAGGGTACGAAATTCCAGCTTTTGCAAGAGGTGTAGTAGCTTCTCTGGCTGACACTTGCTACCGTCTACTGCGTCTAGATCAAGTGGGATCGGTGCATCGGTCCAGATGCGGGCTAACTCCTTGCTCAGGTAAGCTAAATCTTTGCCTGCGACCAGCTTTTTGCGAGTACTTTCCTTTAATAGGTCCAGATTTTCGTATATATTATCAAGTGTTTCGTACTGTTTTAACAGCTCAATACCACCCTTTTCACCAATACCTGGCACACCTGGAATGTTATCGGAAGAATCGCCTTTGAGGGCTTTGAGATCCAAGAACTGGTCAACGCGGATACCGTATTTTGCTACAAAACTGGCTGGTGAATACAATTCTATGTTCGACAGCCCAGTTTTGAGCGCGTAGACGTGCACTTGATCATTGATTAATTGCAGCATGTCCATATCAGAGGTGATTAGCAGCGTTTCAATATCCTGCGCGCTGGCTTGAACCGCTAGCGCACCCATAATGTCGTCAGCCTCGTAATCATCGAGCTCGTAGAGCGGCCAGCCAAAAGCTGCAAGCAGTTCATGCAATATTGGGATCTGGGCTTTAAAATCGGGTGGCGTTGGTTTACGCCCCGCCTTGTATTCTGGGTACAGCTCCAGCCGACGCCGAATATTTGTCTTGGGCTTGTCCCAAGCCACTGCCACATAGTCAGGCTTGAGCCGACGCACGACCTCTAGAGCCATGGTCGCGAAGCCAAACACGCCACCCGTGGGAGTACCGTCTTTGGTAGCTAAATTGGACATGGCGTAATAGCCGCGATAAAAAACCGACTTACCATCGATCACCACCAGCTTCTTCTTAGGAGTCTCCGCCATGTTTTAAGTATAAACTACTTCGGTCATTTAGACCGCTATCGAGGCTGTTTCTTCAGTAACGATAATATTGAGTGGGATGTCGTGTGGTTGGGATGGAATAGCTGAAACTCTTCCTTGCTCGTAACACACACCTACTTTAAGAGCTTGTGGATACTTGGCCAGAAGTTGATCGTAGTAGCCGCCACCATAGCCAACGCGGTGCAGGTTTTTATCAAAGCCAAGCATCGGCACAATTATCACGTCAAGCTGCGGTTCAGGCTTGGCAATATCATCTATAACAGATACCACATGCCACTCACCCGCTAGTTTACGTGAAGTATAGAGCGCCACGTCAGGCAAATCAAACAGCTCCGACACATCAACCTCATGCAGTTTGGCGATAGGTTCATAGCAATGCAAACTACGAAAGTTGAGACTAGTAAGGATAGTATGAACACTGGTTACAATCTGCCGACTCTTCTCAATTACCTCGGCAACACTCATCTCGGCCCGAGCAGCCTTAAGTTCATTTCGCAAATCAGCTTTAGATTTCATACCAAACAATATCCCACACCATCACCTGCACGGCAAGCTCAAGCCTATATCTGTATAAGGTTTTGGGAGAGTCAAGCGTAGTGCGATGAAGGGCGCAAAAGCCCGTAATGAAACGCACTCTCAAAACCTTATACAGACATAGGCTAATACTCATGGCAACAGGTATACTGCTTATGTATGAATACACCAAAGCGGCTCAACTATTACCGCTTACCTGCTAGTGACGTGCTCGAGCAGCTGACTTCACGTGCCAGCGGCCTGACCACCAAAGAAGCCAAAAAGCGCCTCCAAGACCTTGGTCCAAACGTCCTGCACCGCACCAAGCACGAAGCCACGATTATTACGTTCATCCGGCAATTTAAGAATTTGCTAGTCATTATGTTGCTAGTGAGCGCGGCTTTTTCGCTGTATCTCAAAGATAGTAAAACAGCGACAATCTTGATACTTATTGCCTTGATGAATGCCATGGTTGGCTTTTTCCAGGAGCACAAAGCCGAAACACTCATGAAAAGCCTAGAGCAGTTATTGGTACCTAAAGCCAAAGTCGTTCGCTCTGGTTTACTCCAAGAAATCGCTTCTACCGAACTAGTACTTGGCGACGTTGTATATATAGAGAGTGGTGATACTGCCCCAGCCGATTTGCGCATACTCGATGAGCAAGAACTCAGTAGCAATGACTTCGCTCTCACTGGCGAGAGCAATCCAAGTCGTAAATTCGTCCATGCCATAGCTGATGACGTAACCTTGGGCAGTCGGCACAACCTCGTATTCATGGGCACCACAATAGCCACAGGCAGTGCCCACGGGGTGGTTATTGGCACTGGCATGCAAAGCGAGCTTGGTCGTATCGCGGCGCTCAGCCAAACGACCCATACCGAAGCCTCTCCTCTTCAAAAGGAAATGAATCATCTAGCAACTCGCATTGTGCAAGGAACGGTCATATTGGCTGTCCTACTCACTGGCATCGCCTTCAAGGCAAATTTGGGGTTACACGCCGCTATTTTGTTCGGCATTGGTATAAGCGCGGCGATGATCCCTAACGGCCTTGTGGCTGAAGTTAATATCACTCTCGCCCAAACAGCTGGACGCCTAGCGAAGCGCCGAGCACTCGTCAAAAAGCTATCAGCCGTTGAGACACTTGGCGCCACCAACTTTATATTGACGGATAAAACCGGAACACTTACAAAGAACGAAATGACGGTCGAGCAACTACTCATCGGCCGCACGGCATACGCAGTAACTGGAACCGGATACGAAGCTAATGGTGAAATCGTGAGCGAGCGTGGTAAATCATTAACCTCTGCAAAGCTCAAAGAACTTGAACTATTTTTTGCTTGCGCTGCCCTGGCCAGTAACGCTCACGTGAACCCACCAGATGCTGAACATGCTAGTTGGTACGTTGTTGGCGACCCCACTGAAGGAGCGCTGATCACCTTGGCCCGTAAAGCTGGTCTTGATATAGAAACCTGGGAAGCCGAGCACCCCGAAATTAAAGAGTTTCAGTTTGACTCAGCCCGCAAGTTACTCAGCTCAGTCAGAACGCGCGGCGACGAGACGGTAGTGTTTGTTAAGGGTGCTCCCGAAAGTCTACTAGCAGCCTCTACTGACATCTGGGACCATGGGCATATTCGCAAACTAACTAAAGCCGACCGTGACTTCTACGTACAATTTAATGAACGCCAAGCCCAGGCGGCTATGCGCAACTTAGGCTTTGGTTTCCGGGTGTTACCCAAAGGTGCTAAAAAGCCGTATATTATGGCTGAAGTAGAGCATAATTTTACCTTTTTAGGGATGGCCAGCATGGTTGACCCGTTGCGTGATGCCGTGCCAGCCGCCATGCTTGCCGCCCGCCAAGCACATGTCAAAGTATCCATTATTACTGGCGATTACGCTGTTACTGCTGTGGCGATAGCCAGAAAGGCGCTACTAAGTGATGCTATCACCGTAGTTGCCGGAAGTGATTTAGCTGGGCTAGCCGATAGCCAGATACTGGCGTTAGTCGAAAATGGTGGCGCCGTCTTCTCCAGGGTCGCCCCCGAGGACAAATTACGTATAGTGGAGATTGTAAAGCGTAGTGGTCATGTCGTAGCTGTCACCGGCGATGGCATCAACGATGCCCCAGCCCTCAAGCGCGCCGATATTGGTGTCGCTATGGGTCGCACCGGCACTGATGTCGCCAAAGACGCCGCCGAAATTGTGTTACTCGACGACAGTTTTGATACCTTAGTAGCCGCCATAGAACAGGGTCGACTAACATACCAAAACATCCGCAAAGCTGCCCGCTGCGTGCTGACGGATAACGCCGGCGAGCTACTGACCGTTCTGATTGGTCTGAGCGCTACTGCCCTGTTCCATGTTGCCCCAGCAATTACTGCTATTCAGATCCTAGCCATCGATATCGTGGCTCAAATACTACCGTTAACGGCTCTGGGCTGGGACCAAGCACAGGGCAAGCTGATGCGCCAAAAACCGCGTAATCTGGACGACCACATCATTAATCGTAGTGCCGTCAGCGGCTTCATCGGCTTTGGGTTACTGGCTGCTGTACTCAGCTACGGCAACTATTTACTATACTTTGCACGGCACGCCCTAAGCCCACGCTACATCGATGCCAGCCTGCCCCAGTACCATCAAGCCACGACCCTAACCTATCTCACGCTAGTACTCTGTCTTTATGTATATATGATGTTTGAACGCTCTGACGCCCATGACAGGTTCTTTAGCAGCTACCTCTGGAATAACAGCAAACTGATGATAGCTTTTGGCCTATCGTTTTTCTTAATACTCAACCTGATTTATAACCCGTGGGTCCAGCCCTACTTCAGCACCGCAGCTCTGACGCTTGTCGACTGGCTAACAGCACTCAGCGCCGCCACGCTCTACATGCTTATACGACTGCTCCAGCGCCACACCCGCAAGCACACCCGCCGCGCGGTTATCAAACTACACCAGCAGGTCAAGCTCGGCAAGAGCTGAGTAACTAGATTAGCTAATTGATACCAATTGCGGCTTCGTGAATTAACTTGGCGCTGAGCACTGCCTGACGTAGACCAGTCTGAGGGTTCTGATAGTGAGCGGCATCTGCTTTCTGCTCAGAAGTTATGGCGACTGGGAATGAGTCGGTGACCACGAATACCTGTGGTTCGTCCTGGAAACCATCGAAGTCAGGATTTATTTTACGAGCTGCAACCCGCATTTGGCAAGCCAATTGGAGACCAGCGTTGGCGACACGACCGAAGACCAAATTCTTGAATGCCAGTTCAGGAAAATCACCGAATAAGCCTTCGGCTAATTGGTCACCGTTGGCTCCGGCATATTCTGAAGATATAACTGTGAAGCCAGCTTCTACAAGCTTTGGAATAATTATTTGGGCTGCGTATTGGGTTTCAGTAGGATAATCACCTTCAGCCTCAAACATGGCCATGACATTGGGGTTTACTTTTTCAGTTGGCGTACCCATAACGCGGTCAGATGTTGCATAGTGGATAGGCACACTCGTATTAGCTGTTACTATTTGTGCAGCGATACGATCCTGCCAGTTGGCTACAGCTCCAGTCATAATTAGAGCATCTACTTCGGCATTTGAAGTTGTGATGCTTGGAGTCCACAGACTGCGATCAAGACTCGTCTGAACACCTGAACGGTCGAGTAAGTTAGCCATACTCTCATCTGATAATACGGTTACTTCTTCGTTGTTACGTAATTCTTTATTTTTGCCAAGCCGACCACGACTTCGCCGAGACCAACGCTCAGCGCTTCGTCATCGAGGCCGATCAGATCAATATGGAAGGCTTCACCAATATCTACCATCAAACCATCAGCCAGTTCCCTGACGTCATCGCCAAGTTGGAAATTATTAAAATCTTGTGTTTCTGTACTACTCATATTATCTAATTATATCACAAATATGCTTTAATTACAACTTGAGGCTGGTTTGGATCGTCAGACTCAGCGAAGTTAAATCGCTAGTATCGTTAATGAGGAAGACATCGCAGCGGTCCTTGACGGCAGCGCTGTTTAGCATGGCGTTGTCACCGCCCTCGGGGGTGTGCATTTCGACTTCTTCTTCAGCTAAAAATTGATCGAAGGTTTTGTTGTCCTCTTCGGCGCGGCCACGAGTAGCAACATTGGCTTGAATACGGTCGTAGCGAGTCTGTGGATCGGCGTCGATCCAAACTATCGTGCCACCAAATTCGTGAATGCGGTCAGCTTCGCCTGGGTTACGAATACTGGCCATGACGACACCACTGTAGCGGTCTTTGACGATTTCGTACTCGGCGACTGCCTTGTCAACTAGCACACCAAGCCCAAGTTCACGGCGCCACTGCGCACTTATCATACGCAGGTTTTCACGCTCAACTGGCAGGTTACGGCGCTGGCATTCGGCTCGAAGTAGCTCTGTAACAGAGACAAACAGGTACTCATGCTGCTGAGCCAGTAATTCACCAACTGTGTCTTTGCCGGAGCCGTTTGTGCCTGCTAATCCAATAATCTGTAGTTTTGTGTTCATGAACAAATTTAAGAATTATTTAATGTAATCATGGAGTTTTTTGGCGTCGCGATGCTTGCGGAGTTTGGCCAGGGCTTTGGCCTCAATCTGACGGATGCGCTCACGGGTGACTGAGAATTCTTGGCCAACTTCCTCTAGAGTGTGACTTTTGCCATCTTCAAGACCAAAGCGTAGCTTTAGGATCTTTTGTTCGCGCTCTGTTAGGGCACCAAGCATGTCTTTGACCTGCTCTTTCAACAACTGACCGGTAGCTGATTCTTCGGGGGAAACAGTGTCTTCATCTTCGATAAAGTCTGACAGTACAGAATCTTCTTCATCGTCACGGATCGATGCATCAAGTGACGAAATGTCCTGCTTGATCTTCATAATGTGCTCAACTTTGTCGACTTCGATCTCCATGGCTTTAGCAATTTCTTCGTTAGATGGTTCACGATTTAGCTCTTGAGTCAGGCGGCGTTGGGTACGGAGTAGCTTGTTGATAGTTTCAACCATATGCACTGGGATACGGATGGTGCGGGCTTGATCAGCAATAGCGCGTGTGATTGCTTGGCGGATCCACCAAGTGGCGTAGGTTGAAAACTTAAAGCCCTTGTCTGGGTCAAACTTTTCGACAGCGCGTAGCAAGCCAGTGTTGCCTTCTTGGATCAAATCCAACAGATCAAGACCACGGCCGACGTAGCGCTTGGCGATCGACACCACTAAGCGCATGTTGGCTTCGGCCATTTGGTCTTTGGCGTCTTTGTCACCAGAAACAACACGCTGAGCCAGCGCCAACTCTTGCTCGGCGTTAAGCAGCGGAATTTTACCAATTTCACGCAGGTACAGGCGTACTGAGTCATCAGCCACATCATCGTCAAGGTAGACAGCAACAGACGTATCTTCCTCTTCTTCCTCTTCTTCAACCCACTCTTGGGTAAAGCCTTCAACATCGGGGCCGATGGCGGTGATCTCGAGGCTCAACTCAGCCAGTTCGGTATACAGGCTGTCTAGGGTTTCAGCGTTTTCTGGGACATCAGGAATGACAGCAATGATGTCTTTCTGGGCAATTGTTCCATCTTTTTTGGCCTGGGCGACCAGAGTTGCCTTGATCTCATCAAAGTTTGGCTTTTCGGCGTTCTTATCTACTGCTTTTTTGGCTTTGGCCATAGGTATATCTCCTGTTGTTACGCGTGTTATCTGATGGTCTTGATTTGCTTTAAAAGCTCGTCGTAGTGTCGGGCACTTGTTAATAATTCGCGTGTTTGCGCTTCGTTAGCTGTGTCTAGTTTGGTGCTGAGAATTTGCTTTTGGTTTCTGACATACGCTTCTACCAGTCGTGCCTGCAATCGAGCGGCTTCGTAATGAAGCTCATTGAGCTCGAGGCCCTGATAGAGTTCCTCATAGAGTAATGCCTCTATTTTAACATAACTTGCCAAATTTTGCAGCTCGGCGGCTGTCTCGGGCTTACCCTTAAAGTCCAGATGAGCCTTTAAGAAGCCTAACAGCTCACGGGCTGGCTCGGTGTATAGCATCTCGGGCGTCACTAAAGCTAGGAATTCACGCAGTGTGACTCGCATTAGCATCAAGCCCATAAAGTTGTCTTGTAGCCGCTGGCTATCGATTGACTGCTTGTCGAGTTGCTCTGGGCTGGCCTTGATTGGCTTACGGCGAACTTGCAGTGTTGCACCTTCCGTCTTGTCATATTTCTCGTATTTTTGATCTAGCGCGTCTTTTGACACGCTTATGATAGTTGAGATAGTACTCAGATAATGATCACGCTCAACGTCATCTGATAGACCCCGCACCACCGGTAGTAAAACGTCGCTAAATTGGCGCTTGCCCTGGGCACTGGTAATATCGAGCAGCTTGGTATAGCGGGTTATCAGCCAATCCAGAGCATACTGATGCTTTTCGATGGCTTGCTCCCACAGTTTTGGGTCTTGCTTGATCAGTTCATCGGGGTCTTTGCCACTAGGGATATCTATGATGCTCAAGGAAACCTTTACTTTTGAAGCGATGGGGATAGCTCGCTCCGTGGCGGCGAGACCGGCTTTGTCAGCGTCAAAGCTCAGGCGAATATCACCACTAAAACGACTGAGTGTCTTTAGATGTGGCTCTGTTAAGGCCGTACCAGCTGTAGCCACTACTTGGCGTACACCAGCTTGGTGGCTGGCGATAACGTCCAAATTGCCTTCCACCAAGACCGAAAAACCGCCTTTGCGAATTGACTCTTTTGCCAAGTGAAGACCATAAACATGTCGGCTTTTATCATAAAGTGGAGTTTGCGGAGTGTTGATGTATTTGGGCGCATTCAGATCAGAGTCTAGTTGCCGAGCAGTAAAGCCAATTACTCGCCCTTGGGCGTCTTGCAACGGGATCATAAGCCTGCCCCGAAACATGTCACCGCTGCCGCCAGAAGATCGATATGAGCGTTGAGTAATTAAACCGGTCATCTTGGCTTCATCGAAAGTAAAGTTCTTAGCTTTAATAAAATCCATTAGCGCTGTACCAGTGTTAGGGGCGTAGCCCAGTCGCCATTCTAGCGCTGTTGCTTTGCTAAATTTACGCTCCACTAGTACGTACTCTAGGGCCTCTTTATTTTTGCTGAATTGCACTTGGTAGAATTTAGCGGCTAGCTCTAGCAGCTCGTATAAGCGCTCCTTCGCAGGGCCGCCACTGTTAGTCGGTCCACGAAATTGTTCAATATCCATACCGGCTTTGCGGGCCAATAGTTCGAGTACTGCCTTAAAGTCTAGACCCTCGACTTCCATAACAAAACTAAACACATCTCCGCCCTTACCTGAGCTAAAGTCATGCCAAATCTGTTTGTCAGGGCTCACCACGAAGCTCGGTGATTTTTCGGCGCTAAACGGGCTTAAACCCTTCCAATTACGTCCGGCTCGCTTAAGCTGGACGTACTCACCAATCACATCTTCTATCGCCAAACGGCTCTTAATCTCGTCAACAGCATCCATAGCTATAGCGTACTACCTCTGACTACCCCTGTACAGCCAGATACCAATCGCAAAGTGTCTGTTTAAAGATATTTCACAGAGAGTTAAAATGACTAGTTCTGACCATTTTATAAGGGCCCGGGCCAGAGATATTAATTTTGTAATCAGTCTTTGTAATATGCCAGTTGCCGGTGGTATCTTTAGCACTTATAAAATCGATATCGGGTGAACCAGCTTGGTAATGAACAGTCCCAAAGGCTTTTGTTCCAGTGAATTGCTTGATAGTAGCAGTAGCTTGGCCACCTGCTGGAGCAGTAGTGGGAATTGTTTCAACAGCCACCACTTCTATAGCGTGCTGATCACTAGCAGTCGGCTGCAACAAGTGTAGTGGCCCAGAGTTACCATGCGAAACCGCTGGTATAAAGAATTTGCCAGTAGCAAGGTCACGATGCTGCGCCACGGAATTTAGATACAGCACCGCCCCGCTGGCGACACCAGCGGCAAACACTAGCAACACAGTTATATAAAACAGATGTCGTTGATTGAATTTTTGTATAACTGCCATAAGTAAATCTAAGCCGTATTCTAGCACAGACAGTGTCCTATGACTTGATTGGTAGCTGGGCTGCTGATGTCTCTTATGGTTAAATAGAACCATGCAACCACAGCAACCCAGTTATGGCGCCCCTCAACCCCCTGTTGTCCAACCAAACTACGATTTTATTGTTAATCCACAGCCTACGCCACGCAAGCTTCCATTAGCAGGTGGCTCCATGCTAGGTCGTATTTTGGTGGTTGGAGTCGGACTGATAGTGCTGATCATTGCCTTTTCCATCATAAAAGGGCTTATTTCGGGTGGTAGCAACAGCGCAGCTCTACTGCACGTTGCCCAAGACCAAGAGGCTATACTACACCTCACGACCGCCGCCACTCAGCAACAAGGGATTTCTGGCACTAACTTAAACTTTGCCGTCACCAGTAATCTAGTTATTGCTAGCGAGAAGACCCAATTACTCAGCTACGCTACCAAACTGCATCAAAAAATATCAAAAAAACAGCTAATATTAAAGGTTAAGCCGTCACTAGACACGCAGTTGGCTAACGCCGCGGCGGCTAGCACATATGACCTAACCTTCCAGGACATTATGAAAAGTCAGCTAGCGGACTACCAGTCTGCCTTGAAGTTTGCCTACAACCAAACCACCGGCGTAAACGGCCGTAAGCTGCTGACGGATGACTATAATTCAGCAGTTTTGCTGACACAACAGTTGAGCGCTGTTAACTAGCTTCGACCAGTATATAACTATGGCGAATTTGGGCCTGAACTTCTTCCCAGCTTAATTGGCCTGAAAGCACGATGGTTATCCAGTGTTTTTTGTTGAGGTGGTAACCTTCCATAACAGTTTCGTACTTTTCACGTAGCAGCTTGCTCAGTGTGGGGTCACATTTGAGGCTTAGTTGAAGCGGATTTTTGGCTTCACTAATCAGTGCGAACATCTTGCCTGCCTCTTTGTCGGTCGGTGAGCCGCCAACTTTGTAGACGCCAACGCCTTCGCCAAACGGATAATCAAGCCAAGCATTTGGCATGCTCAAAATATAATCTTCGACAGTTTTGTGATCCATTACCACCACTGTAGACGATTTAGCTACTAATGAGAAGCATGAGCGCTTATAATACCGTGCTATTAATTAGAATGAAACCACTCCAAGTAGAACTGTAATTCGGCGATTGAAGCCTGGATATCATCAAATGCTCGATGGGCGTTATTTTTCTCAAACTCAACGCCGTACTTGCCTTGCATAACTATTTTGAGAGAGCTAACGTCAAGCATGCGGTAATGAAGTTTAAGATCTAGTTGCGGCCACCAGTGCTTTATAAACCCACGGTCAGAATGAATGCTATTACCACTAAGGATTGCCGGTTCTGTACCAAATTGTTGTTCAATTAGCTCGATCAGCTCACGCTCTACTTGCTCACTTGGTTTGCCGTCGTCCATTTTGCGCATAAACTCGTCGCGATTCGCCGGATAATCAGACCACCAAATATTCTTTTGCATGCGGTCTGCGACCAGCTCTTTGGGCTGCTTGACGATTGCCTCGTAGCTGGCAAGCGTTTTGAAATTGAAATCAGTGATTTCAGCGGCAATTTCTAAAATCACATCCTGTTCGCTGTCCAGACCTGTCATCTCTAGATCAACCCAAAGCAATTTAGTTGGGAGCGCGGGTTTATCAGTCATGTGTATCAATCATTACGACTATTATAGCCTTGTCAGAGCCCTAAACAAAAACCCGACTCTGCTGGTTAGGGTCGGTTGGGGGTCGGGTTTACACAAAAGTCTTTCAAACTTAAGCTGTTATGATCAGGCAGCGCTAAGTGCGTCACCATACCATTTGAGTTCGGTAAGTGCTCCGGCTAGAGCTGTTTGTGGGCCATAAGGCTGGTCTTTGACATCCTGTTGCAAGTCACCGTTTTCTTCAATGACAGGATTCATACCTAACATACCGACAAAAGCTACAGCCTTTGGAACAACTACCAACCCGACTTCAAGTAGTATTAGTTTGAGCTGTTCAGCGGCGCGGGCGCCACCAACGCTACCATGTGAAACAACGGCGGCAGGTTTGTGGGTAAACTGGTAATCGACGTAGTCGAGTGCATTTTTGAGCGCACCGGTTATTGAGTGGTTATACTCGGGAGTCACGAACACGTAGGCGTCGCCTTCACTGAGTTTGGCTAACCACTTTTTTGCTACAGCGTTTGGCACACGATTTGGGTTATAGCGTGGGCTAATAGCTTCATCGAAAAATGGTAGTTCGTAATCTGCTAAGTCAACGACTTCGAGCTCGACTTCTTCGAGAGTCGCGGCTTGCTGAGCCACCCATTTGGCTACTCGGTCAGTCATACGACCGGGGCGGGTTGATCCAACGATAATCTGTAATTTCACGCTTGATTCTCCTGCGGTATATTATGTATAGTATTAGTACTACTTCAGTATAAATGCATTACTATACATTGTAAAGTATTAATTGATACTTAAATAATATATAGTTAAATATATGAAATCTTCTGTTACCACCAAGCCACTTGAGCCGCATATCGGCTGTATTGCTAGTGCCATGGAAATCATTGGCAGTAAATGGACAGCGCTCATCCTACGCGACCTAACATCAGGGGCGAAACGCTTTGGAGAACTAGAAAAGTCCGTTGGTACCATCAATCCACGTACACTAAGCCAACGCTTAGACGACCTCGAAACGCATGGCATAATCACCCGCAAAATGTATGCCGAGGTTCCTCCACGCTGTGAATATGACCTGACTGATAAGGGTCGTGACCTCATACCGGTACTACGCCAAATGGCGACTTGGGGGAACAAGTACTACCGCTCGCCTGAGTGCTAGGCCTTCTTTTCGGTCTTTTCGTTAAAATCTAGAGCCGTGGAATTAATACAGAAGTGCTTGCCATTTGGTGAACTTTTGTCATCAAACAAGTGACCAAGGTGACCACCACAATTACCACATAATGCTTCTATGCGGTGCATGAACATACTCTTATCATCAACGAGCTTAACGGCTCCATCATCGGCGGCTTCCGAAAAACTTGGCCAGCCAATCAGGCCTGGGATCGTGGATTCGTATTTACTAGTACTATGGAAGACGACTTGACCACAAGCGGCGCAGGTATAATCACCAGCCGCGTCGTTGTATAACAGCGTGCCGGAACCTGGGTGTTCAGTCCCCTTTTCACGCAGTATATGGTATTGCTCAGGTGTTAGCTTTTGCTTCCAATCATCGTCGGTCATGTCTTTCATTGCGCCTCCATTCGTACATTAATTTTAGCACACAGGTGTGGTTACATCTGTTCTGGGGCGGTGATACCAAGCAACTTGAGCCCGGCTTTGAGAGTATTTGCGTAGCGGGTAACCAAGCCGAGACGTAGTGCCTGGCGAGGGTCATCAACAACTCTATTATGCTCATAGAATCGGTTAAACTCTTGCGCAAGCTCATACAAGTATCCACAAATATGATGTGGCATCAGCTCTGTAATTGCCCGCTCCAGCACTTCAGAATATTCAGAGATCTTACGTACCAAACTGCGTTCGGCAGCCTCTAGGGGTTCGTCGATTATATCGAAGTTGTAGTCGTCACTAAGGCCAGCCTTTCGCAAAATAGACCTAGCTCGAGCGTGAGCGTATTGCAAGTATGGTCCGCTGTTCCCCTCCAAACTCACTGACTCCGCTGGATCATAAATGATGTCGCTACCAATGCGGTTTTTGAGGAATGAGTAGCGAACAGCTCCCAGTACCGTCTGGTCTTGGCTCTCGCCGCGGGCAGCTTGGTTGGCCTGCTGAGTGGCGTCTAGGATGGCGCTGGCCGACAAAACATTACCTTTGCGGCTACTCATTTTAACGCCGCCAGCAAGCTTGATACGGCCATGGGTTTTGTGAATGGTTCGGGATACCAGCTCGGGCTCAAACTGCTCGACGCTTTTCATAACCACTGCTACATGATCTTTTTGGGAGCTATCAGTAATGATGAATGAACTATCGTAGTGGTAATCTTGAAACTTATGCTGGATCAGCCCGACGTCCTTGGCGGCATAGGTTGGTAGGCCCTCACCATTGATAAAAACCTGAGTAAACAAGCCGAACGGCTCGCCGCGGAATATAACCGCCCCCTCAGATTCTTCGTAAACTGGTCCGATGTGCGCCTTGACTGTCGCAAGTCCTAAGTCTGAAACTTCACTCTCTGGGTAATACTTTTCGAAGGGCTTCATACCGAGTCGCTCGTACAAAGCATCAAAACCATCGTAGCTCCACTGTCGGCAAGTCCAATATATCTGAGCCAAGGGGCTGCTAGTATCGTGCTCGGCATGTATGGCATACACCTGTTTATTTAGTGATATCATCTCCGCTTTCGCAGCTACGTCGTCGTCGTATTTTTCGTTACCAGTGACATAACGCTGGCTGACCCACTCCAGTTTCTGATCATCAGGTATAGCAATGAGCTTATCCGGGTGCTCACCACCCAGCTCGTGCACGATAGCCCACATAGTTTTACCAACGTGCATACCAACGTCACCACCGAAGTTAACGCGGTGCACAGTAGCTCCAGCAAGCTCTAATAAGTTGGCGACAACGTCACCAACTAAGCTGGTATATAGGTGGCCAGCATGGAGGACTTTGAAGGGATTTGGGTCAGAGTACTCAGCAACTACGACTTTACCCGTCCATCCACTCGGTACCGCTGGTACGGCCATCCGTATTAGTGCTTCATCGCGCAGGCGGAGATTTAAAAAGCCAGGCCCAGCGATCGTCACTTCACTCACCCACTCGTGCAGGCTGTCAGCCAGCTTTGGCTGTAGGCTCTCAGCGATAGCCCGCGGATTCTGGCCCACCTGCTTAGTAAGTTGTAACGCGACATTGGTAGCAAAGTCGCCGAACTGCTCATCAGGTCGGCTTAATTCAACGCTTATCGTAACGTTGAACAATTCGGTTATAGCCTGGGCTATCGCCGCGGCGAGTTCATCTCTCATATCTGTCTCATGTAACCCTAATATATCAGATTAGCTGAGACATGGCGCCCACTATTGAGATTTGTTAAGTAGCCGTATGCCATGCCAGACCAAGTTATACATGCTAGCAAGTAACACCAAGAAGCTAATAACTGTCGTGAACATCGCTGGATAGCTAGAAGGATGCATCAGCCTATCGGACAGATCAAACAGTAAACCCCCAGGGTTGGTCAAAATATCCCAGCTATTCCAGCGCAGATCGCGGCCGACATAAATAGCAAAACTACAGACTAGTAGCGTGGCCGCCATCAAAACACTGGCCTTACGCGGCGCCATCCGACGGTGCAACTGAACATGTACTAGATACAAACTGGTAAATCCAACAACTACACCACTATATATAAACGACGTGAACATTACCGCGTCGTAGAGCAGGTTAACCCGGCTAACGTCCTGCAGATGTATAAAGTCGCTAATCATGTAAAAACTATTTGGTAAAAATATCAGCCACAATACGCTGTAGCCTAAGGCCTCCCAGCTCGACCACAGTTTATGCTTCAGCACCCTCGTCAGACGCAGAGCGAATATTAATGGCAGCCAAGCCAAAAATAGATTCCAGACTAAATAAGAAAACTCCAAGCTATGGTTCTGGAGCGCGCCGTAACCAAAAAAGCCTAAGCTAACGAAACCCGAGCCACTAAGGGCCAGCAAAAAATAAATGCGAGCAGACCGAATGCGCTTCATGGGTTAATTATACCCCTGCCAGTTTCTCTGGAGTGAGCTTTAACGACCAGTAGTCAGTTGTTCGTCATGGTATTCAGTATGACTGGCAACATACTGATAGGTTTGCTCCAATCGTTGGGTTTGGCCCAATACAAAATTAGTTGTGTGCAACAGCATGTAGATGTAGCTGCTGACTAGTATTAAAAGCACCAAAAATAACTTCATTTCGAGTGAGTGTATCAGTGACACATAACAGATGCAAGCACAAGGTTTTTAGGAAATGAGTATTTCTAATCGTCGAGTTAGTCCCCAAATTAGTCGTCGAGGCTCTTTTTGAAAGTTTCGATCAGATCGACTGGTGTTGGGTTGAGTCCATTAAGTAAAGCCGTGTACAGGCTGACAAAATCACCAAGCGCGATGATCCAGAGCAGCTGCTCCAGTAAGTCATTGCCCTGTGCTTGCACACTCAAGGGGCTGGGGCGCATGCCCGATAGTAATCGCTCAGATACTTCAAAACGTTTTTGAACTCGAGGGTGCTCTAAATTACTACGCAAATCGATGACAGCGTAAGGCTTGTCGGTTGGCTGCTTGGTCCAACCCAAAAATTCGTTGTGATTGAACTCTGGAAATTGATTGGTCCAGGCAATCTGCTTGGCGTTCTCGTTAAAGCTAATCTTCCACTTGTAGGCGGCTGGTCCCATCTTGGGGCCACCATATATAACAACTGATTTGCCAATAACTTCTTGAGCTAACTGCTTGGCGTAGTTATGTTCTGTTGGCACGGTGGGCGCCCAGGCGGCAGTTGCTTGTTGCAAATAATCAGCCTTGGCACTGAGCTCAGCAGCTTTTGAGTTGGTAATACCGTAGGCATCGGTGGCGACAAGCAAGGCTTTGAGCATGTATAGCAAGGCATGACGTGGCTGCAGACCAGATGGTACCTGCAGAAATGGGTAGCCCTTTTCGGCGGCGATCTCAGACAATTTACCGCCACTGGCAATAACAATAATCGGCGCCCCCTTTTCTTCAGCTTGGTGCAAAGCACTGATCGATTCTTCGGTGTTACCGGAGTAACTTGAGGCAAAAACTAATGTGTTGGCATCGACGTAACTTGGAATATCATAATTACGACAAATCTCGAATGGCAAGCCAAAGCTTGGCCAGCTCTGCCCAACGAGCGCTGCTAGAGCCGAACCGCCCATGCCAGCGAACACAACGCGCGTGATCGGTGTTGGCGTGATCTGAACGTCATATTCATGGCCCAACTGCTGCCATTGCTTCTGCGCAATACCAAGCGCATCCTGAGCGTCACGTTCATGAATCATTTTTAGGTCATCAAGCATAATTCCTCCAAAGTTCTTGTGTGATTACGGGTATGGTGTATATAGTATAACCTAAGCATAACAAGTACTTCAGGGGGTGGGATAATGTTTGGCCAACAGCAACAAGATACTGATCAAAAAGACACGGCGTCGATACCTGAGAAATCAATTGATGGCGTACTAGCTGATCAACCACCTGCAGTGGTAACACCGGCTTCTGCCCCTAATTGGCAACACCCAGGCTCACCGCTAGGTGATGATGGAACCCCCACAGATGCACCGACTACCGATGCTGCAGCGCCTGACAGCGCCACCCCAAGTACCGCTTGGGATACCAGTACTCCCATTGCTCCCGAAGATATCCCTACAGATTTAGCCGACATTAAGCAGCGCGCCCTCAGCCAGCTAATGCCACTTGTCAGCCACCTTGATCAATCCCCCGAAGAGCGCTTCCGCACAACTATGATGATGATCCAGGCCAGTGATGACCAAAAGTTGGTCAAAGACGCATATACCGCAGCTCAGTCGATCCCCGACGAAAAGACGCGCGCTCAAGCCTTGCTCGACATTGTCAATGAGATCAACTACTTTACCCAACAACACTCCGAATAGTATTTTACGATAACATAGTTTGTAGTAAGCTAAAAAGCCTCTGATTATCGGAGTTTTTTAGGCTGCCAATACGCGCTTTGAGTCTGGCTTTATCAACCGCTCGTAACTGATCACAAGCCGCGCTCGATTGTTGACCAAGCAAGCTTACAGTTAATCGGAAGGGCCAAGCTTGGACAGTAGAAGTCAGTGGCACGACTATCACTGTTCGTAAGCTTTTATTCATCTCGTCTGGTGTTACCACAATACAAGGTCGGATTTTTCGTAGTTCGGACCCCTCTACCGGCTCAGGATCAAACCAGTAGATCGATCCCTGCCTAGGAAAGTCTGTCATTACTCTGCTTCCACTCTTCAAATGATGGACCGTTCCAAGCTAAGTCTTCAAAACTGTCAGACGCGGGCGTGTATATATCTCCAAACTCCAGGGTGGGATCACCATGCTTAGTGACCAAGTCTTGGATTTGCTGATCCCAGGTTTCTCGAGCATTGATGGCTTTACTAATAATAATTTTGCCATTCTTAGCCTCCAAAGTGACCTCTTTACCGAGGCCACTTATACGTAGTAGGTCTTTTGGCAGCCGCACGGCTACGCTATTTCCAGATGTTGTTAGCGATGTATTAATAGCATTCATACGTACATTGTACGTACAAAATTATATTTGTCAAGCCTAGGGTTTCTTGCGCAGACTACATCATGGCGCCCATGCCACCCATACCTGGGCTGCCAGCGGCAGCACCTTCCTCTTTAGGTACATCGACAACTAGCGCGCCCATAGTCATAGCCGTGCCAGCGATAGAAACAGAGTTCTGCAGGGCTTCCTTGGTAACTCGGGCGGGGTCAATAACCCCAACCGCTTTTAAGTCGACCAGTTTGCCGGGCTCATTGAGATTCACACCATGACCAGGCTTGCCCGCGCGAACTTGGGGCAGCCATTCGTCAGCGTTAAGGCCAGCATTGCTCAGTAAGATGCGGAACGGTTGCTCCAGAGCACGCATCAGTAACTGTTTGCCAGCAGTAACCGTCAAATCATCAGTTGGATTAACGTTAATCGTCGAGATTAGATTAATGAGCGTCACACCACCACCAGCCACTATACCTTCGGTCAGTGCAGCCTTGACTGCAGCTACGGCGTCGTCGACCCGGAACTTCTTCTCTTCAATTTCGGTTTCGGTGGCGCCACCAACTTTGATGACAGCAACTTTACCGCTGAGCGCGGCGCGGCGTTTCTCCAGATTATCGCGTTCGTAGCCGCTGTTAGCACTATCCGCTTGAGCGATCAGCTGCTTAACTCGAGCTTCGATTGCTGGCGCCGTGCCGCCACCTTCAATAATGGTAGTCTCATCTTTACGCACAATGACTCGGCGAGCTGAACCAACAACGTCCAGTTCAACATTTTCGAATGTCATACCGCTATCTTCAGTGATAACCGTCGCACCGGTCAAAATCGCAATATCATTGAGCACATCCTTACGGCGGTCACCAAACGATGGTGCCTTGATGGCCACGGTGTTAAACACGCCCTTTAGGCGGTTTAGGATCAGCGTGCCGAGCGCTTCACCTTCAACGTCTTCGGCAATTAGCACTAAGTCTTTCTTACCAGACTGAGCGATTTTTTCGAGCAGCGGTAAGAATTCTTGGATACTAGTGACTTTTTTGTCGGTGATGACAACGGCCGCTTTGTCGTAGACGGCCTCCATGCGAGCAGTATCAGTAACCATGTACGGGCTAACGAAGCCACGATCAAAGGTAAAGCCTTCGACGACTTCAGCTTCTAGTAACAGTCCCTGCCCTTCTTCGACTGTCACGACACCGTCTTTACCAACTTTGTCGATAACATCAGCAATCAGCTCGCCAATTTCGGCGTCACCGGCCGAGATAGTTGCCACCTCGGCAACGCGGTTCTTCTTGCCTTGAATATCTTCGGCCAAGCCACTAAGCTGTCCAATAACATCAGCAGAGGCGGCTTCTAGACCTTTGCGAAGCAACATTGGATTGTGGCCAGCAGCAATAAGCTTATTAGCTTCATTAAGGATGTGGTAGGTCAGCACAGTGACAGTGGTGGTTCCGTCACCAGCTACATCATTCATCTTGGTTGCGGCCTGCTTGATCAGCTCGGCGCCGACTTTGTAGCCGAGTGTTTCATCATCGACATCAGCTAGCTCGACACCCTTTGCGACAGTAACACCATCATGAGTGACCGTTGGGTGACCATAGCTCTTACTTATAATTACGTTGCGGCCTTTTGGCCCCATAGTTGTCTTGACGGCGTTATACAAAATCTAGGCTCCGCCTAATACGCGGCGGCGGGCGTCATCATCATAAAATACTTTCTTTGCCATAATATATGCTCCTTGTAGTCTTATCCGTTGGTGACTGTTGCTAAAATATCTTCTTGTTTGACTAAAATATATTCGTCTTTACCAACTCTTACATCGGTAGTGCTGTAGGTTTTGTAGACAATACGATCGCCAACTTTAACTTGCTTGGCGTCGGGGCCAGCGGCCACGACTTTGGCGGTTTTAGGCTTCTGCGCGGACTTTTCTGGCAAGTACAGGCCGCTGGCGGTTTTAGTTTCGGCTTCTTCGGCCTGGGCAACTACGTAGTCGCCTAGAGGGTGTAGTGTTCCACTCATAATGATTTTCTCCTTAAATAATCCTTGAAGTAACGCTTAGGTTCTCACATATTAGCACTAACGATACGAGAGTGCTAATTGACCGAAGTTATGATAATAGTTTGACTACCTACCTGTCAAGACTCCCATAAAAATAGACCCTACTAGGGCCTATTACATACTGCTTAGATGGAAGAAAGATTGTGAATAGATGAGTGGCGGTGAGAGAGATGAAGTGGTGTAGACCGGGGTCCGGGTGGTGGCTAGAAGCCATATGTCCACCCGGACTCCGAGAACTACGCCTCTAAACCAGTTGGCACGAAGGACCGGGCCCAGTTGCGACGAACGCGATCCTTTCGCTTCTTGAGGTAGTCGAGACGCTGGGCGAGCGGCTTGCGGAAGCGTCCTTGCAGGTAGTCACGACGAGTCGTGTGGATGGTGTGGATGAGGTTGTGGATCGGGTTAGTGAACGGAGTGTTGGCCTGCTTGTACAGCCTTTCGAGTTGTTCGTTGTAGTGCTCCCAGCACTTGTTGATCTCTTTGGTCGCTTCGGGGTCATGGAGCTTCCAACACTGTTCTACCTCCTGCTGACGCTTTGCCAGTGTTGCCACCAGCAATGGTGTCGGACGGACTTCCGTTACTGCACTCACGAATCCTCCCCAGGATTTCGTGTCGCTGACGATTTCTCATCAGAGCCTCTCTTGTAGAAGCAATAAACGTCTCAGTTAACTGGGGCGATCGTTGCTTCTACAAGTTCTATTCACAATCTTAAGGTGCATGTTTCCGAATCATTTTGACTCAAGGAAACAGTTATAATTTACTAAGTATCAATATAAGTGCTAGCACAATGTATTATTACTGACTGTAAATTATTTCACAATTATACGCCCGAATCAGCGCTTTGCAAGCAGTTCGCGGGCAATGTCGCGTTCATCCCAAGCTATCGACTTGCCACCCATGTTACGAGTGTCCTGGTGGCCCATACCGGCCAGTACTACGACGTCGCCTACTCTTGCCGCCGTGAAGGCTGCCGCGATTGCCTGTCGTCGGTCCGCGACCTCTATATAATTACCCTTTGCTCGTTCTATGCCAGCTCGAACTTCAGCGCGGATAGTATCAGGGTCCTCAGTGTAGGTCTCGTCATCTGTCAAATAGATCAGGTCAGCATGCGCAGCCACAACACCGCCCATAATAGGCCGCTTGGCTTTATCTCGGTCACCAGTGGCACCAAATACTACTAATACTCTGCCCTTACCCGAAGTAATCTCTTTAGCGGCGGTTAAGACATTGTCGAGCGCGTCAGGGGTATGAGCATAATCCACCAGCACACCAAAGTTCTGACCGGTGTCTATAACTTCCATCCGTCCAGGGACAGCATGCAGCGCGGCAATCCCCTGCTCAATCTGATCGGAGCTCAGGCCAATTAGTTCGCCAACACAGGCTGCGGCGCTAGCATTATAAATATTAAATGTACCTGGGAGCTGAGTTTGTAGATGCATATCGGCCAGCGACCAGTTGGAACCGGTCGCTTGTAGCCGGATAGTACTTATTAGGGCGTCACTATCGTCTTTTTGACCGTACGTGGTGATATCACCGACTGAACGTTTAGCAAAATATTCAAACCATTCATCATCACTATTAAGCACCACGTGCTCGGGGCTTAGATAGTTTGTAAACAGCCGGGCCTTAGCCGCGGCGTAGTTTTCCATTGTTTTGTGATAATCCAGATGATCTTGGGTCAAATTGGTCATAACCGCAATCTCCACCGGCATACCCAGCATTTTGTGCTGATCCAGCGCTTGGCTAGTGACTTCCATAACCACGTAATCAACCCTGGCGGCTTTGGCCTGCTTGAAAAAGCTTATTAATTCAGATGTGAGTGGTACTGTTCGATGCGTAAGGTTCAAACGGGATTCACCATCCAGCTCAATAACCGCCGTGCTAAATAGCGCAGTCCGCTTGCCCGCGGACTTGAGCATGGCATTTATGTAATTGGCTGTGGTCGTTTTGCCGTTCGTTCCGGTCACCGCAATCACGTGTAGTCCCTTGGCTGGAAAGCCGTGACGAGCCTGCAAGGCATACACCCTACCCCTACGGTAGGACTCCTCTGCGGCCTTGATCCCCTGCTTAGGCAAGACCTTGCGAACTAACTTCTTGGGGTTCATCCCTAATATGATACAACACTTGAGTAGCCCGGAAGAAGTTAATAAGTACTAGCCGTTAGCCTGATCTTCCTGATTAGCTTGTTCACCCATTTGTGGTTGATCTGGTACATCTACAGCATAGTTGCTATCCATCTGAATATCGGTAATTCTTTCTTCAATTTCTCCTAAAATAGTAATGAGTGCTTCTGTCTTGCTGGCAGAATCTTCAATGGTTTGACACTTCTCAAAAGCTTTCACTAATAGTTCGACATTACCAGTGTTACGGCTGATAGTAAGTAGGACATCCAGATCGGCTTCTCCGTTACCCACAATTTCATCAGCCATACTCATTATGTCGTCTAGTACCCTACCCCGTAAACCTTCTAGCTTCTCAATTATCTGCTGGTCGTTCATATTTCCCCCCCGTGATTAATTTAAGACGGTGCTACAAATAGCGTATTAGGCGCTACTTGTCGTCTGCCATATATTTGTTGCCTTACGCGCATGCCGTATGGATCTCTTTTGCCGCTTGAGTCTTTCAGTAATCTATCCTGTAGCCAAGCCTTGCCTTCTTTGGTGAATTCGAAGTGGAACGTACCGCTACCCTCCCAACCTGACTTACCATCCCAACGTGTGGTGTAGAGCGGCCTGCCCTGCTTATCCTTTGTCCCAAAGTAAAGAGCAATTGCGCTCGTGGCCGTCGCAGCATCGCGGTACCAACCATTCACAAAGCCACTGACATTTGTTTCGACGCGAGTGGAAATACTGTCAATGTCCTTTTTTGCGTTTTCGGCTTTGAGTGCCGGAGCATTCTTTGCCACATCAGTGCGATCCTGATAACCCTCACCCCCGTCAAAGCCATTCCAGCCCGAAGCAATCCAGTCACCAGCCTTGTAAGCCCCGAGTAACCTGTCAGCCAGAGTATCAATTTGAGCACCACCAACGTGCATACTTATCATCCTGTCTTTTTGAGGTGTTGAGAGTGGAACCGCTGAAGTAGAGCTTGAACTTATGGTAGCCGAGCCATACCCGTAGCCTTGCTTTCCCGACCGATTACTAGGGCTGAGGCCTTTGCGAGCATCTGACACACGCTGACCCAGTATAGCGTCAGCTCCTGCACCTTGGTCCTTACGATCTTCGCAACCACCTGTTGCAGCATAGGCTGAAAGACGGAAACCAGCGTTAGGACCGGTTGTTGACAGAGCAGTCCGATTTGCGCCTGGGCGCTGAGTGGCAATATTCATTACCGCATAAAAGCCGGCCGATAAACCGTAACCAGGGTAGTCAACATATTCTCGCGTCCCCCACCGAATAAGTCCGGCAAAGACATCGACCGTTGGATTCTTTTCAAGGGAACTGATGTAGCGATCAAGGTATTGACGCGTTAGGCCTTGCGCGTCTGCGTCGTTAGTGATGATCATTGCCTCAGAGGCAGTCTTACGCTTACCATCAGTTACTGCCTGCCCAACCGCTAAAGCAGCTGTGTCATACAAGACTTTAATAACTTCACCGAACAATCGTACTTCTGGCTTACCCTTACTATTATAGATCGTACGCTCCTCAATAAAGTCAGCACTCCATACTTTGTCAAAGGAAGCGATCCTAACGTCAGGAAAGTCTGCTCGGGCTCGTTCTATTTCTTCGTGTGTCTTGCGAACCCGGTCCATCTTTTCTGGATCACCTTCTATAGCTTGGAGCCAATTCACATTTAGCAGAACCACTGTTGATTTTTTGGACTCTTCGCTTTGTTGAGCGTACAGAGATAGTGTCTTGTAAATGTTATCTGCTTCACTCGCAGCAGCTACCGGAATACAGACCAGGGCTTTTGTTTCGTCACCAATATTCTTTAAGTTCTCATTTTGCGCAATGTAGTTATCTACTTCAGCCAGGTAGCCCTCACCCCGTTTTTCACCCTGTCGCTGCCTATAATCTGCTAGCTCAGTGCCGGTATCCAGATCCGCTGATGGATCTTCTACTAGACGTGGGGATAGTTCCTGAGCCCATTCCGCGCGTCTCTCTTGCAGTGCTGCGCCATAGTAACCGCCATAATAGCCGTTATCTGGAGAATCAATAGAATTCTCATTTGAATTCTTGAGTTTTTCAAGGCCGCGGCGGCCGTAGAGTGGGACTGGGAATGGAATTTCGATTGGTAGGTCGCCCTTTTCGGCGACGTTCATGTCCATGATGGTGCGTTCGTGCTGGGTGGTCACGATGTGACTGATAGTATCAACAGCTGGCTTGGGATGGTTGTCGCCGACAACGGTCGCTAGCATTCGAACCGATTCGCCGCCGTTAGGGTTGTGCCCCATTAGCTGGACCGCTTCGGCATAACCGCCTACAAAGTGGGCCTGGCCATTACGGTTTTCAAAGAGACTGCGGGCTTCCCAGCTGTCGGCCTTGATTGTGGCAATTCCGTTGGCGCCGACATGGATCATCATAACGTGAGCTTGAGCTGATTTGTCCAAAGATAATGCGATAGCCATTTTGCCACTGCTAAGGAGCTGCTGGGCATCAGTGTGGGCACCCTCGTGGAAGGAGCCGGCTGGGAACATGCTTTTGACGTCAAATTGATAATTACCGTGGGCGTCCATGCCGCTGCCACCCTGCCCGCCCCAGTCAAGACGCAGTTCGTTTTTATCAAAGATGGTAGTGTCGTTGTTGTACCACAGTTCGCGATGAATATTTGTGAACTGGTCTGGATGGGCATTCATATATTCGGCAGGCGTACGGGTCGACTTCTCGAACACTCTGCGCGAGGTTGTGTACGATTCGCTGTGAGAATTAATGTTTACACCGGCATTGTGCAGTGCGGCCAGTGAAGCCGGGTCAATCTGTCCGTGACTGTTGAGGGTGATATTGCCGACCAGCGGTTTAGCGTCTGGCCCAACTAGCTCGTAGTGACCGGCGCTGGTGCCCTGCATGTGATAATCGGGAGGCAGTCCTACTGACAGGTCTTTATTTAGAGCCGTTTCGTGCCCTGCAGTTGCCAGATGATTGGCAACAGTATGGTGGTGAGAGCTGAAGATTCCGGCCAGTAGAGTGCGCCGATCTTGGTTGGAGCTATCACCCTCAAAGACTCCCTGTAGGTCGTCTGAAAATGCTGCTTTAACTTCTTGAATTGAATCACCAATAACCATGCCGCTGATGAAGCCGACGGCCGCCATCTTCATAGTCTCTTGGCGCTGCATCTTGGCAAAAACTCTATCCTTGTCGCTGATGTCACTACGCAGGAGTTCAGCAACGCTGCTAGCGCTCTCGCTAATAGTGGCCGCAGAAACGCCGGATCGCATCAACTGTAACTTAGCCTCATCGAGCTGGATGGCCATAGCTAGACGCTCTTGTTCGACAGTAGTTTCATTGTCGTACTGAATCAGGTCTTTGGATTCTTCGTCTGATAAACGAATCCTGGTCGCGATCTCAGCAACAATGTTCACTAATTCCTGTTGAGTGGCCGGGTCAGCCTCGTTGACAGCTGCGCGCGCTTGGGCCAGTTGATCATACAGGTCAGAAGCTCGGGCCGTATCGTAGCGAGTCTCCTCAATCTTTTCACGGTACTTTGCACTACCTGCAGCCGGCATCTCGCCGCTTGTAGCCATTTGGCGATGGTGCAGTTGGCGATCTTGTCCAAATTTGGCGTGGGCGCGCGCCCCGGCTATCAAACCGGCTCCGACGCCTAATCCGACGAAGGCGCCGACGGCTGTAGCTACTTTGCGAGTTGTAAACTTGCTAATGGTCATGAACGTACCGACGGCTAAAGCGATGGTTGTCTCGTTGACCATAGCGCCAGCCTTGGTGCTATAGAGTGTGTTGACGATTTTGTCGGTGGCAGTTTGGCGAGCTTCGGTGCGCACACCAGTCCGGGCCTCGCCTGAATTGATTGATAACAGCTGGTCGATTTTATCGAGAGCCAGGCCATGAGTCCAGGCGGCTTTGGCAGCAATCGCGACTTCTGTAATATTGTTGGCAAATAGTAGGCCTTTGTTGCGGTCCTCAGCCCTTAGTGTCCGGCCATAGTCTGAGAGCAGACGGGTTTTATCCTCTTCAAGTCCTTCTAACGAAACTGAACCGCTAGCAAAGCCGCGGACCAATTCCTGGATACCTGTTCGTAAGTTTTGGCTTGGCTCAGAGTCATCTAACTCGTGACTGGATTCGCCTTCGCTGAGCAAGCCTTCTGTGAAACGATTCACAACTGCACCCATGGCGGCGTCATGCTGGTCTTTGGTGCCACCGCTCAGTGCAAAGCTGTTCCCTTCTTCGACGATCGTATTACGGCCACGCTGGACCTCGCGCTGGCGGATATAATCGTGAGCTATGTTGCCTGTCCAAACACGCTTCATTAAGCCCTTGAAGCCATGTTGGGAAGTCTGCTCGGCAATGTACGCATCACCATGATCAATGGCTTTTGCTTCGACAGCCGTCCGAGATACGTCTAGCACTTCAATGTGCAGGCTCTTCGCGAGTTCCTGTAAGTGTTGCTGCTCAGCGAGCGCTGCCTCGGCAGCAGTATCAAGACCTTCAGTTGTTGGATCGAGTACTGGGATTGGCGTTGTTTCAGACATTGCGTTTTATCTTTCTACAGCCTTAGGCTCCAGCGCCAAGGTACAAAGCCCTAAATTCTAATAGCGTAGCGTTGACGATCTCTTGCTTGTTGGGTAAGTTATCGTTTATAAATTGCTGGTATGCCTCGACGTTATTGGGCTGCTCATCAAGCAATGTTTCTAGTCCAGTTACTTTATCGTCAGGCAGGGCATCAATCAGGCGGCGGTTAATGAGTGCCGCGACGCGCTCCGACATGTCAGCCTTAAGCTGCTCAACTACTTCCGGGTCGGCAGTTTGTAAAGCCCCTGTTTGGGCCAAAAGATTGTCTAAAAATTCATCCATAGTTTTGTACGTTTCTGTTGATGTTTATAAGTTTCAATTTAATCATAAACCGACATTCCCAAAATGTCTACAATTGTCATATAATACAGGCATATTACGTATATTGTAACACTAAATGTGTGATTAATCAATACATAAGTTGCCGTATTCTTGCGAACCCAGAAAATTCATGGCATAGTGACAGTATATGGAGCTTTCAGCTGATCTCATTCGATATCGTACCGATCCAATCATCGTCGAGCCACTCGATCATATGTCGGCAGTTACAAGCGAGGCTTACACCGAACTAACTGCGGCTAGTGATCAATTAGCCGCCCTCAGTATTGAACGCCGACAACTAGTTCGCCAAACTGGCTCCCATGCTGAGCAACTACGGACAGATTTCTTGGATGCTCGTGCTCGATACAGTATGGCTTTTGAAGCGACAGCTGATATTTACGTTACCAATATGCGTACCCAAGGAGCGGGCGATCTACAGATCCGTGAAGCCGTTGTGCCATACATTGTCGGTCTGCATAGTCAGTTAACTAACAAGGAGGCATCATTAGCTGAGCAACCTGGTAGTCAGAAGCCGCGGTTTTCCCCTCTACTGGCTCAAGTGCACGAGCAAGCTTCAGCGCGGGCAGCCGAGGATAGCGCCCGTCTCAAACAACGAACTGAGGAGCTAGTTGCCAGTAATCATACCCCTGAGGCGGCAGTTCACTTGATCACTCGGTATTTCGATGCCCTACTGGCGGACCGAATTGCGGCCGACCAAGCTAGCACATATAAGCGGGCTCGCTCTGCCACTGGACTAGGTGCCATTGCGACGGTTGCAGCCGCCAAACTACGTCGTAACAAAAAAGACACTGCTGTTATAGCTTAACGCGTACATGTTATGCTGTAACAGATGAAAGTACTCGGAATTGAGTCTAGTTGTGATGAGACGGCCGCGGCCGTCGTGGAAGACGGCGAACGGCTACTCAGCAACGTTGTCGCCAGCAGCATGGACCTTCACGTGAAATACGGTGGCGTGGTACCAGAGATCGCGGCCCGTAGCCACATCGAAGTGGTGTTACCGGTGATCCAGCAAGCTCTAGATGAGGCCGGCTGTAGCTGGGATGATATCGACGCTATCGCCGTCACGTATGGCGCTGGTCTCGGCGGTAGTTTACTTATTGGAGTACTGACCGCTCGCACTCTAGCGATCGTCCATAACAAACCACTATATGCTATTAATCACGTGTTGGCGCATGTCTACGCTAACTTCCTCACGAACACTTCCCTGCCTAATCTACAGATGCGTGCCACCCAACCAACCTTTCCCATGTTAGCGATTATTGTCTCTGGTGGTCACAGTCAGCTGGCGCTGTTCGAAGATCACTTCCAGTACCAACTCCTCGGCCAAACCCAAGATGACGCCATCGGCGAAGCGTTCGACAAAGTCGCAAAAATACTCGGCCTCCCCTACCCTGGCGGCCCGTCTGTGGCTAATGCCGCTGAGTCCGGTGACGCCTACAAATATCGATTACCAAAAGCAAAGCTAGACGGCCGCTACGATTTTAGCTTCTCTGGCCTCAAAACAGCCGTTCTACGGCTGTCTCAGGCTGAAATCGGGGAAACCTTCGCCTTTCCTTCTACCGGCCTAGCCGAGCGCCTTACGATCGTTCAGAAGCAGGACATTGCCGCTAGCTTCCAGCGCATTGCCATTGAAACAATTGTTGATAAAGCTAAGCTAGCTTACGAAGAGTTTGCTCCGACCTCCGTGGTGATTGCCGGTGGCGTGGCTGCCAGCAGCGAGCTTAGGCGCCAACTAACTGCCGCCCTGCCCTCGCTAGCTATCGAGTACCCTGACTTTAAACTCTGTACCGACAATGGTGCAATGATCGCCACTCTCGGATGTTTTCACATGAAAACTGGCCAGCCTAAGGCCGACCCTTTCACGTTGGATATCAGCCCAAATCTCAGCATGTAGCTATTTCACGTGAAATAATGCTTAGTTTCACGAATCCTAACAGAGGTGGTAAAATGGAATCAATCAAGGGGTGTCTATGAATTTACCGAAAGTGTATGAGCCGGGGGCTTACGAAGAAGATGTGTATGCGCTATGGGAGCGTAGCGAGGTGTTTGTGGCACGACCTAGTAGTGGCAAAGAGCACTTCAGTATCAGCATGCCACCACCAAACGAAACAGGGACACTGAGCTTGGGCCACGCGCTGTTTATTACGCTGCAAGACATCTTGGCGCGCCACGCTCGGCAACAGGGCAAAGACGCCTTGTGGCTACCTGGTACCGACCATGCTGCACTCCCAGTAAACGCTATTATCGAAAAACAGCTAACAGAGGAGGGGACTAATAAACACGTTATTGGTCGCGACGCTTTTTTGGAGCGCACTCGAGAGTTTGTCGGCAATAGCCGAGAGACGATGCTTGGCCAAATGCGGGCCATGGGAGCCAGCGCCGACTGGACTCGATTGCGCTACACCCTAGATGACGCGCTGAATCGCTGCGTGAACGAAACTTTCACCAAGATGTACAACGATGGGTTGATTTACAGAGGAAATAGGATCGTCAACTGGGATCCGAACCTAGAGACTAATGTCTCTGATGATGAAGTAACCTACATCGAAGAAACGACCAAGTTTTACACCTTCCAGTATGGTCCATTTCAGATTGGTACCGCTCGACCAGAAACCAAATTTGGCGATAAATATGTCGTGATGCACCCAGATGATGAGCGTTACGCTCAGTACCAGCATGGTGATACCTTCGAGGCTGAGTGGATCAATGGACCAATTATGGCAACGATTATTAAGGATACGGCGATTGACCCCGCTTTTGGAACGGGTGTCATGACAATTACACCGTGGCATAGCTTGGTCGATTATGAAATTGCTGAGCGCCATGGGCTCGATAAAGAGCAGATTATAGATTTTCACGGGAAACTTTTGCCCATTGCTGGTGAGTTGGCTGGCATGAGCATAGCGGATGCGCGGCCGAAGATTATCGACATACTAAACCGCAAAGGACTGGTGGTTGCAGTTGAGGATAATTATGTGCATAACGTCGCCGTTAACGAACGTGGCAAGGGCAAGATTGAACCGCAGATCCGCCTGCAATGGTTTGTTGACGTTAACAAACAGGTGGTCGAATGGAAAGGGAAGCGCCTCAGCCTAAAAGAAGTGTTACAAAGCGTGGTCCGTGATGGTGATATCAACATTATTCCCGAGCGTTTCGAAAAGATTTACTTCCACTGGATTGATAACCTGCGCGACTGGTGCATTAGTCGCCAGATTTGGTGGGGGCACCGCGTGCCCGTTTGGTACCGCACTGATACCGATGGCAAGCAAGAGACCTATGTTGGTGTGCAGCCACCAACCGACCAGAGTGAGGGACTACATGATTGGGAACAAGACCCGGATACCCTGGATACTTGGTTCAGCTCGGCGCTATGGACCTGGAGCACACTGATTGACCCAGCGTTGGCCAATGACTTTTCACTAACTTTGGATGACTTATTAGCTCAGAGTCCTGACTTTCAAGCCTATCATCCGACCTCTGTTATGGAGACCGGCTGGGACATTTTGTTTTTCTGGGTAGCTCGTATGGTTTTGACCACGACCTATGTAACTGGTCAGATTCCGTTCAAAGACGTCTACTTGCATGGCATGGTTCGAGCAGCCGATGGTAAAAAGATGAGTAAGAGTCGACCTGAATCGATTATTGATCCGCTGACAATCATCCCGGAGTACGGCACTGACGCACTGCGTATGGCGCTCATAATGGGCGTCAGCGCCGGCAATGACCAGAACTGGGCGATCAGTAAGGTCGAGGCCAATCGCAACTTCTGCAATAAGTTATGGAACATCGCTCGCTATATCGAGGACATTGTCGGCGAGGCGCCGGAGCGGGGAAGCGCCAAGCCAAGCTCGGCGGCTGACCACTGGATTCTTGCCCAGTTGACCTTAGCTCAACATAAGATCAGCACCGATCTCGATAATTACCGCTTCAGTGAAGCCTATGATAGCCTTTACCACTTTGTCTGGGATGACTTAGCTGATTGGTACGTTGAAGCAAGCAAGGCCGAGCCAAATCAGCCACTGCTAGCATACGTTCTCGAAGCCGTGTTGCTACTGGCTCACCCATTCGCGCCGTTCGTGACCGAAACGATCTGGCAGACACTGGCTTGGGAGCAAGATACGATTTTGGCTAGCCGTCAGTTGGTAAAGATTATTGACCACAATACCAGCTCAGCCGCTGAATTTAGCGAATTACAAACGATAATTACAGAGGTCAGAGTCATTGTACGGGCCTTGAAGGTCAGCGGCGCGACGCTGTACCACAAAGATCTGAGCTTGCTTAATCAAAACGCCGCTTTGGTAAAGCGCTTGGCACGCTTAGCCGCCGTTCAAAGTGTTGTTGATGGCAAGGGGCTCAACCTGACCGCTACCAAGTTAGTCTGTTGGCTCGACATAGACGTCGCCACAGCCCAAGCTTACGGGGCTGATTTACTGGTTAAGTATCAAAAGCAGTTGGCATTGATTGGGCAGCTTGAAAACCGATTGTCGAATGAAAGCTATGTCAAAAACGCGCCAAAGAAGTTAGTCGACGAGACGAAAGATCAGCTCGCCGAGGCGCAGGTAGTACTAGGTAACATTGCTACTGAGCAAGAGCGCTTTAAGCTGAGCTAGGCTATTGTGGGCGCTGCCTGTATGGCTGGCTCAAGTGCAGCGCGGATCAGTGCTACGGACTCTTCTGGGCGGGCATAATCAAACCACAAAACCTTCCAACCAAATGATTCAGCAGCGTTGAGATTACCGCGAGTGTCGTCAATTAGTAATATTTCGTTTGGCGGCACGGCGGCGCGGGCTTGGGCGACCTCGAAGATTTTGGATTCTGGCTTGATGGCACCAATTTCTGAACTATCGACAATGGCATCGTAGGGCAGGGCAGGGATCTTGCCTTGATCACGCAGACCACTCATAAAGCCAGGCATGATGTTGGTTAGTAGGCCAGTTTTGTAGTGCTCGGCAGTCCATTTTAGCAGTTCCTGCATTTCAGCCATTGGCTCAGTCACCTCGAGGTAAGCTTGACGCCAATCGAGCTCTGTAACACCAATACGAGCGGCGAGCGCTAGGCTGAAGTCATGAGAACTCATGGTGCCGCGGCAAGCGTCGTCATTGTAGTGCCAAAAAGCTGTTTCGATAACGTCAGCTGTTAGGTTGGTCTGCTCGGCAATTCGGGCGAAGGCTCGCTCGTAAAAACGAATTAAGCAGCCGTTTACGTCAAAATAAACGAAGCTAACCCCGCTTTTAGTACGCTGTAAATTACGGTTAGTGGCAAGAGTAGTTAGGCCGACTAGCTCATCAAGGCTTAGGTGCAGCGCTCCAGCAATTGATTGAACGGTAAAGATTGATGGTGATTTGATGGCTCCACGTTCAATTTTGGTCAGCGTCGAGAAGCTAAGGTTGGCGGTCTGACAAAGCTGTTGTTGGGTCATGCCCGCGGCCTGGCGCGCAGCTTGTAGGCGCTGCCCTAAACTTTTCTCATTCATAGCCTTATTGTACCAGAAATTGGCGTATTCTACGCAGATTTAAACAATATTTGATACTAAACGGCTAGTTAGACCAGTTAGATACGAATGATGAACTTGAAGATAGTGAAGGTGATAAATAAGCTAAAGATAAATATCGCTACGAGACTAGGAAGAATACTTTGGGTATTACCATAACCTGTCCGTCTCTGAAGCTTCGTGTATGCAAAGGTAGTTATACCAATTGCCAAAAATGCCGCGTACAAAAAATCCATATATGCGAAGTATACCTTAAACATTAGTTGCTTGACGATAGCAGCTTGAGCTAAATGAGTTAGTTAATTATTACCAAATCTTAAATTGAGCTTAAAATTGGTCGCTTATGCTTTGAGATGGGGCAGGTAATGACTGATAGTGCAAATAAGATATGCGAAACCTTCGACTAATACTATTTGCAGGCGGCCTAATAGCAATGCTGCCAATTACGGGTCTGCTAGCGTACCCACTAACGCAGGCGACAACGGCTGCAACAGCAGAGGTGGCGTGGGCTAAGCCAAATATTATGGCTCTCAAACGAGTAAACTCACTCAGCCCCCACCAAAGTGAACCAGATTATCTCAGTAATTTGGATTGGTCAGACTGTTGATATCGTTAAAACAATCGAGATCACCACCCCAGCCGCAATTACTCTGCTAACGCCGCCTACGCCTATTATAGTGCCAGCTAAAGTCACTGGCCCAAGTGTAGCCAATGGTTCATCAACATCAGCCGCGCAGATAAGGCCACCTCGTCCACTACTGCATGTAGGCGTAACGGCCACCTCGAATTTGCGTCTGGTTAATAGCTCAGTCGCATCGGCTCCAAACAGTTCGCCAAACAGACAACTATTCTCAAAACTGTGGGTGATCCCTTGGATATTGTGGTGTGCATTAGTTATTGCAGGTTTGCTAGCCACGTAGCTGCTAACTGCCTGGCTCAAAAGGTGCCAAGACCGATCATCATAATTTTAATATAGTTTTTGATTGATAAAGCTGTACAAATCTATCAGCTTTTGCATACAATAAGCTCATGCTTTGGGTGCGTAAATTGCTAGTTAGCCTGTTTTCGACTGTGACACTGCTGGCGCTGATTGGCGGCGTGGTGGCCGTTAGTCTTAACGCCGCATTCGCAGCCCCAACCAAAACCGAGCAGTGGTTGGATCAAAGCCGGCTGTACGACCATTTTTTGGCGACGGAAATCAGTCAAATCACCCAACTGGGTAGCGACAGCACCGCGCAAGCTGTCGGCATAAATAGTAATGACCAAGCGGTACAGCAAGCCATTAAGTCTGCATTCAGCAAACAGCTAATTGATCGGTATGTACATACGTTCTTGGCTGGCAACTACGCTTGGCTACAAGGTAAAACTGCTACACCAGTTTTTAAAATTGACCTATCGGTCGCAAAGCAGTCACTCAGTACGCAAATCAGTCAGGCTGTTACAGCGCATCTGTCCCAAGTCCCATTGTGTACTGCCGCTCAGCTTGGGCAAATTGACAAAATTGACCTGCTAACCATTGTTTGTCGGCCACCCGGTATTGACCCTAAGGTTGCGGCTGCCCAAATTCAACAGCAGATTGATAGCGGCAGCGGTGTGCTCAGCGACTCGATCATAACAGCTGATAACCTCAACGCGCACATGGCTGGCTCAGCAACAGGCAAGCCCTACTACCTACGATTTTCACAGTTGCCCCGCGCATATCAGCTTGCGCAAAAATTACCAGTAATACTTGGGGCCTTAGCCCTAATGAGTGCCTTTATCATTCTATTCGCCGCTCCTAGCAAACGCTTGGGCTGGCGCCATTTAGCGAAATTATTAATAACAGCTGGCGTGTTGCTGACTATATCCAAGCTGATCTTTGACGTCAAAGATCAGCTTGGATATAGTCAGCAACACGCCAGCTGTTATTAATAATTTCGCTAAATGGCGCCAGC
>JBBRNI010000005.1:0-73463 GCA_038230395.1 Saccharimonadales bacterium (SeqCode) | reverse complement strand
GAGCTAGCTCGCTTGCATGGATCGATTAAGCCAGAAGGTTTGCATCAGATTCAGAATACCGCCGACAAAGCGCTGAGCTTGCTAGATAATTACGTCCTGGCAGTTCGACTCAGTTTAGAAACAGAAGCTCACGTCCTACGCGTCGAGCCTATATCAGTCTCGTCGGTTTTGTACGACGTGGGAACCGAACTGAGCCAATACGCTAAAGGCTATGGTGTAAATCTTGATTTGCATATTGCCGGTCGCTACGGCACGGTAATGGCAAACCGAGCGGGTTTGCACGCGGCATTAGTGTCACTTGGGTTATCACTTATTGAAGCACTTCCTGCCCAAGAAAGTCCCCAACTCAAATTACAACTGGCCACACATCGTTGTCGCTACGGTGTAGTCGCTGGCCTCTATTCTGACACTCAAAGTTTAACGGGTGAGGCGTTACGCCGTGGCAGACACTTACATGGCCAAAGTCGTCAGCCACTACTGAGTCTATCCCATACCGCCTCCGCCGGAGTATTTGTGGCTGATACACTTCTTAGAGCGATGAATCTAGAGCTCAAAGTCTCGCGCCACCACAACCTATATGGTCTAGCCGCAGTTTTGCAACCAAATCACCAGTTACAACTGGTTTAACAAATGGCTCACATTATTCTTATTGAGCCTGATCGCCAGCTTGCTGAAACGTACACCGCGGCCTTCACGCAGGCAGGGCATAGCGTAGTGCCATGTGCCAGTGCTCAGGCTGCTGTTTTGGCTGCAGACCAGCGGTGCCCAGATGTAGTGCTGGTAGAATTGCAATTAGTCGCGCACTCTGGTATCGAATTTTTGTATGAATTTCGCTCGTATACCGAGTGGCAAGGGGTGCCATTAATTATCCACAGCCATGTGCCCCCCAGTGAGTTCGTCAATAATTGGCAGCTTTTTAAGGATCAACTCAACATAAGCCATTATCTGTATAAGCCACAAACGACATTGGGTGATTTGCTAAAAACAATCGATCAGGTTTTGCAGCCAGCATGAAACAGCTTGTTGCCAGGGCGATCGTACTGAGCCGCACTGATTTTGGGGAAGCTGATCGTATCATCACGCTACTAACGCCAGATAAAGGTAAGGTGCGTTTGGTGGCGCGCGGCGTGCGGCGAGCTAAGTCCAAAATAGCTGGCGGTATTGAACTGTTTAGCATTAGCGACATTACTTACATGACCGGCAAAGGTGATCTAGGTACGATGATATCGGCCAGACTCGACGTGCATTATGGTAACATCGTCAAGGATATCACGCGCGTACAACTTGGCTACGAGCTCATAAAGCAGCTACATCGCATCACCGAAGATGAGCCTGAAGCAGACTATTTTGATCTGTTGCAACAAGCATTCGCCGGGCTTGACGGTGACCTGGAAGTCGATGTTATTCGCTTCTGGTTTCTGGCACAATTGTTACGCCTGTCCGGGAGTTCGCCAAACCTTGCGACCGACTCAAGCGGCCAAACATTAACCGCCGACATGAAATATAATTTTGATTTTGACAATATGGCCTTCGCGACTCATCCTGCTGCCCGATTTACGGCTGCTCACATCAAAGTGCTGCGCCTACTGTTTAACATGCCTGATTTAGGTACGCTGCGACATGTACAGGGTATCGCGGCCTTACTTCCTGATATTGCGCCACTTTTAGATACTATGCGCCAGTCCTATCTTCGAGTATAATAGCCAACCTATGGCTGGTTTAACATCCGAACAACTACAAGTCCCCACAGATCACTTAGTGGAAATACATCTACCATTTTTATTGCTTACGGATGCTCAAAGACAGATGCAGGCAACTGAGCACGGCGTGCTTTGTAACTTTGATCTAGGCAGTCCGAATGTACCACTCGCTGTCGAGGCATTAGCCCGCTATATAGGTGATGTGCTCGATCAACCATTTAACAGCGTCATATGGAAAAGGGGAGGGTCGACGCACACATCTTTTAGCGAATCATACGATCCACGCGCCACCACCAATAATTATGCAGGTAAGATTGCTCTCTTATCATTGATGGACCGTCCGCTGCTAAGTTATGGTGGCGATGGCGTGGCTGAAGTAACTCGTCAAATGCATCCAGGCTTAGTGGTCAGTTTGTCGGCCGCCCAACCTCACTGCATTAATTACCCACGCTCAGCCAAGTATCGACATAGCATGCTGCTTGGTTACGATGTGACTAAATTCGCTAATTAACTGATATAATAACGCCATATGAGCGAAACCAAACAACCAAAACTCGAAGATATCGTCAGCCTCTGTAAGCGCCGCGGTTTTATATACCCTGGCAGTGATATTTATGGTGGCTTAGCTGGAACTTGGGACTACGGCCCACTCGGTGTTGCGCTTAAACGCAATATTGAGCAAGCATGGTGGAAAATGTTCGTTGAAGATCGTGATGACATGTACGGTCTCGACAGCGCGATCCTAATGAGCCCTAAAGTCTGGCAGGCTAGTGGTCACACTGGTGCCGGCTTCGCGGATCCTCTAGTTGAAGATCTAAAAACCAAAAAGCGCTACCGTGCTGATCATTTATTAGAAGATAATGGCATCGAAGATCCAGAAGCTCTGTCGCATGAGCAGATGAACGCTGTTATTCGTGAAAAAGCCATCAAAAGTCCTGAAGGTAATGAACTAAGCGAGGTTCGGGTTTTCAACCTAATGTTTGAGACCTACGTCGGGCCAATACAGAATGAAGATAGTAAATCCTACCTCCGACCGGAAAACGCCCAAGGTATGTTTGTGAACTTTAAAAATATCATTGATAGCTACTATCCAAATATACCATTCGGTATTGCTCAATCAGGTAAAACTTTTCGTAACGAAATTAGTCCCCGCGAATTTATTTTTCGCGTTCGTGAGTTTAATCTCATGGAATTTGAGTATTTTGTACATCCTGATACCTGGGAGGAACGCTTCCAGCACCTCCATGAAAAGTTCTATGAATGGACTGATTTACTTGGTCTCGATCGTTCTAAAATACATGAACTAGAAGTGCCAGAAGCTGATCGAGCTCACTATAGTAAGCGCACTATAGATTTCGAATACGCCTTCTCATTTGGTACAAAAGAAATTGGTGCCATAGCCTATCGTACTGACTTTGATCTCAAAAACCACATGCAGCACTCAGGAACTAATATGGAATATACAGTTAAAGGTACGAATGACAAGTATGTGCCGCATGTTATTGAGCCAACATTTGGTCTCGACCGCATGTTATTAGCTGCAGTTGCCGAAGCTTATACGATAGACGAAGTTAAGGGGGAGGACCGCATGTATCTCAAATTGCCGCACCACCTAGCTCCTGTAAAAGTTGCTGTATCGCCGTTACTTAAGAACAAGCCAGAGTTAGTAGATAAAGCTAAACAAGTCTATTCTATGCTAAAAAAAGAGTTCGGAGCTGTTATGTGGGATGACAACGGCAACATTGGCAAACGCTACCGCCGCCAAGACGAAATTGGCACACCGTACTGCGTGGTGATCGACTTTGAAACTCTCGAAGGTGACACTAAAGATACTGTTACAGTTCGCAACCGGGACACCACCGAACAAACACGAGTTATGATTACAGATCTTGTAAAAATTATTGTCATTTAAAAGTGATGAAACGCGTATTGTTGCTTGGATCACCTGGGGCTGGTAAGTCTACATTCGCGCGTAAGCTGGCATCTTTAGTAAGCTTACCAGTAATTCACCTTGATCGATACCGTAACGACTCTTCATTAGGCTATGCAGATGACCTCGAAGCATGGGAGCAAATGGTCAAGCTGCGTATGGCGGAGCCAGAGTGGATTATGGATGGTAACTACAGCTCGACAATTGCAGCTCGAATTGAGCGGGCAGATATTGTTTTCTTGTTTCAATATGCTCGCTGGCGAGCCTTTCTAGGCTTACTAAGGCGGCGGATTGAGTATCACAGTAAGGTCCGCGAAGATATGCCTGATGGCTGGCGTGAACGCGTGGATTTTGGTTTTTTACGCTTTGTTTGGGACTTCAACAAACGTTACGTTACCAGCAAGCTAGCAACGGCTATGAAAGACTGCCCGCCTGAGAAATTAGTGATTTTTAAAAACCCTAGAGATGTTCAACGCTATTTACAAACCATGAAGATTAATAGATGAAACTCGATACAGCAGTTCGAACTTTAATTTGGGATTTCGATGGCACTCTAATTGATAGCTTTGATATCTACGTTAGCGTACTTAGTGAAGCATTGGCACGCAATGTGTTTAAAATGCCGGAGCGATCGATGCTATTAACTAACTTTCACAGTTCATTGGAAGACTCAATTAAGACAGCACTTAAACTACAAGATGGTGCTGTGTTAGATACCATTATGACAGATTTTTTGGAGGTCCAAAAAACGTATTACGAACATCCTAACGACCACCTATTTGAAGATGGTCTGGCGTTAGTGCGGCGTGCCCACAAAGCTGGTTTACAACAGATCATTGTCAGTAACCGTGCGCATATTGATCGGGGTGTGGCCAGCCCGCGATATTTGGTCGAGAATTCTGATCTGGCTGGCAAAATTGAATATATCGTTTGCGGTGATGAGGTAGAGTATCGCAAGCCCGATGTACGGGCCGTGGACAATGCCTTGCGAGATTTAGGTTTAGACCTGAGCGCATGCCTTGTGGTTGGTGACCAATTTGTCGACGCGCAGTTTGCCCATAACCTCGGTATCAACGCCATATTGGTCGACCGCGCGGGCCAGGGAATAGCCCATCTCGACACACTGCATGACAATGCCCAGTATATTGTCCTGCGTTCTCTAAACGATGTGGTGCTACTATGAGTTTAGTTTAAAGTAGTGATGTAAGATGTTGGGTTACAAACCTAGCTTGGCGCTACATGCAGGCCAAGCACCCCAACCTTGACGGACCTGAAGCATTTGAGCACGTGAGATTTGCTCGTCACGGCTGGCGTCCGCTGGGCTACCAGAGCCACCAACCCCGGCCCAACTGCCTAGAGTAAACTGTAAGCCACCATAAAAGCCGTTGCCGGTGTTAATAGCCCAGTTACCACCTGATTCACAGGCTGCGATACGGTCCCACACGCTGCCGTCACCAGAATCGTAATTGGCGCGAGCGGCGCCATAGCTAGCTCGAATTACCGGGGCGGTGCCAGCACTAGGATTGAAGGCAACTTCACTTTGAACAGCCGTAGGTACGTTCATAGGCAACTCACGAGCAGCTAATTGCTCGGTTTCGGCTGGTATGCGCAATGATTGTCCGGGGTAGATTAAGTCAGGGTTTTGTATGTCAGTATTAGCGTAGTATAGTCGCAAATATGTAGTGTTGTGGTCGTTAGCAATTTTGTCTAGGTAGTCACCATCTGTAACTGGGACGAGCACGGGTGCAGGTGTGGCTGATACAGCCTCTGGAGTCGCATGAGCAACCGGGGCAGGTGTTGTAGCTGCTGTCACAGGCTGAGTCTGCACTGCCACCAGCTTGGTGAACGATTTCGTAAAAGCTAGCTGCTGCGGCGAAGCAGCAAAAACAACTGTTGAACTTCCCATAATTGTGATTGCTGTCAAAATCGTGGCAGCATTTAATAGTACTTTTTTCATTTAGAATTACTCTCCTCAAAGTCCCCGTGGTGTTATTGCTTAGTTATTAAAATGTATTGCTAGATTTTGTTTTCTGATGAAGATAACAGGGGTTGGTAAGGTGTTATTTGCCAGTGATCTGGAAAAAACACACAATCTCAAGACTAACCTACATAGCAAATGGTGTCAATGGTTACGCTTTGGCCGCTATATGTAGGAGCTGCTTAAACAGATGAAATATGTTGCAATAAATCATAATGATAACAATGCTACTATTGGTGGATGATTACTTACTACACAGACGGCAGCTGCGAGCCAAATCCAGGCAAGGGCGGGTATGCAGTTATAAAGCTTGGCAGCGATAGTAACGGCGAACCAGTGATGGAGCCAGCGGTGCTAGGCAATGAACCTAGCGGTGGCCAAACGACTAATATCCGTATGGAAGGCTTGGCGATCATCGCTGCCCTCAAGAACGCCAATGGCGCAGAATGTGAAATATTTAGCGACAGTGAGTTTTGGATCAAAACTATTACCATATGGTCGATTCCGTGGGAAAAGAACGGATGGAAAAAGAAGGGTGGTGAGATCAAAAATCTAGATATCGTCCAAGAGGTGGTACCACTTTATAACACCTCCAAAGCTACACTGACTTGGGTGCGTGGCCACAACAATGACCCTGGCAACGAAATGGCTGACCATTGGGCTAATGAAGCCCGTAAACAGGCTGCATAAATGGCAGTTTTAATGCTGTTAGCACCGTCAAAGACTATGGGCGTTGCAACGCCACTACCATACGTAGTTACGCCACAGAGGCCATTGTTTATAGCGGAGGCGACTCGAATTGCCACCAAATTAGGCAGCTACAGTCAGCGTCGAATGAGCAAGCTGATGAGCGTCAGTCAGCCGATAGCTGCAAATGTGGTGACCATGTATGACAACTGGAAGCCGGATGCGTCCGGCCATCCGGCCTTATGGACATATAAGGGGGATGTCTACAAAGGCATGAAGGCGCATAAGCTTGATGCAAATAGTGCTGAATGGGCCCAAAACCATCTGTTAATTCTTAGTGGCCTCTACGGTTTGATTCGGCCTTACGATGGTATTCAAGCCTACCGCCTAGAAATGAAGTCGCAGCTCGTGATTGGCCTGTCTAACACACTGAACGAATTTTGGGGCGATAAACTTTCTCAGTATGTAGTGTCCCGTGGCAGCGATTGGATTTGCAACTTGAGTTCCAATGAATATGCTAAACCAGCCCTCCGACATCTTCCTAAAGATGTATTAGTTATAACGCCAGTATTTTTTGATACCAAGCCTTCAGGCATTGTCGGCACGGTGCCAATCTATAGCAAGATGATGCGTGGAGTGGTCTGTCGTTGGATGATTGATAACCAAGTCGAATTTCCTGAACAGTTAGAGCGATTTAAGGGGCATAATTACGCTTATGACGCCGCTCGTTCCAGGCCAAATTTCCCTGCGTTTTCACGAAAGGTTATGTCGCCTCTGGTTTTCACAGACTAGCTGTCCAGTCAATCTACAATGATGCAGGCATATTTTACAGCAGACGCGCTGATTGTGATTTAGTACAATAACATCTCATGGCTGAATTAAAAACGAAACCGCAATCTCAACCTCAGGCAACCAACGAGTTGCCCAAGGATATCTTAGAAGCAACAGCACTCAAAGAATATAATGAAAGTGACGTTTTTGCCTGGGCTAATAATTTGGTTCAGTACAAAGATGAGTTAACCATTGAGCTGTTTTTAATCAACAAAAATTATGTTGTCTACCGAACTAATATGGCGAAAGAGCTCGACAAGCAGCTGGAGCCATTATTTATCGATCAGATGCTAGATTATGTGCTCGAAGGCGCCGCCGAAGGGCTAATTGTCAGAACTTTTGAGGAGGCTGAAGCCGAGCAAAAAGTTTTGCAACGAACCTGGCTTGGCAATGTCGATAAGTGTCGCGAAGTTCTGAACTGGCTGACTAATCAAGCCCAAGATATGGAAATGTTCGTCGAGGAAGAGCACGACTTCAAGCGTATCAAGGGCATTATGGCTAAAGTAACGCACGATGGTATCGACAAACCATTTTATGTGTTTAAAGTCTTGCCACAAAGCAACATTATGCGCGGTAAAACTGGCTGGATGTTACGATCAGGCACCTTCAAAGCCTTTGACGCTGACGCTGCTGTGCGGATTCCGCCAGAACCACAATTATTACTGCTTGACCAAGACATGTTCGTCTTTAACCAGACCAAACTCAAGCAATTATTTGGCTACGACGCCAAAGAGGCTAGTATTGCCAAGCAAAAAGTTGCTGAAATCCTCGAAAATTTCCGGCTCAGTTTTGATGAAGGTTTAGACATGAACACGCTCGTCAAGGGTAAGGCCTCACTTATCAAAAAGCTGCAAAAGATTGAGCCAGGACTAGTCAAGCAAGAAGAGCTGATGAACCATGCTGGTGAGCTCGAAATTGATCTTATGGAAGACGAATCCGGCGCGATAATTATTATGGACGACAAAGATTTATCCAAGTTTATCAATCTGTTAAATGATGATTATCATGAATCCGCGCTGACTGGTCAGCGCTATGAAATCGTTAAGAAGAAGCTGCTAAAACCCGACGAAGACGACGATCAAAAACTGCTCAAAGAAGTTATGTAATGAAATATAGCTTAAATGCTGCGCACGGCTTTCAAGCAGATGTTACAATCAAATAACGATGCGTCAAAAACAAGCCCTCGCGGTCATGTCATCAGGCGCCAACGTCTTTTTGACGGGTGCCCCCGGAGCTGGTAAGACCTATGTGCTAAACCAGTTTGTTAAGCGTGCCCAGCGGGCAGGCAAGCGAGTGGCTGTTACCGCTAGTACGGGTATTGCCGCTAGCCATTTAAACGGTGTTACAATCCATTCTTGGTCAGGTCTTGGAATACTTGATGAACTATCCCCGGAGGATCTCAAACGCTTGGGCGGCGCAGACCGACTTATTAAACGCTATAACTCAATCGATATCTTGGTTATCGATGAAGTCTCGATGCTGCACGGGGCGCGACTAGACATGATTAACCAGCTCGCCAAAGTACTTAGGGCCAATGACAAACCGTATGGCGGTATGCAGGTTATTCTGGTGGGAGATTTGTTCCAGCTGCCGCCAGTTAGCCGTGGTTATGGAGGTAATGGTTTTGATTTTGCCCACATGTCCGGAGCTTGGTCAGAGCTTAACCTACATATCTGCTATATAACTGAGCAACATCGTCAGCAGAACAGTGATGGATTGCTTGAGCTACTCGAAGCCATGCGTGATGGTAGTTTTGATACTATGCATCACGAGGCTTTACAAGATCGTATTGGCCGTGAGATTGATGGTCGGGCGATTACTAGGCTTTATGCCCACAACATCGATGTCGAATCGATAAATAGTAAGCATCTAGCGGCTATTAACGATCAAGAGTATAGCTATGAGATGACAACCAAAGGCGCCGCAGCCAAAATCGAACAGCTTGCCAAAGGCTTACTAGCGCCCCCTAAACTAACCCTAAAAGTTGGAGCTGAAGTCATGTTCGTGGCTAACAACTTTGGTGAGGGCTTTGTGAATGGAAGCCGTGGTATGGTCATTCAGTTTGAAAATAAGGTACCACGGGTACGCCTGATGAATGGTCGAGTAATTGATGTCGCGCCGCATACTTGGAGCCTGAGCGAGGATGGCCGCGTAAAGGCCGAGATTAATCAACTGCCGCTGCGTTTAGCCTGGGCCATTACCATCCACAAAAGCCAAGGTATGAGCCTAGACGCCGCTGAAATTGATTTGTCGCGAGCCTTTACACCCGGTATGGGATACGTCGCGCTCAGCCGTGTACGCAGCCTAGATGGTCTGTATTTGCAGGGTATTAATGCAACTGCGTTGCAGATGCACCCGCAGATTTTTGAACTTGATCGTGAACTACGTAAGGCTTCGGCCACGCTTGCTGAAACCACCGAAGACATCGCTGCCGAACCTGTGGCCACGACTGTGGCTTCAGCTGTAGCTGCCGACCAATTATTATTTGATACGCTGAAACAATGGCGGCTAATTCGAGCTAGGGAAGACAAGGTTGCTCCCTTTATCGTGGCTCATAATAACGCCTTGATGGCTTTAGCCGCCTCTCAACCAACAACCAAGCAGGAACTACTCGGTGTAGCTGGCTTCGGTCCACAAAAAGTTGCTACTTATGGTGACGATATCTTAGCAATTATCACGACGCACAAGTCTCAAAAACAATAATCTATTATTTTCAAATATTAACTTTAGATTAAATCATTCCAAGCCGCTCAAGGTTTCAAATAACAGATCCGCATTAAGCTCAAGCTTAAACATAAAATCAGCTTGTTGTAAATAAGAACGACGGTTTTGTTGACTTTGAACAAGCTAGTTTGCCATGATTGCGCAACTAACTAAACGAGGAGCAAATAACACATGTACAAACTAGAAACGATGCGACCACTCGTGCAGGCCATGGGTATCATCACGGCGGTCATGGTGCTAGTCACGGGCGTTACCTTTGCGGCATTACAAAGCCAGCAAGTGGTCCTAAAAGGTAATAGCCTGGCAACTGCAATGGCCGAGCTCAAAATTAGTAAAGACAACATTTCCTATGCCACTGTAGTTGATGGTTATACGTACAACAATCTTATTCCTGGTGGCTCACCAACGCCGACAAATGGCAATCCAATATATTTACAGAATACTGGATCGGTTGCGCTAGCCGCTAAAATCAGTGTCAATGAAGCACTCAGTAATCCAAATAATGTTGATTTGACTAAAGTTCATGTAATTTTGCTGCCATTTGGCGGGGGCGCTTTACAGAACATTACCTTGAAAGATTTAGTGGCAGCTAGTGCTACAGGGGGGATTGCTCTGATAGGCGGAGGTCTCAATCATGTCAATGCGGGTGGCAACGCCGGCTTCGCCATGCAGATTATGTTAGAGAGCGATGCTACAAGCGGCTCAAGTGCGAATATTGGTAACTTAATCTTCAACTTTGACGCCACGGCGGTCAATTAGGGTGGGGTTACTGCGCAATGTCATTGCCAACAAATGTGCTTGCCGTTTCTGTCAGGCGAGCCCTCAATATCGGCTTAATCGCTACGATAGCCGTTGCTATCAGCGTCGGCCTTCGTTTCGAGCGGCGAGGCGGAGTGGTGCTGAGCGTCCAAACGGGCAGTATGACACCAGTGTTTCGACCAGGCGACGCCGTTATCGCTTGGAGGGTGCTGCCGTCTCAGCTCAAAGTCGGTGATATCATCAGCTACCACAGCCTACATGATCCTAGGGTAATCATCAGCCACAGGATCATCTCCAAGCAGGTATCGGGAGGTGTAACGCGTCTCAGAACCAAAGGGGATGCTGTATCGACTGTAGATCCGCCTATAGACAGTTCAATATTGGTTGGCCAAGTCTGGGCGGTAGCCCCAGGACTTGGCAAACTATTGAGCTGGATTAAGACGCCGTATGGCCTTGGTATGGTGATTTATTTACCAGCAGTCGTGGTCATTGGGCTTCAAGCAAAGCAGGTAGCTAGCTATTATCGCCCAGCCAGATATAGGCTATTACGTCATTGATAGGGTAGACTAGAGGTATGCCAAGACCACCTAAGAAGCCTACTGTCTACGCTTTTATCGACAGCCAGAACCTTAACCTCGGTACCCAACGCATGGGCTGGAAGCTAGACTGGCGTAAATTCCGCAAATTTTTGTTAGACGAATACGGCGTTACTAATGCCTATATGTTCATCGGTTACATGGCCGAAAACGAGCAGCTATATGAGTACATGTACGAACTAGGGTTTCTAATTGTACTCAAGCCAACCCTCGATGTGGCGATGATACACCCCGATGAACTCACCGCCGAGCAACTAGCCGCTCAAACCCCTGAGCAAAGGGCAAAAAAAGAGGCTGATGAAAAGGACAAGCCAGCTATCAAGGGCAATATTGACGCTGACTTGGTGTTGTATGCCATGAAGGAATTCCCACATTATGATAAAGCCATCATTGTGTCTGGCGACGGCGACTTTTTTACTCTCATAGAGTACTTAGAAGAGCAGGGTAAACTCGCTAATATCTTAACTCCAAATTGGCAGTATTCCAGCCTATTAAAAGGTTTTGATGACAAAATAGTCCGGTTAGACACCCTGCGCCGCCAGCTGACTTATCACGATCGCAAAAAGAAATAGCCCACGAGCGAGATCATTTACTGTTAAATTACCCAGAAATTTATTACACTGAGCATATTAATAGGAGTTTATTATGTCAGAAGTTACTGATTACGATTTCTCAGGTCTCAAAGCGATATTTTTTAATGGCACTCTAACCAAATCACCGGCTGCCAGCCACACCGATCTGCTAATTAAGATAAGTACTGATATCATGCAAAAGCATGGTGTTGAAACAGAGATAATTCGGGTTATTGACCACGACATTGCCACCGGCGTTTATCCTGATATGCGTGAGCACGGTGCCGAGACAGATGCATGGCCCGAAATTTATAAACGTGTTGAGGCAGCTGATATATTGGTTCTAGCAGGGCCGATTTGGCTGGGTGATAATAGCTCAATGACCAAGAAAGTGATTGAGCGACTGTACGGATGTAGTAGCTTACTTAATGCGCAGGGTCAGTACGCTTATTACGGCAAGGTGGGTGGGTCACTCATAACTGGTAACGAGGACGGCATCAAGCATTGTACAATGAACACTTTGTATAGTTTGCAACACCTTGGTTGCACGATTCCGCCACAGGCTGATGCCGGTTGGATCGGCGAAGCCGGCCCGGGCCCCAGCTATGGTGATAAGCGTGAAGATGGCAGTTTTGAGGGTCTTGATAACGACTTTACTAACCGCAATACGACGTTTATGACTTGGAATATAATGCACATGGCCAAAATGCTTAAAGACAACGGCGGCATTCCAGCATATGGTAATCAGCGCTCTAAGTGGGACGCGGGCGCTCGATTTGACTTTGAAAACCCAGAATACCGCTAACGCTGTCAATATTTTTACAAAGCATAACGACTTCATCTGTTATAAATAGTTTTACTATTTAGATTAATGGAGATACATATAATGAAAGTAACTAAATACGTTCACTCGTGTTTACTAGTTGAAACACCCGATAGAACAGCGGTTTTTGACCCCGGTATGATGAGTGAATCATCTTTTCCGGTTGACCAGCTGATGCAACTTGACGACATTATCATTACCCATGAGCATGGTGACCACTTTAGCCCAAGCTTTGTACAGTCACTACTGGTCCAATTTCCAGGTGCGCTCATAACTGCGCCTACAGAAGTCGTGGTGGCACTGGCAAAGCTAGGTATCAGCGCTACTGATAACTCGTCGCCCGGCATTGAAATTTTCGATTCGCCACACGAATCAGTAGAGCCTATGTATCCGCAGCCAGAAGAAATTGGGGTACATTATATGGATCAGCTAACTCACCCGGGAGATAGTCATAGTTTTAGCGAAACCAAGGCAATACTCGCCCTGCCTATGACTGGTCCATGGGGCACTAGCGTCAAGGCGCTCAAAATAGCCCTTGAATTTAAGCCAGAATACATCATCCCGATCCATGATTGGCATTGGCGAGATGAAGCCCGCATGCAAACTTACGATCATTTTGAAGCAATATTAAAAGCTCAGGGTATCACTTTCCTCAAACCCGAAACCGGTCTTCCACTCGATATTGATCTGTAGCACACGTAGACAACTAGTATTAGCACAATAACCATAAGCTTGACAAAAAGCATATGTTTTGCTATGCTAAGCCTAGAATGTAATAAAACCAACATTCAAACAAATATAAAAATCATGAAGACCACTACCAAATCACTCGACCAGATCAGCCAACAAGTTGGTTTAGTTCTTATGGCAGCCGCTGCAACCTTCGGCATGCTTGAATTACCTGATCGTAGCAGTGCCAAAGTAGTGGTCCCAAGTCAACCAACGTTCGCGTTTGCTACCCAGTTATCACAAGAAGGCAACAACCCGTTACGTCGTGAGCGCGAAGAGAGTGCTCCACACTACATTAGCTACAGTGTCGCCCAGCGTACACCGGGTCGAACTGGTCGCTTTTAATCTTGACTAATCTGATTTAATATGATAGTATAAATTTATGCAAACACCTACTCAGTCATCATTTGAAGATACAGAACGCCTTGCTCGTCAGAGTGTAGCTGCACGTCAAGCCCCTACGAAGCCTAATCACCCAGGCAAGCATGTTGACTTATCCCCTAAAATCAACGATCACCGCTTTGCAGTTCGTCGTTTTATTGCAGCTGTTGCTTTGGGATCGGGCAATGTGGCCGCTAGTCACGTAGTACCAGCCATTCCTAACATTCCAGCGATAGCAGGCCGCGACGTTCTAGGCGGCATACGTAGTGCAGAAGATTTCGTATTTGGTAGAATCGAAAGAAATGAACATCAACAGTATCAGCACCAAATGAAGCAAGATGGCGTAACGGACCGTACCGCCGACTACCTTCCAGACGGTCAAGTCGGAGTGTCAGCACCTACCGATCTTGCACCTGTAAGCCCTGGAACTTCAATTGTATTTGAGCCTACCGCCCCAGGAAACGGAATTGTAACCGTACCAGCAGCTCCCGAACACTCTAAGTAGTTAACCTGTGTAACAAGTGTGGAAAAGTGGTGTGAGAAACACCACTTTTTTCGTAGTTTGTGTATTGTGGGGGGTGATGGTGGGTAGTACACTCATTGCAGTGGGTAATAAAGGAAGCCAAAACAGCTCCTAATCACAAAACAAAAACCACTAGTAATTTACAAAAACCTCAAGGCTAACCGCAAAGGGCAACCAAATGGCCACGGTGGACTACTTCGAACGCAAGCTTGACGATAAGCGTCGGTTAACCATACCGCCTGAACTTCGTGATAAGTTCGCAAGCGGAGCAGTCGTTACACGCGGATTTGGTCAATACCTGCATCTTTACCCGAAGGATGTCTGGGAAAACCTCGTGGAGCCACGCCTAGCCGGTGACATATTGGATGAGCGAATAGCTGATCTAAATGTGCAATTCCGAATGGGTAAAATTGAGCAGCAGCCTGACGGCAAGCAAGGCCGCGTGACACTTGAGCAACATTTGCTCGATTACGCTGGTATTACTCGCAATGTTGTTGCTGTAGGCGTTGGCCAGTATTGGCGGCTGTTAGCTGCTTGAGCCATTGCACATATAATTGCTGATCATTAACAACTAGAAACAAAAACGAATACAAAACACTTGTTCAAGTGCTGCGATGCAGTACTAGACACTCGAGTTTGCCTATTCGGCAATCAACAACTGGAAAATTAAGAGAAAACCAGAATAAAAAATCTTGCACCTTTTAAAACACCTCCCAAAACTCCACCTCACACATAAGTCTCTCAAAACTTTTTCCTCGGCCAACGTTCTGACTAGTCAGCAATGACCCTCGTCAATAACTATCAGCTTAGGAATACACAAAAACAAAAACCACAAAAAAACAAATAGTTGATTGCTGATTAGGTGACCTTGCAAAGCAAGGGTTAGCCAACCGCAGGGCGCATAAGCCCCTCGGATAGCAAAACCTTGCGCGTTGGAACGCAGTAGTGGGCGCATAGTCGCATCACGAGGGCAATCCACTAAAAACAAAAACAAGATCAAGATGCACCAAAACAAAAACCAAAATAATAACCAAACATTGCATATTCCAGTTCTGCTTGACGAAGTCCTGCAGTATTTAGCCCCTCAGCCCGGAGATTCTTATCTCGACCTGACAGCTGGATACGGTGGGCACGCCAGCGCCATACTGGATATAACCCATAACTACGCTGACAGTGTGCTCGTCGACCGTGACGAGAACGCCATACGTGCATTGCATAGTCGATTTAACACGCTTGGCGCTACCGAAAATAACAGCACTGACATAATAGAGCTGCTTTCAGAAGATTTTCTGACTGCTACGAGAAGCCTCACAACCTCTCTTAGGAAGTTTGACCTAATTTTGGCGGACCTTGGAGTATCGTCACCACATCTAAACGAGGCTAGTCGCGGCTTTGCTATAGCAAGCAATGGACCGCTCGACATGCGCATGGACCAGCGACAGGAATTGACCGCCGCAACCATCGTTAACACCTACAGCGAAACAGCAATATCAGACATTCTGACCCGCTATGGCCAAGAGCCAAAGGCCCGGCAGATAGCACAAGCCATAATTGCTCACAGATCTCAACAATTGTTGTCGACTACTGAGCAACTGGCGGCACTAGCTGCGAAAGCCTGGCCCGGACATAGTAGGGTTCACCCGGCAACCCGTACATTTCAGGCACTCAGAATCGCTGTTAACGATGAGTTGGGTCTCCTCACAGAAGCTTTGCCATTATGGCTAAGTCTGCTGAAACCAGGAGGAAGGATAGCCATCATTAGTTTCCACAGCCTCGAAGATCGTTTGGTCAAACGGGCGTTTGCGGAAGCTGGTGGCGAGCGTTACGACGCTGATATCCAGATACTGACCAAGCGTCCCGTGTCAGCTGACCCCACCGAAACCGTCACTAATCCGCGAGCCCGTAGCGCCAAGTTACGAGCCGCAGTGAAAAATAAAAACAAAGAAGGGAATGCCTAATGCCAATCCGCATCAAGAGCACCTCCCGCTCTTACAAAGTCGTCGTCAAAGTCGTCTAAGTAAGAAGGGGGCCGGGCCCAGCAAAATTCTGGGTCCGGAACACCAAATTTCAGCCTAAAAGCTGAGCCAAAACAAAAAACTAAAAACCCAAAACAAAAAATAAAAATAAACAAAACAAGCCTCATCTTATGACATATTCAAGTAGCCTCGCCATGAATCATCGCTCGCCCGCCAGGGCAAGTCGATCTCAGTTCACTGGCCGTAATCAAAACACTGTTAGTCTCCGCGAAGCCACTCGTGCCTTTGGCCCGATTAGTAACAGCATTATTCTGATCGTTTTAGCCTGCTTACTTGGCTTGCTGTATCTGACGCAGGTAACTAAAACTAATGCCTACGGTTACCAGATTAACGGCTTACAACAGCACCAAACTTCACTCAAGAACCAAAACGCTGATTTGCAGGTTGCTTCAGCTCGTTTGCAAGCATTAGCGCGTGTTCAAAACAGTACAGAAGCAAAAGCCCTAGTGCCAGTCGCGCCAAGCGATACAGTCACAAACTAGCTAGCACTGCTATAATGGTAGTAATGGCATTGCCAAACACAAATACTTTATCTGAAGCAGCAGTCGCCGTCCGCCGTGTTCGCATCTGGTATGGCGTGTTATTAGTGTTGTTCGCGGTCGTAGTTGTGCGATTATTCTACGTCCAAATCATACGATATGACCACTATAAAAACGCCGCTCTCAGCGACCAACTCAAGCAGTATCAGATTCCAGCGTCTCGCGGTATTATCTCTGCCCATGACGGTAATAGTACGGTTGCAATTGTCCTAAACGAGCAGCTATACACGCTCTACGCTGACCCAACATTTATTAAGCATCCAGATGTGGTAGCGGCGAAGCTGGCTAGTATTATAGGAGGCCAATCAAAAACTTACAGTGATCTGTTGAAAGCTAAAAATACTCGCTACGTCGTGCTGGCTAAGCGCCTTAACAGTGACAATCAAGCCAAAGTCTTAGCGCTCAGGTACCCAGGTGTGGGCGCCCAAGCTCAAAATTACCGTACTTACCCACAGGGTGCGCTTGCTGGGCAGGAACTTGGTTTTGTAAGTGATAATGGTACTGGAGAATATGGCGTGGAGCAGGCGCTCAACAAACAGCTGAGCGGTGTGCCTGGCCAGTTGCGGGCGATTACCGATATTAGTGGAGTACCCCTGGCGGCTAGCAAAGATAATATCGAGGTCGCGCCTCAAAATGGCACTGATGTCACGCTCACAATTGACTTAGCTATGCAGCACCAGCTAGAAGCAATATTGCAGCAAGGTGCTGAAAAGACCCATACTCAGCGCGCTAGCGCGCTGATAATGGACGTTAACAGTGGTGCGATTAAAGCTATGGCTAATTTCCCGTCTTATGACCCATCACAATATTCTAAAGTCACAGACCCAAACATTTTTCAAAATGGGGCAGTCAGTGATCCAATTGAACCTGGTTCGATCATGAAGGCGCTGACTACAGCCGCCGCACTGGACCAGGGCGTTATTCAGCCTGGTACAACCTACTACGATCCGGCGCACTGGTTAGTTGATGGCTTTACCATCAAGAACGTCGAGGAAGACGGCGGTGCAGGCACTAAAAGTCTCTATGATTTGCTTAACTTGTCACTCAACACCGGCGCTACTTGGGAGTTGATGCAAATGGGTGGCGGCGAGATAAACACCAAAGCCCGTGCGGCCTGGTATGACTACTTAACAAATCACTACATGTTTAACAAACCAACTGGCGTAGAGCAGGGCTACGAGTCCGGCGGACTAGTTACTGGCCCTAATGATACTGGCTCAGCAATCAACCTGACTTATGCCGAGACGTCATTTGGCCAGGCCATATTAACTACTCCGATCCAGATGTCCGCAGCCCTCTCAGCAGTGCTTAATGGCGGTACTTATTATCAGCCACATCTTGTTGACGCTGTGACTGACAGTAGTGGTAAATCCACACCGCAATCATCCAAAATAGTAAAATCCAATGATTTTAAGGTGTCGACCGGACAGGCTTTAGCACCGATGTTACAGTATTCGTTGCAGCATCACAATCCACAGCCAGCTTTTGATCAGACAAAGTATATCGTTGGTGGCAAAACTGGTACCGCGCAGCTGGCTGTTAAAGGAGTTTATTCAGATACAGAATTCAACGGAACCTATTTAGGATTTGTTGGCGGCAACAAAGTGCAGTACGTTATATGTGTTTACATGCAGAAACCGGTTGTTGACTATTATGCAGGTACGGCGGCGGCTCAGCCGGTCTTTGTTAATTTGGCGCATATGTTAATTAATAATTCTTATGTGTCACCTAAGCAGTAAATTATCGTGTGAAATGGTATACTTAGTACAAATTTCATCATGTCAAAAACATTGTATATAGCCGTCCACACCAACACCCTAGTGCATATCTTCTTGCTTGGTTTTTTGAGCTTTTTGCTAGCAATGGCGCTGACGCCAGTCTTCACAAATTTAGCCTATAAACATGAATGGTGGAAAAAGCAGCGTACAGAAGCCTGGTCGGGCGGGGCAGCAACTGTCTACGCCAAGCTACACGCCGCCAAGCACAAGCGAAACGTACCAAATATGGCTGGTTTGATATTTATCGCGGCTATTACACTTGTAACGCTATTTGGTAACCTGCACCGGAGTGAAACATGGCTACCGCTGGCAGGTATGTTGGCTGCCGGCTTTATTGGGCTCGTTGACGATATTATGAATATCCGTGGAACTAGCAAAGTCGCTGGAATGACTGCTTCTGTTAAATTTGCCTTGTACAGCGTAGTTCTACTAGCTGGCGGTTGGTGGTTTTATAACAAGTTAGGGGTTACATCAGTCTACTTGCCAATCATTCACCACTGGCACATCGGAGCCTTAGTGATTGGTTTGTTTTGGTTAGTGGTAATCGCTACAGCTAACTCCGTTAATATTAGCGATGGACTTGATGGCCTAGCGGGTGGCTTGCTGACTTCTTCGTTCGCGGCCTACGCCTTAATCTGTGTCATCGAAGGCAAGTATGCCTTAGCGGCTTTTTGCCTGACCATTATTGGCGCATTACTTAGCTACACGTGGTTCAACATTTATCCGGCTCGGTTCTTTATGGGGGATGTTGGCTCGTTTGCATTAGGTACTGCCTTGGGTATTATCGCCTTGCAAACAGATACTATTTACGTACTTCCAATTATTGGGGCTGTATATGTAATGGAAACGGGCTCAGTTATTATTAACCGGACTTCGAGAAAATTACGTAATGGTAAAAAAGTGTTTTTATCATCACCTATCCATCACCACTTCGAAGCTATCGGTTGGCCTGAAACAAAGGTCACAATGCGTTTTTGGATTTTGGGCCAAGTCTCTGGTGTGCTGGGGATTATGGTCTTTCTTTTGGGACGGGGAGTTTAAGCCATGGGGCCGCAGGTGCCACCTAGCAGCCGCATGAGAAGCCAAAGAAGTAGGCGACCATTGACGCGTCAATCGACAGAACTTAACCTCGGTAGGCGACACCGTCCAGATTATTGGTTACTAATATTCAGTGCCATATTGCTGGCTACAGGGTTAGTGGTGGTGTATGCAATTAGCCCGGCGCTGGCAGTAGCTAACCACGTAAGTAACACCTACTATGTTGGCAAACAGCTACTGGCTATTACGCTTAGTATTGTGGCCTTTATTGCTACCGCTCAAGTGCCGCTCAGGTGGTGGCGTCAAGCCTACAAGCCGCTATTAATATTAGCCGGGGTAGCTACCATGCTCGCACTATTGTTACCAGTAAACCCAGCTTATCCTGCGCACCGGTGGGTAAGGCTTGGTGGTAGCTTGTCGTTTCAGTCAGTTGAGCTTGTAAAGTTCGCCGTGCTTATCGCGCTAGCTGGCTTTTTAGCCGAGCGGATTAGCTCTAAATTATTATCGGATAGTGCTAAAACATTTAAACCGTTGATTATTGCTATTGTCGTTATGGGTATTATTATTGCTGGCCCACAAAAACTACATGCCCAATCAGATCTCGGGTCGATGGGCGTTATGGTAGCTATGGCCGGCACGATGTGTTTTATAGCTGGCTTGCCGATGAAACGTTTGATGATGTTCGCTGGCATATTAGCGATTGGTTTGGCCTTAGTGATTTTGCCATCTGGCTACCGACGTCAGCGTTTGACAACCTTTATGCATCCAGAATCAGATTGCCAGAACGCCGGGTATCAGGCCTGTCAGGCATTGATTAGTGTTGGTAGTGGCGGTATTGTTGGTGCTGGTCTCGGGGGTGGAGCACAGGCCTATGGCTATGTACCGGAGGCTGCCAATGACTCTATATTTGCTATATTTGCTGAAAAGTTCGGCTTTATCGGAAGTGTCATTTTACTGGCTGTTTTTGTGGGCTTCTTTAGCCGGCTCAAGACGATTGCAGAACGTTCTAGTGATGCCTTTAGCAGGCTACTGGTGATTGGCGTACTAGCGTGGCTAAGTGTCCAGTCGTTGATTAATATTGGCGCAATGGTCGGACTATTACCGCTCAAGGGCATAACCTTACCGTTTATTAGCTATGGGGGCACTAGTGTGGTCTTTATTGCGGCAGCTGTGGGCTTAGTCTTTCAGGTTTCGCGTTACACAGCGCTTAGTTCTCCCCGCGCTGTTGAACTCTCGAACCGACCAAGCCGTAACTTACAGGCATTCAGGAGGCCCGACTATTAAAGTTGTTGTTACCGGTGGCGGTTCCGGTGGGCATATTACGCCAGTTCTGGCTGTTGCAACGGCACTAAAAGCAGCTGATCCTACGATTACGATAATTTACATCGGTCAAAAGGGCGATCGATTAGCTGACATTCCAGCTCAAGATCCAAATATTGATGAGGTATACACTGTGCGTGCGGGTAAGTTTAGACGCTATCACGGCTTAGGAATACGCCAAATATTTGATCTGAAGACTCTGTTTCTAAACATCCGTGACCTAGGTTACATTGCCATTGGACTCATCCAGAGCTGGCGATTGATGCGGCGCTTGCGGCCCCAGATAACCTTTACTCGAGGAGGCTTCGTAAGCGTACCAGTTGCTCTAGGTGGCCGCTTGTGCGGCGTGCCTTATATCACCCATGATTCAGATAGTACGCCCAGCCTAGCAAATCGCTTGATAGCGCGTTGGGCAAGACTGCACGCCGTGGCGTTTGAAGCCAGCACCTACCCCTATATTGCGGCTAAGACTATCAAGGTTGGTATCCCGCTTAGCCCTGATTACCGGGCAGTAACCCCTAGCTTACAGTCCGACTACCGAAGGCAAATAGGTGTCCCGACTATTGGACGTATGTTATTTATTACCGGTGGAGGCAATGGAGCGCATCAGCTTAACCAATTTGTGCTGGAGGCCGCGCCTTTGTTACTCAAGCGACACCCAAACTTAACGATTGTTCATGTGGCGGGCAGGACCCTAGAAACGGCGCTGAGTGAGTCGTATAACAAGATACTGGGTACTTCGGAGCGACAGCGAGTAGTGGTAAGAGGTTTCCTGGATAATTTGTATCGTTACAGTGGTGCTGCCGATGTTATTATTGGCCGGGGAGGGGCTACTAATATGGCTGAATGGGCAATCCAATCTAAGGCCTGTCTGATAATTCCTTCACCGCAACTAATATGGAACGTCAAAAATAATCAGCAACTGGCCAAAATAGGAGCTGTTCTTCAATTAACAGAGTTGCAAGCCGAGCAGGAGGGCAGACTAGCCAAGACGATATCAGAGCTACTCGACAGTTCTGAGCAGAGAGCGGAGCTTGGCAAAACCCTAAATACACTAGCTCGACCAAACGCGGCGCAGGATTTAGCAGCTATTTTAATTGAACAAGCAGGAAAGTAGTAGCGTGCACATCAAGAAAAAAAATAAACAAGCGACACTGCGCCAACGGTTGCGCCCGGACCAAACTGAGTCACGGCGCACTATAGCTCAGACATTTTCATATCATACCCAGCGTTCAGATCAGACAACTAACACTGGTCGTGATGGCGCCAAGTTTCGCAGCCAAGTTATTGGATCGGCAGCTAAAACTATTGGTAATTTTTGGCTGCAAAGATTTGGTCTGGGCATTTTGCTGATTGTAGGTTTAGCCAGTTTGTTCAGCGCGCTGACCTTGTCCAGTGACGTCAAACTACAACAGATTGGCCCGGCTAATCGCAGCAGTCTGTTTCATAACCAAGCCGCCTACCAAGCGACTGCAACTGAGCTATTGAATAGCTCATTGCTCAACCACAACAAGATCACGATTGACAGTGTTAAGCTCAGTCGTGAGCTGCTGACTAGGTACCCAGAACTAGCTAGTGCGACGCTGACGCTTCCATTGTTATCTCATCGACCCATCGTTTATATTAGCTACACACAACCGGCACTCATTCTTCATAATTTAACCGGCTCTTTCGTGCTTGATACTAGCGGTAAGGTTTTAGCGCCGACGAGTCCAGAAGCAGTCGTCTTGGGGCTACCATCTGTTAACGATCAAAGTGGCTTTAAGCTGGCGCTTAATAGCCAAGTTCTCAGTAGTAACGATATAAGCTTCATCCAGACAGTAGTTGCAGGTTTGCAGGCAAAACAGGTGACTATAACTGAAATGACGCTTCCTACAGCTGCTAACGAGCTTGACGTGGCTATTAGTGGCAAGCCTTACTTCGTGAAGTTCAACTTGCATGCAGCCTCTGCCAAATTACAGGTAGGCAGCTTTTTAGCTGTACAACAGCGTTTAACAGGGGAGAGCATCACTCCAGCACACTACATAGATGTTCGAGTCGATGGCCGGGCATATTACCAGTAAATGGTAGCAAAGACTAGTAGCGGTATTAGCGTTTTAGAATGTCACTCCTCCGTTGCCCCGCTGTAGTTCGTATTTTGTTCATGTTTATTAAAACTGCGTTCAAATAAAAAAACATATAAACATATCAATATTAATAAATGTCAAAAAACTATATAAAAGTATAGAAAAGCAGGGGATGTCAAATATCTGCAAAATAGCTGTGAAAAGTAAAGTTTTCACGACGTAACTGTGGAAAAGTCAAATATAAGTCTCTAGTGCCATAAATCACAACCAGACACTAGGCAGAAGAGCCGCTAAACTAATAGGCGTAAGTGTAGATTAACAGATGATGCTCGTTGTGCAGTAGTAAGTAAATAATAAACAAAATACGGCGTCAGTACTTGAAAGTCCCCTGCAGAAGACATACCTGTGATCAACCCTCAGCCCTATATTCGAGTCGTAAAAGATATATTGTGCGACATGCAGTTACCATCTTGATGTGAGCCCCCCTTGCAGTATCAATAAAAATTATTTAGTCCCTACCTATAGTTATTTTAAAATTTTAGGCATTTAAGACTACTAACCTGTCCATAACTCCACATAATGCTTTTGCTTATCAAATTCTGTGATACCCCACGGCGGCTATACGTATACCCTGTTCGTAAAACGTTCAACTTATTAGTGCTAAGCTGTGTGTGGCGGCAAGTCGGCCAACACCATGCATAAATGATGCGTGACGCGAAGTCAGATCCTGTATTTCGGCTTTTTTAGGTGGCTTCATAGCATCTGTATACCATTTTCCACGAATAGCAGTTACTTGGCCCGCACCGCTGGCGTACAGCATCTCGGCTGCTATGGCGATTGTGCGGCCGCTCGCGACAAATTGGTCAATGATGCAAACATGAGCGTCTTTTGTGCCAGCTAAGGCTAACTGAGCAACGTGTGAGAGTTGTCGAGCACTAAGCTGCCTTTGCTTTTCTCCAAGAAAAAAACGAAAACCGTCAACACTGTTGGCATCTATGCCAATTATTGGTGGACAGGCCTGCTCTAGTTTTTTGTAATAACCGCGAATAGAATCTGACACGGGAACAGCTGAATTGAGTGTTACCGCATATATATCTGGCAGAGACTGTGTGCCATAACCTGGCCTATTCAGATCATTCATTTGTCGTGCAAACGATGTGTCATAAGTCCATGGAAGAAGTTGTTCTGCTTCATCGCCAACACTAACGTCTATGGTAGCAGATAGCAATTTGGGGTTGGCAACCAGCATGTTGCGAGCAACGGCGCTGTATTCGCTTTCTGTTAAGAATGAAGGAACGACTGGCATTACTTAAGTAAAACTACTCAGATAGTTCGTATGTAGCTTTAGCTACGCGTTTGAACTGCGGCTTGCCTTGAAGATTTAACAGGATAGTGGTTTCTTTGACGAAGCGGCTGGCTAGCACGCGCTTAACGATTTCGTCGCGGTGTAGTGGTTCGCCTGCTTCTTTGAGTACTTCGGTGATGATATCAGCGACTGTGCCCTTTTCGTAACCCCATTCTTTCAGAGCGTATATACCTCGACCAATCAGCACGAAGCGCTTGTCTTTGATTAGTTCGTTGTGGATAGCTTGAGTGGTAACGTCTTTGCGCTTAAATTCACTGTCTTTGATGGCGTCTGCAATCTCGTTGAAGTGCATGTGTTTGCCATTTTCTTTGAGAATAACGTAAATTTTGTCACGAATATTCTTAGGGTTAACCATTGGCCATTTGATGAGTCCCCAGCGGTTGTTTAAGGTAGCTAATAGCTTCGAGGTGCTAGCTAAAGCGGCTGTTTCGATTGCGTCTTCAAGGTCGGTGGCGGCGGTAATTTCTTCGATTGATTTTGGCTCACCAAGCTCTTTGATTGTGGCAACGAGGCTATTGACGGCAGCTTTTAGAGCCTTTTCATCACGCACTTTCTTGATGCCGACTGCGTTATGAAAGTTATCATCCTCCGAGACGACTACTAGCAGGGGGCATAGCTGCGCCAAGAATGCTACGCGTGCCTGCTCTTCACGACTTGGAGCGTTGCTTATTACGGCAGTTAAACTACTAACACGTGCGACATTACCTTTGGTATCTAACAGAGTCAGTAAACGGTTTTGAAAGTCAGAAATGTGAGGTACACTGCCCTGTTGCGCAGTTGTTTTGAGTCGAGTAATTACTGACTTCTCTAGCTGACGGACGCGCTCACGGGTTATGCCAAGCATTTCACCAATCTGCTCTAACGTCTCTTTGCGGTCAAACAAACCAAAGCGGCGAGCGATAATCTCGCGTTCTCGCTCACGGTCGATCGTTGCCAGAACTTCGGTCACAATTGTCTCAGTGATCAATGTTACGGGGGTAGATTCGGTAGTTACAGCTTCGGCCATAGGGGTCGGACTCTTTCTTAAATACTTACTATATTTACAAGTATTATATAACTTAAATTTTTAAAAGTCAATCACATTTGATCATTTATCGTTCTAATACCTATTCTAGCACAATTATGACGTATATGCTTAGTCTATGTTGTAAAAATGTTACTATCTCATCCCTTTGTGTATAACCCAAAATATGGGCATAGATTTGATCAATCTCGGTGATGTGGGATGAATGGTGGTGGCGCGATATAGATTTCTAAGGGCTCACGTTCGATAGCATCAGACCGCTCGCCGTAATAGGTAGAATTTCGGCCTTTGCCAGTTGGATCCTTCAGCGCTCGTCGCGCGCTGGCTTCGTCCAGATCGCCGTTTTGCTCATCTAAGAAGACATACCACTGCGCAGTACCTCGTTGATATTTTTTACCATTCTCTTCAACTCTGAGATAACCAAAATGCCCCACCCCTACAGGGTTTTCTCGGCCTTCTTCAACCATGCCCTCGCTGGTTTCAACGGCCGGACGGGTCATCCATTCGCTAAGCATGCTCAAGCTGAGGTACCACAGTTTAGTTGTTTCGTAGGCCATATGCACTGCCCTGCCGTCTGACAGTAGTTCTAGCGTGCTAGCATCGGCATGAAACACGATTGGCTTAGCGGCGTGTCGCTTGAGGCTGATTCTGAGGCGATTGTCTTCAAGGCGTTTCATGTCTATCTGCTGAAGTCCACGACTGGTCAGAACAGGGTCAGATAATGGAAATCGAATACCTTGATGGCCAACGAATCGGTTGGGATTGGTACGGATCGTGGCAGTTAATGTTCGAATCATATCAATCGCGCTTACGCCCTCTGGCAATAGTGGCTCGGGCATTCCAATGGCTGCAAGCTCAGTAAGCTCATGGATCATCACGTCATCAGCCTTGACTCGTTCGCGTAGCTGGATCAACGTAGATTCCGGCAAGAAGTTCGTCTGGATTGGCAGGCGTAAAAGCGGTCGAATGTGGCATAAATTCGCTGCACGAACTTGTCGAAAGGCCTGCATTTCGTCTGACTCACCTGCTAGCAGATTCTGCGTGGCTTCGAGTGTAGCGTACATTAAGTCTTCTTTGTCATTAGTTTCGATGCCCTCAGGCAAAAGTACGTCAAACATCAGGCCATCAGGCAATGGAACCGAGGCGACTCCACGTATTTTGACCCCTGGAAATTCAGTCGGTGATAGATTGGTACCGAAGTGATATCCAATGTAAGCGTCCAGTTTGCGTCCAAGCAGGTCGTATCCACGGTAGAGAGCATCATTGATGGCCTTGAATTTTGGGTCATCATCCCCGGGAATTACAATGTTGCCGTCCGGGTGGTATTGCTCCGAAAATGATTGCAAAAAACTGGTTGATCCCGGGTCGGTACTCCTAACATGTCGCTGTAGTCGATCAAGCTCCTTAGGGCTTGCCGTACCTCTGGAAAACTCCTGGTAAATTTGTTGCTGGAGCTTGGCGAAAGATGGTTGCTGAAGCAGGTCTTTCATGGCTGAAGATATGATTGCTGGAGGCACTACACCGTAGCAAAATATGTATGTTTTTAATGCCGCTTCGCAGAAAATAGCTGCTTGCGCATAAGCTTCGGGCGCGCCAATAGATGCTCGTGGAAAGGCGAATGTAGTCTCGCAAAAACGAGAGCCCCAAGGGATAATATCAGTTTCGAAATTGATAATTTTGGCGGCGTATTTAAGGCTATTTATTTGGCTGTTAGGAATAAAATCTAGACTGGCCTCAATAAATGTGCTGCCTGCATCAATAATTTCAGTGGAAGTACCCGGACCTTTGAAATATTCTTTGAGCAGTAGGTGCCCAACATTGAGCACGGGTAACTCAGGTGGTAACAGCGGTGACACCGCGACATCCGAGCTTACCCAATTCCGCAATGTTTCATGCGGTACCTGCTGCCAATTGTCACGAACTTCTGTGCCCAAAGTCTCAGTGACGGTTTTTATAAAACGTTCGGTTCGATCGTCGGGCTGACGCGCCCACTCTGCTACCCAGCAACCATAATAAGCACTATTTAGTAGTGCGCCGTCATGCGCCATATGCGCGCCACTAGGTGTCTGCTCACTGATAGCACGGGCTAACTGACGATCCAGTCGTTGTTCGGCCGCCCGGCGCTTCGAGGCCTTTAGCTGATGTATAGGCTGATGATAGTTTGTCCATAGTTCACTAGCCCAGCTGATCGCATGCTCTTCTTCGGGAGTGCGCGCCACGCCGTTAATTATATTTTCCGGTGTTGATTCTTTGGGCGATATCTGAGCGAATGGTGGTATTTGTTGATCGAGCCGATCGGCTGTCCATTCGGTTGTCAGAGCGCTAATTTGTACTGCCAGCTCGCCAAGCAATGCGGTGCGAGCAGCTTGATGCTCAGGCAGTTGGCTGCTCATTGTTTCGTATTTGGCGCGCACCACATCGTCACCGATAACTGCTAGTTCAGCCTGAAAGTTTTCAACATAATTAAATGCTGCATTCTTGTCCATCCATATATAATACAATATATATAGTACAAATACAATAGTAGGCTGCGCTAATTACTTCTTTGCAGGGGCTTTGCGCTTGGTGGTGCCGGCTTTGACTGTGCGAGCGGTCTTGGCGCCTGGGGCGCGCTTGGTGAAGCGCTTGCCCTTGCCTTTGGTAGGGGCTTCTTTGATCATTTTCTTGGCTTCAGCTTCGGTAATGCTCAGTGGATCAACATCCTTGGCGATTCGGGCATTCTTCTTGCCGTCAGTGATGTAAGGACCATATGGACCATTGAGTATTTTGATGCCGGATGAAAATCCAGCAATGTTTTTGGCGGCGTCTTTGGTAAGTTTTTCGGCGTATTTCTCGAGGGCTTCTTCTAGAGTGACAGTGCGGGGATCGAGAGGCTTTATAGATACAAAAACCTTGCCAACTTGCACGTATGGGCCAAAACGACCGATGTTAGCTTTAATATCTTCGCCCTCTGGTGTTTGGCCAACCATGCGAGGTAACTTAAACATTTCAAGAGCTTGATCGAGCGTAACTGTATCGATAGTAGCGCCAGTTGGCATTGGGGCAAAAGCGGGCTTAACCTCTTCGTTATCTGTTTCACCCTTTTGAAGCATAGGACCGTAGCGGCCAAATCGAGCGTAAATTGTGTCGCCAGTCTTCGGATCCTTGCCAATATCTCGGGCCTGAGACACTTCTGAGCGAGAGATGTCAGCTGAATTCTCGACAAGCGGATGGAAGCCTTTATAGAAGTCACTAATCATACTTGACCATTGTTGTTTACCATCGGCGATATTATCAAAGTCGGCTTCGACTTTGGCTGTAAAGTCATAATCAACGATACTTGGGAAATATTTGACCAGGAAGTCAGTGACTATTTCGGCAATTGGTGTTGGCACTAGCTTGTTCCTGTCGGCGCCATACGGGGTCTTAGTTGTCTCTTTTGATACTGCTTGTGCAATCAGGCTAATAACGGTTACATCACGCTCAGCGCCCTCTAGGTCAGTCTTTTCGACGTATCCACGTGTTTGAACGGTGGTAATTGTTGGAGCGTAGGTAGACGGTCGACCAATACCGAGCTCTTCGAGCTTCTTTACTAGTGCCGCCTCGCTGTAACGCGCGGGTGCCCTGCTAAATGTTTCGGTTGCGGTGGCACTGTCACGCGTTGGTTTATCGCCAATAGCTACCGCTGGCAGTAGCGTATCGTCTTTGCCTCCGCCGTAAACTTTCATGAAACCATCAAATTGCAATACTTCACCTTTGGCCACAAACACTTCTTTTTTGCCAGATATGTCGATGCTAACTTCGGTGCGCTCGAGCTTAGCTTCTGTCATTTGGCTGGCGACAGCGCGTTGCCAGATCAGTTTGTAAAGCTTGATTTGGGCATCGTCCCCGCCAGCTTCTAGTGTGCGGAATTCAGTTGGACGTATGGCCTCGTGGGCTTCTTGTGCGCTACTGTTCTTGGTTTTGAATTGACGTTGTTTGTGGTATTCATTACCAAAATTTGAGGTAATATATTTGTCTGCTGCATTTAGGGCTAAGTTTGACAGGATTGTGCTGTCGGTACGCATATAAGTGATAGCACCAGATTCGTATAGGCGCTGGGCAAGAGTCATTGTTTGCCGAACACTATAGCCTAAGCGGCGGCTGGCCTCTTGCTGAAGCGTACTAGTAGTGAACGGCGCACCCGGGCTTCTAGTACTGGGCTTAGTCGCGATATCCGAGATTTGATAACTTGCGTCAACGATACTTTCAAGCCATTCTGTGGCTTCTTCAGCGGATTTAAGTTTGACGCTAAGTTCAGCAGGTAAATCAGCTCGATTAGTCTTAAAAATTGCAGTAATTTTGTAACTACTAGCAGCTGAGAATTCGCGGATTTCGCGCTCACGCTCTACGATCAACCGAACTGCGACTGACTGAACGCGACCAGCGCTCAGACCCGTGCGCACCTTTTTCCAGAGAACTGGGCTCAGTTCGTAGCCCACTAGACGGTCAAGTATACGGCGCGCCTGTTGGGCGTCTACTAATTCGAGATTGACGGTTCGAGGATTCTTGATAGCAGCTTCAATTGCGGTTTTAGTAATCTCGTGGAAGACAATACGCTTCGTTTTGGCAGGATCAAGCTTGAGGGCGTGGGCTAGATGCCAGGCAATCGCCTCCCCTTCACGGTCTTCATCGGATGCTAACCAGACTTCAGCTCCTTTGGCGAGCTTTTTGAGCTCGGCAACAACTTTCTTTTTGTCAGCGCTAACTTCGTAGTGTGGCTCAAAATTGTTCTCTATATCGATGTTGAGACCCTTTTTAGGCAGGTCGCGAATATGTCCGAAACTGGACTTAACAACGTAGTCAGGACCAAGAAATTTTTCAATGGTTTTGGCTTTGGCTGGGCTCTCTACGATAACTAGGTTTTTGGGCATAACGTACTTCATGTAACCGCATTTGCCCACATAATGCAACTTATATATAAGAATAGCCGGTGTTTACTGGCCTAGATACTGGCCTGCTTTGTAGCCTGCCCAGATGCCAACTAGCGAACCGGCGCCACCCAACAAAATGCTCCAGCCACTAAACCAGTTACCATGGGTCATCGCGGCGCCAATCCAGCCACCAATTGTACCAAAAACGGTCACGCCAAGCATAATCATAAGCTTCATAATTATAAGTCTACCATGGCTAACAGTCGGGCTTCTCTATGACATGTATTTGCTAGCCAGCTGCAACTCATTTTTCTATTGTATAAGCTGCTGGTCTGCCTTGTACTACATGGAGCGCCTTGCACCTGTTGGATTTCTGAAGTTAATATTTCAATCAACTTTTAAGACTCCATAAATTTATGACACCTTAGCATTCCAGAATTTTGAATCTCGAGATATATCATCTCCAAAAGTAGAACACTACCCCAACCTCTTTTCGCGAGAAAGCTTTCAGCAAAGCCGTAACTTTAATTTGGGAGCTCATAAATCGTTTTCCTGCAATGGATGGGTAAGGTATCAAGCTCTATGACTACACACGCTTGGGCGAAGCTTATTTTTTGTGTATGCCATATCTCGAGATTCAGAATTCGACATTACTTAGAAGTTAAAATATCGGTCAGTGTAGTGAAGCTGCAACAAGTTTGCACGTAATTTAAGCTCTATTTAACAATTGATTTTGGTTGTACATATTAAGCATTAGCCTCTTGTAATAGTTATGCAAACATTTTTTAGTATTGACATAAAGACACTCTTTTGCTAAAATAGCAAGTTGTGAATCCTATAACTATTAGTCGTGGTGATTCTTGTACCTTTTATACCCAATTCTAACAATTTGTTAGATTGTTTTAGAGCGTGCTAAGGCCAAGTTGTTACCCTCCACTTTCTCTAGCTATCCGCCCCTGAGCGGACAACGTTCTAAAGCATACTAACCCCTTTAACAGATCCCTCCCATTCGCTTCACGCGAAAGTCAGAGGTCCCCAATTCAAAGTGAGCCTAAATGGTGAGTGTCCTTCGGGGCAATCGGCACATGTCATTAATTTTAGACAATGATGCTTCGCTGGGGTGGGTTGAAGGGATGTTACGCAGAAGTTCGTCTCCCAAGATGGGCTTCTGCACTAAAATAGGTCGATGAGCGGTGCCCACCCCCTCTCATCGGCCTTTTTTAGTGCTTACTAAACTAGGAAATTCCGGGTTTCGTTCGGCAATGCTCCGCTGTAGGTGTATTCAGATAGGATGGCGTTGACTTCTTGGGCAAGATTTTTGATCTGGGCTTGCTCATCAACGGAGAATGCTTGCAGAACGAATTTTTCGCTGGGAATTCGAGCTGGGTGTTTGGGCCCGATGCCAATACGCACGCGTCCGTACTCTTCTACGCCAAGCTGTTGAGAAATAGATTTTATACCATTGTGCCCGGCAGCACTGCCACCTACTCGCATACGGATCCCGCCAAAATCAATGTCGAGTTCATCGTGTAGAACAACGATATGCTCTGGTGGAATTTTATAAAAAGCAGCTACAGCCTGCACGGCTTCCCCGCTAAGGTTCATAAAGGTCGTTGGTTTTATTGCATAGATTCGAACCTCACCGATGCGGCCGGTACTGAGATGGCATTTTAGGTCTTTTTTGAGGATCCATGCATCGAGAGTGTTGGCACGCACGAAATTGTCGACGCAGGCAAAACCGATATTGTGGCGGGTGCCATTGTATTCGGCGCCGATGTTACCGAGCCCGACTATGAGCATCGTCTTGTTCATGCCAATTGTCACATAGTTGATGGGGTCAGATGTTTGCGGCCGCTGTTGGAAAAGTCCCATATCTACAAGTATAAACTACTGGGCGCTAGCTTGGCGTTGAAATGCAAAGATGGTGTCAGCGTACGCAGGCCAAACGATTTCATTTGGTGCTGGTATGACGCCTAGCCGACTCATGTCGAAGTCACTCAGAATTGTGAGTGGGTCATCGGGCTCGATGGCGCCCACCAGTTTAAAATCTGGACAATAGAGTGCCATGTATGTGGCGGCGTAATGATAGTTGTTGACGACTACTAATCCATCATGCTGCGTGACTTTAAGAAGTTGGTCATTTGGTATGCGTCCGGCGTTGAATAAAATGGTGACATCGGCAGCTGTGTCAGGGATGAATTGGTTGTGGTCGGCTGCGTGAGCTTCGTAGCCACCCTGTTGCATAAGATCAATTACCCACTGCTCTTTATCAACATGCATGACACGCGTATGTGGGTGGCGCTTTGCAACGCCGAGGTCAAGGTGACTGCCAGGGTGGTATATAACAGCTGGTTGGGGCCGAAAACGGTCAATGAGCAAATCGGCTCTTTGGTGGTAACCTCCGGGGATATCGGCAGATTCACCGTTACCGTAATCTGCGGCGTATAGCTCCTCTATATCTTTAACTGTCCGTTCGTTTTTCGCCCGTAGCAATTCTAGAACTTTGACGACGCGCGCAGAGTCTTCTGGGGTAGATGACGACCACTGCCCTGCTATCTCTTGAGGCTGAGGTTGTGGTGACTTGCGACGGAACAGCCGTGACATTATTTGGCGGGGGTTTTAAAGCTAGTAGCAGCTTTTTTGTGGATACGGGTGGTTTTGCTATCTTTTCCGGTCATAGACGGCTTGTAGCGCTGCTGACGGTTGCTGCGGGGCTCTTTGGTTGGGCTGTTACCGTGTTTGTGAGTAATGTGCTTTTCGATAAACCATAGCTGCAACGCGGTCCCTTCAAAGCCATACTTGCGGCGTAACTGTGTTTCGAGGTACCTTTTGTAGCTCCAATGCAGAAACTTAGTATGGCTACCAAAGATCTTAAAGGCCGGTACGCTATTTTCTTCTTGCACCATGTAATTGAGCTTGGGCGCACGGTTCTTCAACCCTGCCGGAGGATGGGCGTCTACCATTTGTCGCAGCCATACATTGAGTTCGCGGGTACTTACGTTGGTATTACGTGCCGCATCGATCTCGAGCGCTAGATCGAATAGTTTAGTCACGTTTTGGCCAGAGACAGCAGAGGTAAAGATCAGAGGAGCCCAAGGTACAAAATCATAATCATGGGCGATTTGTGGGGCTAATGAATCGCGCGTAAAGGCATCTTTTTCCTCGGCAATGTCCCATTTACTAACCACCAACACAAGGCCCTTGCCGGCGTCTTTGATCATGCCAGCAATTTTCTGGTCAAGTTGAACGTGTAGCTCATTAACATCCATAAGTAAGAAGCAGACATCGGCCTGTTCGATAGCGCTAATAGCCCTAATTACGCTAAATCGTTCAATACCAACCTCAATTTTACCTGAGCGTCGTATACCTGCGGTATCGAGAATTTCTATTTCACGACCGAGGTAGCGAATAACAGAGTGGTTGATGTCACGAGTGGTGCCGGCGCGGTCAGCGACAATAGCCTGCTGCTTCTTTGATAGGGTATTGAATAACTGTGATTTACCGACGTTTGGACGACCAAGCAGCGCTACGCGCAAGCGATTATCGTCAGGCTCTTCAGTTCCCTTTTCTATAACAACTAGTAATTTGTTTATAAGTTCGTCGATACCAATTTGCTGAGTCGTAGAGGTGCGAATAATGGGCTTGATACCAAGCCTATCAAAACCGCTAAGGTCAGCCCCTTTGGCTTTGTCGATCTTATTAATGATCAAAAAGACTGGCTTTTTACTCTTTAGAGCCATCTTGGCGACCCGACGGTCGTCTTCCGTGATGGGAATGTCCGCTTCTACCATCACCCAGATAACATCAGCGCTGTCAGCAGCCTGGGTAATTTGCTCTTGAATCGTAAACTCAAAGTCGTCCTCAGCGTCTTTCATGCCAGCGGTATCTACTAACCAGAAATCTTGGCGTGCTTGGTCGCCGTCAACTGTGTATTCGTCTTCTAGGTAGACGCTGGCTTTAGCCATGATGCTATCGCGAGTTGTGCCGGCTTCACGGGCAACGATTGCTTCGCGGCGCTCCAAAATCGCGTTGAACAAACTAGACTTGCCGACATTGGCTCGTCCGACGATTGCTACAATAGGTAATTTTTTAGACATTACTCCTATTGTAACAGATGTGGGTGACTATTGACAGGTTATAATTATTGTTTCAGACCCTGTTTATTATAGCGTTTTTATTTTGCCCTTGGCTAAGTCGCCTAGTTGATAGCTACCGAAGTGCGTGCGATGCAGCCTTGTAACGGTATAATCGAGGGCACTAAAAGTTCGGCGAATTTGGCGATTACGACCTTCGGTCATAGTTACACGCCAATCATTGCCCGCGTCGTCAAGCTTTTCGAGTTGCAATCTGCTTAGCCCATCATCAAGGCTTAAACCGCGATCGCTAATCATTTGTTGATGCAAGGGGGCTAATGGCTGGTTAAGGCGAATCTCGTAGACTTTTACTTTGGCATAACGGGGGTGAGTAAGCTCGTTGGCTAGCGCACCGTCATTTGTAAGTAGTAGCAACCCAGATGAATTTTTATCAAGTCGTCCAACCGGGTTGAGTTGCTGATACTGTGGCGCCAACAGATCGTATATTATTTTACTGCCCTGCCCATCACGCGACACGACATACCCAAAGGGCTTATTGAGCATAATGGTTATAAGCTGCTTATCAGCAAAAATCGGCTGGCCGTCAAGTGTCACGATATCCAAGTCACCAACTTGGCTGCCAGCATCAGCCGGTTTGTCGTTTATAAGTATCCTGCCCTCAACAATTGCGGCGTCTGCTGCCCGGCGGCTTAGCTGAGTGCCACTGGCTATATATTTGTTTATGCGCATAGTTTAGAGTCTAAATTGCTTTGGCCATGCTGTAAAGCTCATCAACGACTTAGGAATACCTTACAGAGATATACTACTTGGATCGGGCTTGTTGGATGTATCAACTGGGGGCGCAGAATAGACTGGCGCTGGAATGGCCTCACTGGTGGTCTTGGCTGCAATCTCTTTAGCTTCTTCTTTAGCAAGTAAGTCGTTCAAGTTGGGCTTAGCAGCAGCATCGGACATCGGTGAGATTATTTTTTTACCGGCAATCATTGACACACTCGCATCAGGAACCGGCGCGCCTGTGGCAGCAGTTTCTTCAGCTGGCGATAGGGCGACGACGCTCTCGGGTGAGGGTGTGATTACTAGCTCCGCTGCCGGAGGCATGGGTACAGGCTCTGCGGTGGTATTAGACACGAGATTGCTTACCGCGTCAGCCATAATCTTATCGTCAGTCGCCGCGTTAGTGTCCTGCTCGGCAGTTGCGCTAGGCTGCGCTACTTCAGCAACAACTGGCGCAGGTGCATTGCTGGTCGCGCCACTTACAAAATCTTCTATCTGAGCTTCAACTACAGCTTCTTCCTGAGCACTAGACTGCGCGCCATCGCCAGCATTAGCAGGTACTGCATCGTTTGCTGATGGCTCAGCTACCGCCGTTGGATTAGCTGCAACAGCTGTTGCAGGAGGCTCAACCTGAACGGCACTAAAGCTAGTTTGGGGTAATACAGACTCGTCTGCTGCTAGTGGTGCAACAACAAGAGCTTGGCTTGCTTGAGTTGTATCCAAGGCTGGTTCTGGGTCGGCCACAATAGGCGTTGCCGCAACTGGTACAGCAGCAGGTGTTGTCGCCTCAGGCTCGGGTGCTGGAGCAAGTGCGACTGCCACCGGAGGCTCCACAGTAGTAGCAACTGGTTCAGCCGTAGCCACTGCGACTGGTTCAGCCGTAGCCGCTATGACTGGTTCAGCTGAGACTTCATCTGGCAAATCACCAAGTAGCTGATGCGCGACATTAACAATATCCTCTAGTGTCACCTGTGATTTTACCAAATAACGGTCAGCTCCTAGGCGGTCCGCCCGTTGCTGGTCATCGGCTTGCCCAAGAGCTGTCAGCATAATGACCTTAACGTCTTTTAGGCCATCGGTATTACGCAAAATATCAAGCATTTCGAATCCACTAATTTTGGGCATCATAACATCCGAGATTACCAGCTCTGGCTTTTCGGCTTTAGCAACTACTAATGCTTCTTCACCGTCTTTGGCGGAAACGACGTCGTAGCCCTCAGCTTGCATTCGAGCTTCGTAAATTTCACGTAAGTTATTGTCATCTTCGACGAGCATTACTTTTGCCATGGATTAGTTCCTATACGTATTGCTTATGATTATTAGGTTTATTGTATCACGTGTCTTATGGCGTGTATCTAGGATCCGGCCAAGGAACTTATAGGCTGTAGTTCAGTTGAAGCAGCTGCCGAACTCTGGAGGCTACTTACCTGCTGTGCTGAAAGCCTGGGGAAGTTAATATAAAAGCTGCTGCCCTTGCCAAATTCGCTTTCTACCCAGATACGGCCGTTATATAATTCGACAATTTTACGGCAGATGAACAGACCAAGGCCAGTACCACCTATTGTACGAGTCGCAGAATTATCAACTCGGTAAAACTTCTGAAATAAGTGACCAACGTCTACTTCGGGAATACCTGGGCCAGTGTCCCGAATATAACACTGGGCAACAGCGTCATCGCCAGTGATTCCAATTGAAACTTTACCTTCGGGGGTATATTTAACCGCGTTATCAAATAGATTAGTTATGACTTCGCGCAAGCGATCAGGGTCAACATAGACGTAGTAAAGCGGTCGGATGACTTTGCCACCACCAACCGCGTTGTTACTGGCGTTAATAGTGTTACTTGAGCCAACAATAAAGTCCATGAATAAGCCCTTTTTTTCTGCCACAAATCTCAGATCATTGGTAAGCTGTTCCAAAAAGCCGCCTAGTTCGACTACGCTTGGATGGCTAGTCAGCCGGCCGTCTTCGGCTTTGGCGCTAGTAAGTAGATCTTGAAATAATTGTCCGAGGTGTTGGGTTGAGGAGTGGGCTTTTTCGAGGTAGTCACGGGCTCTAGTATCGATTGTCGAGACTTTAGCATTAAGTGCCAATGATAAATATCCTTCAATCGCCGCCACAGGGGTGCGCATTTCATGACTGGCAGTACTAATAAAGTCGGCACGTTGCTGTTCCTCGGCTCGTTCATCGCTGGCGTCACGAAATACGGCCACGGCCGCCATGACCTGCTTATCACTATCAAACAGCGGCGATATGTTGAGGCTGATTGGCACCTGCTTTTTTTCACGGTTTATTAAGAACGCGCCATTGTCGCGAATCGCTAGCCCCGCTTTAAACACTTTGGCGAAAGGGTCATCAGCGTCGCTATGAGGCTCCCCTTTGCTATCAACCAATTTCAGCACGCTGCCAACATCGATGCCCGTCGCTTCTTCAGAAGACCAACCGCATATTGTCGCGCCCCCAGGGTTGATTAGACGTACAACATGGTCTTTGTCAATCATTAGGACACCGTCTTCGATGTTATCGATGATAACCTTAAAACGTAGTTGGTCATCTTCTAAATTAGCCGATAGCTTACTGCCCGGAACATTGCTATCAGATTTATTTTTACCCATACCAAACATTATTTGGCTCCCCCAGGCTGCCTCGAGCAATTGCCCGTCTTACGTGTTGTTGTTCGTGTGTGCATTATCTAGTCACTATTATCTAGTCATCAGCGGCTAAATGCAATCTTCTAATGCTTATTAGTAGGAATCTGGACGCAAGCTAACAGATGTGGTAAGATAATCGAGCTAATTTCTGGCTATTATTACTGCCTCAAGCCTAGCCCGGTCTCGTCGTCTAACGGTTAGGACGCCAGGTTCTCATCCTGGCAATCGGAGTTCGATTCTCCGCGAGATCACCATATAGAATTTATGAATAAACTTTCGCTGCCGCACGAGCGCGGTCTGGTGGTGTTTAATCCGCTCAAAGCTACGAGCCGGCGTTTTGTACGTGCCCAAAAACAGCTAATATATGCTAGTGAAATGTACGATTTGCCACTGACATACCTTAGCACCGAAGCTGACCGTCAACACTCAAAATATAAAATTCAAGAAGCACTGAGAGCCAACGATTTAATGATAGTTGCTGGAGGTGATGGAACACTCAATGTAGCGGCTGACGGTTTAGTCGCCAGTTCAAAAGAAGCCGTTCGGCTCATAGCTATTCCGCAGGGTTCGGCAAATGATTTTGCCCGAATCCACAGTGGTAAAATGTCTGGTCAACGAGCAATTTCTGCGTTGTTGGAGCGTGACCATCAGGTTGTCATTCATCCACTTATGGTTAGTGTTGATGACGATGACACAGTGCGCACGTTTATGGCGGTAAATAACGCCGGGTTTAACTATACGGCTGATTTTGCTCAGCGTCTTGACTCTACCGATCACCGCACCAGCAGACTTCGAAACGTACCATTAGTTGGCCAAATTACTCAAGAGCTGCGCAGTGTGGTTTCCAGCCTGGCGGATCTGAAGACGTTTAGCTGTTTCGAATCAGGTGAAACAGAACCTCGCCAATTACTTGATCGAACGCTTGTTCATTCTGCAAAAGCTGGCAAGTATGGTCGTTTTGCTGTTAACCATACCAGTAATTACTTCTTAGATATTGTTAATAGTCAGCCGACCCGGATGTCTATTGCCAAAGCTGCTGTTCAGATGGCGCTCGGGGTCGCTCCTGCAGAGAGGCGAACCAGCATTGCTTTTAACATCGGTGAAGAGCCAATTTTAGGCCATGTTGATGGTGAGGTTTTTGCTATTACTCCCAATTCCAGAATAACTGCTGAACTTTCAGATAAGTCCTTTACTGCGTATAGCCAATGACCGCCGTACTTCTGAGCGTTCATCTGTAAAAATAGTCACTGCTCGACTCAATCAACCGGAATACAGCATGGATACGCTCTCGTTGTGAACTTCATAATACAGTGCAACGCATTGTTGATGGCGGCTACGACGCACAACTGTCTCAGATTAGCTCAGTGTTGGCGGCTTCGCACCGGCCCGTTTATATTCGCTTTGCTCATGAAATGGAACTTGTAGGCTTATATCCTTGGTCCAATCAGGACCCAAGCCTGTACATCGCTGCTTATCGCCATGTCGTTGATTTTGTGCGAACGCATGGTGGAGTGCAATCAAGGTGGGTTTGGTCTCCAGCTGGTAATGTTGGGTCTAACGACTATTATCCTGGCGACGACGACGTTGACGTCATCGCTACGACCATTTTGTACGACAAATATTTTTACCCTGATTTTAAGCCGAATTTTGATGATTTAGCCAGTGCCCGTTCATGGTTACAAAGTCTTGGTAAGCCAGTATGGATAGCTGAGTTCGGGGCCGGTAAAGCCGACCCGATATTACAACAAACTTTAGTGGGCCAGGCACTACATAATTATCAGGCTGATGGTTATAGTGCGATAGTTTATCTCAATTCGGCCGATTCTAACATTGCAGGGCCTGATTACCGATTACCGAATTTTTCGGCTTTTGGTAGTTTATTTGATCCGCAGCTAGTTGTCAGCCGTGTAATTCCGAAAGCAAAAAATACCAAGCCCCAATCGACGCCTCGCCGCACAGGCTTAACGGCGCCTCAACTACCTTCGCCACTACGATTTAAAGCACCATACGTATTCTCTAAGCAGTAGAACTCCCTTTATAGTAGACACATAACGAAAGCATGAAGTTGATCTAACAGAAATAAAATGGTAAAATATGCTAGTGTTTCTCACCCGGAGAGACCCAGTGTTTGGAGAGTATTGTGAGACTTCACGGCCAACCCTATCAAATTGTTTTCCCCCAGACGTTGGGATCCATGATCAAAAGAGCCTTCCCAAAAGGGAGCAGGCCCGAAGTCCACGAGATGGTCGACAGCGGCTCCAGCAAGTTGCTTGACGTTCTTGATGAAGCGATCAAAAGCATCATGCAGGAGGTCAGCGAACTCGACGAGCTCGACCAGCACGACAGAAAACGCGCGGAACACCTTCGCAACCTTTTCACGTGGCTGCGCGATTGTTGCAAGTAGAGACCTAAGGATGATCCCGGGTGATCGAGACGCACCTGAGTGGTGAAATGGCGCTGGTGGGCGAGAGATTTTGTCAAGTAATTGACTGCCTATCTTCTCTCGCCCACCGCCCTTCCTCACCTCTCTCTTCACTATACAAATGCGTGTTTGTACTGATGAGTCTAAAAGGACGAAAGTGAAGCCCCGGAACACTGTCAAAGTAATAGCGGTTGTGCTAAAATTATCTCTAGAACTATAGAGGTGCTAGTCGGTGGGCTAGCAATTTACAAAACAGACATGAAAAAGCACAAAATTACGCGCTGGCACACATTACATCAGCACGTCCCCTTCCTGGCACATCTGGGCGAATTATTAGTTGGAGTTATCGTTTTAGCGGCAGCCCAAAATTTCTGGGCGGTACTTGTTGGTGCTAATCCGGATATCACACCACCTAGTATACCAACTGGCCTGGTTCTATCTGGTAGATCTGCTACCGAAATTGATTTATCGTGGGCAGCCTCCACTGATAATGTTGGGGTAACTGGTTACCACGTGTACCGCAATGCAGCCATGGTTGCTACCACGGTGACCCCTAACTTCAGTGACCTTGGGCTGACCCCTAACACAAGTTACTTGTACACTGTTAGCGCTTTTGACGCCGCTACTAACGAGTCGGCACAATCTTCTGGGCTGACAGCCGCGACGCTGGCCGACACATCACCACCGAGTGTCCCTGGGAATTTACACCAAACTGGTCAAACCACTAACTCTATTTCGATCGCTTGGAACGTTTCAAATGACAACGTTGGAGTCACTGGTTATGATGTATATCGCAATGGCGCGCTGGTTCGTTCCCAACCCGGGACAGCATACACAGATACAGGACTGGCAGTTTATACAGGCTATGTCTACGCGATTGCCGCTCATGACGCGGCTAATAACGGGTCTAATCTTTCAGCTTCACTCAATGCTGGAACGGCTCCGGATACAACTGCTCCTAGCGTCCCCGATAATCTCCGTAAAACTAGCAGCACTGTGTCTAGTATCAGTCTGGCGTGGAACGCGGCAACTGATGACGTTGGTGTCACAGGTTACCGGGTTTACCGAAGTGGAAGCTTGATTGCATCTGTAGGAGGCACTAGTTACACCGATAACGGATTAAATGTTAGTAGCAGCTACACTTATACAGTTCAAGCATACGACGCTGCTAGTAACAGCTCTGCGCAATCAGCGCCGTACAATACATCAAGCTCAAATGACACGACTGCTCCAACAATCCCTGCCAGTGTTCACGCTACTAGCACCCTCGATACGTTTGTTACGATAGCCTGGACCGCTTCGACTGATGACGTGGCCGTTACAGGCTACAAAGTATATCGTGGTGGCACTTTGCTAGGAACGACTACGACGACCAGCTACAATGACACTGGGTTAATACCAGTGACTCAGTACGATTACACCATTAAGGCCTACGATGCCGCAGCTAATGATTCAGCCGCATCTACCACGCTCAGCATCACCACTGCTTACGATACTACCGCTCCATCTATACCGGCCAACCTACAATCGAGCGCAATAACCGACACTACTATTAGTTTGAGCTGGAGCGTCGCGACTGACAACGTGGCTGTTACAGGCTACGATTTGTACAGAGGTAATGCCATTATTACTACTACCACGGGAACTAATTTTACCGACACTGGCCTTGGTGTGAACACCAGTTATACTTACCGAATACGTGCCCATGATGGCTCTAACAACAATTCAGCTCAGTCTAGCCCAGTAACCATTAGTACCATCCCAGACACTGTGCCGCCAGCTACCCCAGCAGGTCTAGCCTCGCCCACGTCTACAACTACCAGCATCGATCTTACCTGGAACGCCGCGATAGATGACGCTTCACCGCCCTCGGCCATTAGTTATAACCTGTACCGTAACGGTGTGCTCTTAGTAACCCAATCCGGTACTGGATACAGTGACACTGGTTTACGCTATAACACGTCTTATCAGTACAGCGTGTCAGCCACTGACGCCGCAGTTAATGAGTCACCAAAATCAGCGGTTTTAGACGCTGTAACCCTTGCTGACACAACAGCGCCAGTAGTGGCTATTACCGGCCCCAGCAACGGCCAAAGTCTGCAGCTAACATTCGCTATTAACGCCACGGCTAGTGATGATTTAGACCTGCGCCGGGTTGAATTCTATGCAGACAGCACGCTTATTAGCAGCGTTGTAGCTGCGCCTTTTGGTCTTAACTGGAACAGCTATGCCGTACACAATGGCGCTCACACCATAACCGCCAAGGCCGTTGATGGCAGTGGTAACTTTTCTTCACAATCGATAAATATTGCGATAAACAACCCACCACCACCAATCATTGGCGATTTAAACGGTGATCACAAAGTTAACATCTACGACTTAAGTATATTACTGTCACATTTCAACAAACCAGGGACAGGAGATTTCAATAATAACGGCAAAGTTGATATATTTGACTTAAGCACTTTATTGGCTCGCTTCGGAAACGATAACAGCAATTACCAATAAAGAACTATAAAAAGGCACCATAAAATGAAAAATATGAAACATAAACTCTCCGCATTAGTACTTAGTTTGTTAGTGAGCGCCGCTGCCGTACTGTCCGCCGTTCCAGCCTATGCGGCTGGAGCATCAATATCACTTGTAGCTAACAAAGCCATGGTCGCAAGCGGAGGCTCGCTGATAGTAGCCGTTTACATGAACGGCGGCGGCAGTGGGATTAATGGAGTTGAAGCAGATATTAGTTACCCGGCGAGTAAGCTGCAGTATGTCGGCGTCAATTACAGTGGTAGTGCTTTCGAAATAAGCGCTTCTGGTGGCGGTGGTGATGGCGCGATTACGTTAGATCGTGGCACCACCTCAAGCGTCAGTGGGGCAGGACTTGTTGCCACGATCACGTTTAAAGCCCTCGTCAGCAGTGGTAGTGCAGCTATTAGCGTTGGTGGTAATTCCGCGTTAGTCACAGATGGTAATGCAGTTAGTTTTTCTCCAGGTGGTGTCAGCGTTAACTTTGGCCAGGTAGCGACGTCAGCGCCATCTAGCACATCGTCTTCTCCCGCTGCACCTGAGACACCGGCTCCACCCAAGGACACTACGCCACCGGTTATAACTAAGGTCAAAGTTAAATCGAAGACGCCTTATAGTGCACTAATTGATTGGACGACCGATGAGTCATCTGATTCAGTGGTCGATTATGGTCTAGATGCTAATTATGGGTTATCCGCCTCCCAAACTGGGGCCACCACCACACACGAGGTCAGTCTATCAAGCTCTTTCTTGACCCCAAAAGCTCTCCTGCATTTTAGGGTTAAGAGCGCCGACGCTTCAGGAAACGTCCAAACTGGTACTGACCAAACATTGCAATTACCAGGAGTCCCGGTAACAGTGATAGTACGTGCGGACAATGGCAAGCCCCAGCCGAACGCGGATGTAACTCTTGATAATCAAACTGCCACTACAGACGCCAAAGGTCAGGCAAACCTTACTGCCAGCCTAGGCAGTAAGCAAGTAGTGATTACCTACAATGGGTTCACTATACGACGGCCAATTACTGTAGCTCGAGCCACTAAACCGCTACCGCCATTCCAACTTGATATGGCCAAACAGCCGTTAAATCACTGGATGCTAACCTCACTCGGTTTAGTTCTAATCGTATTGACCCTGTTGGGGCTGGATCTAGTCTTGTTTGGTTCAACCTTTGTTATGAAACTTGTAGGTTGGCGACATCGAGGCTCTTCGCGCTCATTAGCAGCCGCTCATGTTACTGATGATGCTGGAACGGCATTATTTAGTACACTTGACCAGAAGGTTGATAGGCTTACTGTCGCACCTGTTTCAGCCGTCACTACGCTTAGCGGTACCACCACTACACAGCCAGACCCTGTTATTACCACGCATAGGACTGATCTAATGGTCAATGACATGTTACCAACTACTGCACCGGCACATAGCCAAGTTGCTTCAGCGCCAATTATTAAAACTGACAGCATAAGAATTGTTTCGGATGTAACGCCTTTGGTTCAATCACGGCCTGTGTCTGATTCTATACTCGCGCCATTGGTTGCAAAACAAAGCTCCCAGCATATTCCTAATCAGTCAGTAATTACTGAGTCAGACAACTTTCCAGCCGCCTCAGTCGCGGAACGCTTAAAAACTCGAGCCTCTAAGACAATATCAGTCAAACCAATAAAGACCAAAAAGTCGACAGCTGCATCAGGGAATAAACCCTAAACATTGCTGTCGACTTCTCAAATGGCATTAGCCACTAATATATATCTTGCAAGATACTAATTACTGACGTAGGTGTTGCTGATAGCTGCGTCATAGTTGCTAGCAGTTCCTGTCGTTGCTGAACCGCCAGTGGTGTTGTCGGTGACTACTGCTGAACCAGTGCTGGAACTTTGATTATTGTTGTTGGAGACTGAGACATTGTTAGTGTTGCTGACTGTTGTTGAGCTTGAATTGTTGTTACTGATACTGTTATCTGAGCCTGGGCCAGTGTTACTAATTGTGCTTGTGACTGGTGCTGGGGCTGTGCGGGCGACAGCTGTTACCGGGGCACTGGATTGCTGGCTACTGACAGGTGTGACTGCTGCAGGCGGGCAGTTAGTAACTTGTGGAGCTGGGGCCGAAGAGCGGCTTATCACGGGTGTTGCGTAATAGCGACTACTTCCACCACCGTATCCTGATCCTGTGGATCGTGGAGAGCTGGGGCGAAATAGTGCACTAGTAACTAGTGGTGCTGATGAAGGAGTTAATGAACCGCCACCCAGGCCACCGAAGTTATTAGATACGGTTGGTGCTGTGTTTGTAGCGCAGGCATCGTTAAAGTTGTTGTTGACTGCTGCTGCTATGCCTGCGTCGGCGCCATTTACGAGGTTGACTACAAAGTCGCTTTGGTTGCTATTACTAGCATCACCAGTACTGGCCGAACCGCCGGAGGTATTGTCAGTGACTACTGCGTCGCCTGTCGTGGCATTCTGGTTGCTACCCTCATTTTCACTATTGGTGTTATTGCTGATATTAACCGTATTGGAATTCGTAACATTCGTAGTTGTTTCGGACGAGGTACTGATACTGTTATGAGATTGTGGGCCAGTGTTGCTAATGGTGTTATTAGCCGCGACTGGTGCCGGAGCGGCTTCACAAACACAAGCTAGCGATGCCCCGCTATTGTCGACGTTTACTGTGGCGTTTGTGGCATTGTTGTTGCTAGCTTCGCCAGTTGTTGCTGAACCAGCGCTGGTGTTGCCAGCAGCGGTAGCGGAACCGCTCTCAGCTGATTGACTGTTGGAAGAATTGAGATTTAGTCGGTTCGAATTAGAAACATTACACGTGTTGTCCTGGCTGGCGCTAATTGAATTAGTTGAACCCGGACCCGTAGTGATAATCGCGTCAGCTGCCGCGAAGCCGCTAAACCCGAACAAAGCCGTAACGGCTGTAGTAATAATAGTTGCTGATCTCTGCCACACTGTAGATTGCTGCATAGTACGCATAGTACCCTCCTCTGAAATTTATATACCTGTTGGTCATCATAGGCTTCAAAATAAACATCAACTGTATGAATTTTTACACAAGTGCGAGATTATTTTACAATATTTATGCTTATGCTTACTTGGTGATAGTCAGCGATAATCGTTGATGACTAATGGTGATACGGTAGGCCAGCGCTAATAGTGCTTGCTCTATACAAGCTCTCTACCAGCATAACCATTGCCAGATCATGTGGATAGGTCAGGGCGCCGTAGCTCCAGGTATGGTCTAACTTTGTGATGACTTCTTGTGGTATACCGTCTGGGCCACCGATGATAAAACAAATTTCTCGGCCATCTTGAGCTCGCTTTTCTAAGAATAGAGCCAAATCGGGGCTAGTAAATTCATTACCTGTAATGACCAGTCCAACGCTGTAGCTGACACCAATCGCCGCTTGGATATGGCTGGCATCGTTATGTTTATCTGCTATATGCGTAACCCGTAACTGGTGATAGTGGCTGAGCCGATTGCAATACTCCTCCCAGCCAAGTTTGGCGTAGGCAAGCTTGGGGCTACCAACAGTAATAATATGCATTTTCATAGGGGTATCATACCACTCCTATTACCATGCCCATCCCAATTGAGGCTATAGCTTTCAATGGCAGGTGGGCTGGCAGACTAGCATGTAATAACAGCGATGTTATGTTCATGGTGAACTCGCACAATTTTACCCTGAATGAAGTCGTTGACTGCGCGTTCTACCCCAGGTAGTGCGCCTCGTTGGTAATCATCAATCGTTATTACCCCACCTTTGCTAAGTCGAGGCCAAACTAAGCGTAGTGAGTCAATGATCGACTCGTAAAAGTCACCATCCAAAAAAGCAAAACTTATCTGTTGAGGTAGTTGGTCAGGCTGTAAATCTTTGAACCATGCTTTATGGGTTATAGGGGCTTGTAAATTAGCTTTCTGAAATTCTCGCATAAATTGTTTCTTAGTAACTCTTAGCTCGCCTCTCTGAAACTGCTCGCCCACCCCACTGGCATCACTAGCTTGCTTGGCAGGTAGCCCCTCGAACGAATCATATGCGTATAGCAGTTTGCCTGAGGCCAGCTCGTTCATAAGCCGTCTCATAAATAACGTTGTCGTGCCGATGTAACAGCCCAGTTCCACGACGTCACCGGCGATGCCCCGCCCTAACACAGATTCTAACTCACGTAACACTACGCCCATGGCTGGCTTACCAATTTGATCTGAAATAATTGGGTATTGGCCAAGTAACTGCTGGTATTTCATCTGTCTAGCATACTTATATCCCAATGCCGTTGTCTACACTTTAAGCCCGTTTTAGCAGGAGCTCGAAGTATTCTGTGCCGCCAAAGGGTATTTTTTGCTTCACCTCCTGCTTACCAACAAGTGTATCGGCAGAGTAGACCGTAAACGAGCCATAGAAGTCGTTGATCTCGTCCATAGTTTTGGTCAAGTAATCTGCCTTGATGACATCATCGAACATACTGATCTGACTTCGCTGAGACGGTGTTAACTGATACAGGTATAGCCCCATGGTACGCACCACCATATGCTTCGGCCGGTGATCAAACAGCCTCGAGACATGGAGCCAAATATCTTGATTGGTGTAAAACGTTGCACGCAGCATCTTTTTATCAGACCAGCCGCCGCCAGCAGCAAATGACACCCAAACACAGACGCCACGCGCTTCGACGTTGCGAAAGCGTAATTTTATACCGGTAGTCTCAACCAAGAAATGGAGACATGAACGAAGATAGGAGTCATTATTAGAGGGCTTCTTTACAACCCATTGCCGACCGACCATCCCGAGATTAGTTTGGTAGTCATCGACTTCGTAGCCTCTGAGGCGGTTATACCAATGCAGCCCGTTGATACTCTTGAAAATCTTACGCCTCAGCAGCTCATCTGACGCCTCTAAGAATTGCAGTGGCGTATAGATGCTATGTGCCCGCAACCTACTACCGTAGCCATCGGCAATACCAGTAATGTCTTCGAGCTCCATAGATTTGTAGACATCTATCAGGTTACGGTGATCGATCAGATCAAGTCCGTCTGGCTTGTGGAGCCCAGCCGCGGTTTTAGCTAAGAAGCGATTCGTCCCAATGCCAACATTGACCCGCATATGACTGCCAACTTCGGTGTACATGCGCTGCTTGATTTCGTAGCCGATCTCTACCAGTGTTCGATTGTTTACTTCTCGGGTACCGTGAAAATCTATAATACCCTCGTCAATACTTTTCATTTTGATATTTGGCGAGTAGTCTTTCATGATGCGCATCAGATTTTGGTACATGTGTGTATATTTACTGGGGTCGGTTTCGAGCATGACAAAGTCTGGGCACAGAGCCATGGCTTCTGTGCGACGAGTACCAACCTTGATGCCGAGGGCTTTGGCTTCGTAGCTTGCGGCAATTACGCAGCACTCTTTGGATAGGCGGTTCGTGACGCCCATTGGCCGACCACGAAGACTTGGCCAAGCTTGTTGCTCGGCAGAGGCAAAGGCGCTGTTGAGGTCTATGTGCATTATTTGTGGCTCTTCGCGGTTCAGGTGGTAGTTCACGCTGACCCTGCGATCATGGTGACTAGTGTCCAAGTCAGTGACTCAGCATCGAACTCAATGCGGTAGCCGTTGGTACCATCGCTCATATGGAATACGTGGATCATTCGCTTGCCGGCGACCGTTGGATGACGGAGCCCAAATTCAGTGAGCTCAACATCTTGACCATGCCAGCGCATCCGGCAGGGCATGCAAAGTGAAGCAATGTCACCGTGTTTACGGTAAACCGCGACTATATCGACGCGCTCATTGATTTGTATTGTTGGATCCATAGCGGTGGGTGTTAGCGGTGGTATTGATGAATAACGGACGTGACAACGCCAAGTGGCTCATCCTCGAGGGATAGCTGTCTCTGAGCGCTCAAGCTAAAGCCACTATCCTGCCATATGATGACCATATCAGTGGGCTGTGGTGTTAGCGCTCGGTCGATGATGGCGATATCACCATCAAAGACGCCATGGGAAGCCCAGCGGTGCCCAGCTACTCTAAATAGAAAACTACTGCTGGGGCGTTTGATTAGGTGCTGATTGAGGTCGAGCAATAGCTGGACGCCTGCTCTGCGGCGATCAGCCGCTGGATTGGATAAGCCGGCGTGAACGGAGACGGAGTCCCCATAAAATTCGTCGCTGTAGGCCATAGTTTCAAGATCATATTGCATAGTCGTTCCTCCGAGTTAGTTTGGGTCTTCATTAGGCTGCCTGCAGCGATGGTTTCATGTTGACGAGGGTCCAGTGGTCAGCTTCGCAGCGTAAACGAAACAAGCTTTGGCCATCGCTGACATCAAACAGCTTGACGAGCTCTTGGCCTTTTTGGACGAGGTAGCGCATACCTAATTCGACAAAGGTATATTCACGGCCGTCGTAAACCATACGGCGCGGGTAGCTCTCTAGCCGGGCGTCACCGGGCACTTCACTGTTAGATCGAAAGGTCACGGCAGTAATCTGCACTTCGTCTTGAATTTGTAAGTCATCGTATCGAGAAATAGTCATAAAAAGCTCCTTGTAGTTTTGCCCGGGGGCGAAAACCAGAATTAATAAAAAGAGGTCTGATGAGTATTAACAGATCAGTGAACGGATTAGTTGGAGTAGTTTTGAGCGAGATTTTGGGCCACCGTTCCAGGGGCAAAACCGTTAAGCTAAAAACGTAAAAATATAGAAAAGCGCGCAGTGACCGGAGTATGGTTGCTTGTAAATAGTCCGAGGGGAAATCAAGGCAATGTCTCGAAGTCCCAACGTGGCTAGTGCTTATTATACCCGCTCGCCCGCTCGATGCAACGTGATATTTACTGCAGTATGCCCAAGTCTATTTGACGGTGTCGATGAAGCTGACGAGTTCGTGGGGAGTCATCTCGGCTTTTACCAAGTAGCCATCAGCTCGGTTTTCGATGTCAGCTCGAACATCTTCACGCTGCTCGAGATTAGTTGTGATGATAATCTTGGCCTTGAGTGGTGGAACTCGAGCTGGGTCACGTAATACCCGCAAGATTTCTATGCCTGTTAAGTTTGGTACCATAAGATCCAGCAAGATGATATCGTAGATGTCCTTCTGGGCTTCGTTAAGGGCAACTTGGCCATCAGCAATCACCGTTACTTGGTAGCCGCTCTTTTTCAGGGCACGGGCGTATAATTCACTAATAAAATGTTCATCTTCGATACACAGTACGGTGCGACCATTAGCTGGAGGATTTTGTGCTGGAGGGTTTTGTTCTGAGTCCATAGCAGTATTGTATCAGATGTTACGAGCGCTTATCGACGATAGAGTGAGTGGTTTTTGATCCAGCCGTGAGCACTTCGTACAATTTCTTGGTTTTGACTCTGTTTCAGCTCGGTACCGAGCTGAGCATATGGCACGAGTGTGAAACCAAAGGTACTGCCCTCATTCTCTTTACTGGTAACCCATATATTGCCACCGTGAGCCGTGAGAATAGCTTTTGACAGATACAAACCTAGGCCAGTACCTCCAATTTGAGCACGATTGCGGTGATCACGATAGAACTTGGTAAATAAGTTTGGCAGAACATTCGCCGGCATGCCTCCACCGAAGTCCTGAATTGTGGTCTCGACCATACCCTGAGCATCCAGATGGGCGGCGATCTTGATTATCTTACTACCGTTACTGTATTTAATAGCATTATCAACGAGGTTATTCAGCACTTCATAAATACTCAGGCGATCCACCGCGACGGTCGGTAAGTTAGGAGCCAAGCTGTATTCGAGCGTAATTCCGCGGACACCGGCCCGTAAACTTAGTGTGTCGAGGCTACTCTTGAGGATATCACCCCACTGCTCTTCTTGCAGTTTTAGTTGCAGTTGATCATCATCTACTCGCGCGACGTTGAGAATGTTGTTCACGAAGGCCATTAGTTGCTGCGCAGTAGCACTCATCTTATTCATAAAATCGAGCAGATCAGGTTCTACCTTACCCTGCAATTCATCTTGGAAAACCTCGATATAACCCCTAAGTAATGTCAGAGGTGTACGAAGTTCATGGACTGATAAGGCAATGAAGCTGATAGCTTGATCATCTTGACTGTAGGTTTTGGTGTGGTCGAGCAGCACTAACATTGTCTCGATATGATCGCCGTTATCACGGTTATAATAGGCTGCCAAATCAAATAGCCGTAGTGGGTGGTTATCACGGACGTCCATTTTGACCCGCTCCCAGGAGCGCGTGGCAGTGGCACTGTGAAGTTTGGCTTCTTTTAGCCACATATCGAAGGTGTCTTCACTCGGGAACGCCAAGTCCATGACGAAATAAATATTTTTGCCGATCAAATCTGTAGCGCTAATCCCAAGGTATTTCGACATGGAGTCGTTAGCGAAAGTTATGGTTTCGCTCGAGTCGAGAGTAATAAATGGTAGTGGCAAATTTTGGGCAACAAAATTGTGGCTGATATCTGTTATCGCCTTCTGGGCGGCAATGGCAGATTGCTCGGCAACATCAGTTAATTGGTGAATCTGGGAGATAAGATTAGTTACTAAGCCAGCGCCAAGAGTGATTTTAGCGAGGTCGGGCGCAGATACGCCCTGTACCGAGGGGCTGAGGTGCATAACCGCTTGCCACAAGGCTTGGATTGGCTGAATAAGGTAACGACCACTGAAAGCCGCGATAAGGATACTGCCACCAATTATCAGCCAAAAACTAATTAGTAGTGTCAAAATATTTGATAATTTAGCAAAGTCTTCTAGAATTACCCAAATGCTTAGTAGCGCGGCATTCTCGGCTAATACCACTAACAATAAATGTTGACGGATACTGCGAAGAAGTTGGTGTATTTGATCCATAATTACGGCGCGTAGGTGATACCGTTTGAGCTGCTCACGGCAGTCAGCCAGGTTTGGCCAGGATTAAGTCCAATTGGTTTGCCGGCGGCGTCAGTAAATGTTATTTGAGCAGTTGGACTAACTTTGTTCCACTGGCCTATAGTCACTACTCCATCTTGAAAAACATAGGCCGCACCACTACCTATGACAGTGTAATTGGAATAATAAGCTCCACTATCATCAAGCTCGCCCTGACCCAGCGGTGTGACCATGGCAATCACAACATTTGGAGAGAGCTGCTGACCAGTGTTTTGGTCGGTTTGGGGAGCACCGGCTTCGCTGCGTCCATAGCTGTTGGAAGCTGGGTTGTAATCGAAGTGAGGATTGTAATAATACCCTGACAAGGATAGATCGACAGTTTTGGCATTCGGAGCTGGGTTTGGAGCCGCTACTTTTCGCACAAAACCACTGTAATTGCTCGTTGTATAGCCCTTGCTGACTTGGAGATCAGTAAGAGTCGGAACCCCAGTATAGACATTATGTGGTGCATCACGAGTATCAATACGGTGGTAAGCTCCGCTGTTGAAGAATTGGTCTAAGTCCCGCACATGTAAGTCTTTGATAGCCTGCAAACCATCTGGGCTGCCACCCACGTGAGCATACCCCGCGTCAAAGCCCAGCGACCAATTTACATAATATGGGCGGGCGCTACGGATCGGACCGATGTTATCCGGTGCGGTATCTTGGTATAGCGCCATAAACCTGGTAACGCCGCCTTCGGCAATTGCTTCAAACACAACTCCTGCTTGGCTCAAGCCAGATTGAGGTCGAGCATCGAGGCTATTCTCGATCATAACTGCCGTCACTGGGCGTTGATTTATGGCTGGCGCCACTGGTAGCCCACTGAGTGTTGAGGCTACAACTGTTGGCGCTGGAGCGGGCTTTTGTTTTTTGACACGATGTTTCGCTACATGGCTGACTACTGGCTTAGAGGTGTGGCTGAGCGCCAGGGCGGAACCTATACCAGCAAGCAGTACTAACACGACGGCCGCGACAACATACTCTTTATTGCCTGGAGGCCAATGTAGAGCGAAGCGCGCTTTCCAGCCTTCACTACTGGCAGCTTTTAGCTCGGGCAAAGTAGCTTCAGCTGGAGGAGTCGTTTCGGGCACAACAGCAGCAATATCATCGGTGGCTGCCACCTGATCAGGCGTTTTGAACTCGGTTGGCTCATCTGTTTTTGTTTCGGGAGTTTGTGGAAAAACCGGTTCAGTTGCCGTTTTTGGCTCAGCTTCTGTTTTGGGTTCAGTTTCAGTTTTACTGTCCACCGGCCTACCCTCCGGATTGACGTTCTTCATAGCCATAGTATATCAATGCTTATGGTAAGTGTCTAACCCGTTTCAACACTCCCAATACCTAAAGGGCATCGATTTGGGCTTGAACACGGGCAAGGCTTCGTTCGGGACCAAGAATCGCTAAACTTTCAGCTAACCCAGGGCTAGCCGCAGCTTGAGTTGTAGCAATACGGATCAAACTAAAAAGTACCGCTGGTTTTTGCTCGGTTTGCTCCAATAAGTCATTTAAGCGTGCAATGAGATCTTTAACATCAAATGCACTTTCTGACAGTGTGGCTTGGGCCGCTAATAGGAGTTTTCGGAGCTCATCCAGCGATAACTTCCGGAGTTGCTTATGGGTAGTGATAAGTTCTGGATTTATTGGCAGGTCAACGAAGAAAAAGCGAGTTAGTTCTGGCAATTCCGAAAAGTATTTTAGTCGCTCTTGCACCAGCCCCAGCACGTAAAGCTTATAGGTATGATCGTACTCAGTGGCTTCGGCGGGCCAAAATTGTTTGACGCAGGTGTACAGCTGATCGAGCGGCATCTGCCTAATGTAGGCGCCATTGAGCCACTGCAGCCGTCGCTCATCAAAGCGGGCGCCACTCTTTTGGACATGATCCATACTAAATTTTTCAATTAGATCTTGGCGGCTAAATATCTCTTGCTCGGTGCCATCGTTCCAGCCAAGTGAGGCTATGAAGTTAATAAGTGCCTCAGGCAGGTATCCATCACGAATATAATCTAGTACATCCTTTGCTCCATCACGCTTACTGAGCTTTTTATTGCCATCTGGCCCTAGGATATGTGGCACCGTAGCCATACTTGGCGGGGCAATACCGAAGGCTTCATACAAATTTAAATAGTTTGGTACGCTAGCTAAAAACTCTTGCCCTCGGATAATCTGACTAATTTCCATTTCAGCGTCATCTACTATGTGGGCAAAATTATAGGTCGGGTAGCCATCTGATTTAATGAGTATAAAGTCATCAATCACTTCAGGGCCGGTGCTCAAGTCACCCATAACTTCATCATGCCAGGTATAAGCTTTGGGCTCAGAACGAAAACGTAACGGTGTTGATCCGTCCCAGGCCGGTGGATTTTCGGGTCGATGATGTCGATACAAAAAAGCCCGCTTTTCGGCGCGCGCTTGGGCGCGAAAAGTATCAACTTCTTCTGCGCTGTACGGGTCAGCGTAAGCTCGGCCGCTAGCAATTAGTTTTTGGGCCCAGGCTTGATAGTTTTCCAGTCGTTCGCTTTGTACGTATGGCGCGAATGGACCACCAATGTCTGGCCCTTCATCGTAATCGAGCCCAAGGGCACGTAAGCTGGCCATAAGGTGCTCTCGAGCACCCTCGACTTCTCGTTTTTTGTCGGTATCCTCAAAGCGAAGTATAAATGCGCCGTTATGCTGGCGAGCCAGCAGCCAAGCAAACAGCGCCGTTCGGATACCACCGACATGTAAAAACCCAGTTGGGCTAGGAGCGAAGCGAGTTCTGGTTGGTTTCATAACTGATTATTATAAGAGATAATGCCCTGCTTGAACAGCATACCGTTTTGATAAGGCTAAAGCGATGAGGCCAATTGGCTGAGCTGTTGGTCGCTCAGTGAGCCTTCAGATTGAACTTGGTACCAAACACCGGCATTAACCCATGAAGCGTTATTTTTACCGTATAAGTACACGGTTCGTCCTCCAACGTTCACCGTCTGATACTGCTGATCAGTGGTGGCAACAAAATTATCACGTAGTGTAGTGCTATCCCAAGATGAGGGCTTTTCGGTAATAGCGTATGCCCGCTTGTCGCTATTGCTACGGAACTGTATGGCAACATTCCCAGCACTATAATTAAGATGACTGACGCTGAACCCAGAGGGTTGATACGAAGGCAGTGCTGCGCTAAAGCCGGCCTTTTTGGCCGCCATCCGCACGCTGAGAGTAGTCCGGTTCTCAAAACCCACAAAACCAATTAGTAGCAGAACTGATATGCCTGTAGCTGCCAAGCTAACCCGCCGCTTTGATAAAAATTGTTGGCGTCGAGGATGCTTGTAGTGCTTTACCGCTGGCTGCATATGACTAGTAGCTCTCTCTAGAGCTACTTCGAAAATATCTAGCGGTTTAGCTGTATGGGGTAATCCATCAGCAGCATGGGCGCCTCCAGCTTTCGTGGCTGAGTGATAGTTGATTAGGCTAGGTGATACCTTAGAAAAACGACTAATTTGAGTACTCCTGGCTGCTTGTGTGGCTCGCTTAAGGCGCGTGGCTGGCACGACACTTAAAGAGGCTTTAGCCAAGAAAGACCTGGCTGGCTGCGTGACCAAAGCGTTGACATTAGCGTCAGTATGGCTAACTGCGCGGTGCCTACGTTTTAAAGTAGCGACTGGCTTGGTTACCACATGTCGCATCAAGGTCTGGGAAGACTGAGTTTTGTGACTAGATGCAGCCTTTGCTGCAATCCGAGTTTGATGTTTGGCTGATTGTATATCCATTACTTTGGCATCAGACAGGGGCTTGATAGTCTTAAGTGCCACTATCTTGGGCGCTGCTAATGCAGATGATGGAGTGGCTTTACTACTTATAACGCCATCAACACTGCCCCGTTGTTTAGGTGACAAGATGCTAACCAGCATTTTACCCGTTTGCGAGTCGTAGCGCTTACCATTTATTTCGATGCTATTGGTTAGTTTGCTCACGTTGTTCTATGTTTGTCCGAATTCTGGTACTAATACAAGTTGCTAACGCTTTTAGCGCTGTAAGTATCATCTTAAACTGTCTTGAGTTGGTCTGCAAGTGCCCAATCAAAGGTACAGGGATTACTTTTGGCTTAATTTAAGGTTTATTTCATGTTCTAGCTTATAATCATCCTAGACTCATGGATTATCTTGACCCTCAAAAACAACGCCGACATGGCATTTTATTACTGTTTGGCTACGTCTGCATGTCAGTTGCTATAATTATTGCTACTGTTGTGCTGGTCTACCAGGCCTATGGTTTTGGTATCGATAAAAACGGTACAGTAATCCAAAACGGCATAGTTTTTTTCTCTAGCAGTCCTAACCCTGCCAAAGTGTTCCTTAATGGTAAGCGCGCTACATCAGACACTAACGCCCGGGTAGCGTTACCGGCTAGTATTTACAGAGTGCGTATGTCAAGGCCGGGTTACCAAGATTGGCAGCGCACAATTGAGGTAAATGGCGGCAGCGTTACCCACTATGATTATCCGCTCTTGCTTCCCAAAGTGGTCAAAACAACGACGCTCCTGCCCTTAGCGACCATGCCTGGACTAACTTCTCAGAGTCCGGATCGCCGCTGGTTAGTAACCAATGATATTGCTGGCCCTGATAATTTTGCTGTATATGACTTGAAGAACCCAACCAAACTAGCCCTAACAATTAGTCTACCAATCGATATAGCGACTAAAGCAGCGACCAGTGAGAACTGGCAGGTTGTGGAGTGGGCCGACGATAATCAACATCTCCTTTTGCAACACACTGCTGATACTACTGTCGAGTATATTATGCTTGACCGTGAGAATCCTGACCAATCACTGAATCTTACTAAAACACTCGAGAACACGACTGCCGCAGTAGCCTTAAGCAATAAGAAGTATGACCAATATTACCTTTATAATTCTGCTGACCATAATTTGCGAACCGCATCACTCAAAGCTCCTGCGGCTGTAAGTCTTATCAGTGACGTTTTAGCTTATAAATCTTATGGAGATAGTACGCTAGTGTACTTTACTAGCGTTGATGCGCCAGCTGGTAAGGTGCTACTCAAGCAACAAACTGGCAGTCGCACCGTTCTACTGCGGAGTTTCCCAGCCAGTACGCGCTACATTGTTGACCTGGCAAACTATAGCAATACTCCGTATGTTGTCGCCAGCAGTGTTGATGAAAATAAGGTCTACATTTACAAGGATCCCGCATCTCAACTAGCAGTACATCCGGCCCAAGTGATTGTACCTATCCAGGTATTGCGTGTGAGAGGCCCTGACTACGAAAGTTTTTCCAGTAATTCGCAGTACATCTTGGCGGAGCACGGGAACCAAGTTGCCATTTATGATTTAGAAAATAAAAATGGGTACAACTATGATCTGGCGACCAAAGTTTCAATTAATTCGAATCAGCCGCATGTAAAGTGGATGGATGGTAATAGGCTAACCTATACGGGTGTTAGTCCATCGGAGGGATCTGCAATGATCCAAATTCTTGATTTTGATCAAACAAATCAACGTTCTTTTATACCAGGTAGCCCCTCGTCCACTCCGTTTTTTACACCTGACTATAAAAACGTTTATAGCTTTGTAGCATCTGGTAATGGAGCTATTTTAACCAATACTCTTCTGTTGATACCATCGGACTTGTAGAAGGCTTTTTGACCTTCTAAGCCTTACCGATATGGCTTGCGGATCCAGCGAATTACAAGGCCAATAGCTAGTAGTATAATCACGGCCATGATTATCTTGCCTGTTGTTGTCTTGGAAACTCGGTTTAGTAGCGTCGGTCCGTTGCCTGGTAAAGCCGCTGTGGCTGGGGCTGCCGATACAGCTGTAACTGCCGGCGTAGAGTTACCAGTTATTGCTGGACTAATCTGTTGACCTACCAAAATTAATCGTTTAAGGCTTGTGCCGGGTGGGTCACAGGTAATAAGCGTGGCTGTGGCTGTCTGACCAGGCACTGGACCTAATACACCGACATCACTCGGATCAACGACGGTTTTACTTATTACTTTATAGACGAACACTTTACCGCTGTAGGTCAAGTAAAAGGTGTCACCAGGCACCATGGTATGGAGCAGAACGAAAGCGAATTTGTATTTGCCAGGATTGAGGATGTTATTACTGCTGTGCCCAAAAAATGCGGCGTTGCCATTCTCGCCTGGCACAACTGTGCCTGGGTAATGAACGATTCCACTCTCCAGGTCGTTTTCTATATTAGCTTCCACCGTCGAGGACTCACTATAATTTACCGGTATTTCTACGTTGATTTTAGGAATAATTACTTCGGGCGTCTTGGATGGCGCCACACTGTCGGCACTAATAATAAGTGGCGTAGCGGCGGCAACTCGACTTGGTTGGATGAACGGCGCGATAATAACCTCGTTAAAGAAGCTAAATAAGAATATAACAACCACGATACTACCCATTCCAAGCCCAAATAATAGCGACTGAACGTGGTGCTTAACTTCTAACTTACCGCCTCCGGTCACAGTGTCGCGGATTGTCGCCTGAATTGCTCCTGGGCTTCTTAAGTCTTTGAGAGACCTAGTTTTAGTTGGCTTGCGATGTCCTTTTGGGACGACAGCATGTTTATGTTGCGCTTCGACATGTGCTACTTCAATTGGCTTGATCCCAGTAACGCTAGACTGACTAGCGTAAAATTCTTGCCATACTTGCCGCCGCTCGTGCTCAGACAAAGACAGGTAGTAGCTGTGCCATTCGGTCTGGATTGTTGCTAGACTTTTGCCAGAGGCACTCAGGTCATACATGAACTGTTGATGGGGGCTGCGGTGTGTAGCTGCTTCGGCTTCAAGTTCTTCGGTAGCGGCGTCGGGCTCACTGCTATAGAGTCGGGCGACTTTATCACGAATAACATCCGCCGCCAGGGCTGATTTGTTTGGTTCGATTGGAGTAAGCGGGTTTGTTGCCATAATAAACAGTACAAATAAGAAGTACCCAGGCTTTGCGAGTATGTGTACTTGGATCTTACCTCCTAAGTATAGTACAATACGCCCCTGGTGGCCTACTGAATCGTAAGCGTAATGAAATGCACAGATCTAGTAGCGCGGGCGAGTGGTGAAATTGGTATACACGCTAGACTCAAAATCTTGTGAGCGCAAGCTCGTGGGGGTTCAAGTCCCCCCTCGCCCACCAGTAAGTACCTTTCAATGTTTCGAGCTAAAAAAAGTTCACTTACCCCTGTTAATTCTCCGGAATTTTCGGTTACAGAAACCATTTCTTGATAAGTGGGCACTTTCTCGTAAATCAGGCCAAAAAAGTTGGCTTTTTGCTCAGGATCACTCTGCTGTAACAACAAGTAGTCTAGGTGTTGCAGAAAGTATCGTACGCAGGCCGTAACGACCGTAATATTGACCGCTGGAATGGCGGTTTTTTGTTTGGTAACGTTTTTGATGTTCTCGATCTCAGTTTCGACTTGCATCAGCTCGTCCTCCATATACTTAATTACTGTTTGGCTACTTAGCATCTTTATCTTGTCCATAATGGCCTTTGCTTGGGCGTAGAGACCCTTGAGGTTTGTTTCTACGGCTACCTCCTCCTTGTTTAGTTCTACTTGGCGCTTGCCCCACACAACCTGCACCGCGGCCATTAGCTCGTCTATGTGGTCGTTGCTGAAGGCGATGCGGTGCGTGAAGTCAGCTTTTACTTTGTGGCTTTTGATTTGTGTTTGACCGGCTTTTTCATGCCACTAGATTTTTTATGGGTAGTTTTAGCTGCCCTGCCCGTGTTAGGCTTGGCAAGCTTTTGTTCAGGCTGCATTTCTACATACTGCAAAGCATAGTTCTTCCGAGAAGCTTCGGCCACTGCGTCAGCAACATCTTCGCTCCAGTCATCATCCAGCTGGAGTGTGACGCCCGACATCGGCTCCAGCGATTCCTGCGCCTGGACACGGATGTAGTAATGATAGGCTGGCAGGTTGCCGATTTCCCCTTGCTCGATGAACGGGCTAAAGCGCGGCAGGATCAACTGCTCGTCAGCTGGGCTGCCGGTACGGAAGCAGACGACGGTGCTGACATTAGATAGAATCGTCTCGGTAAGGCGCTGCTCATCCTGCTGGCTGGTGGACTGCTGTGCAAGCGCCAAGAATAGTTTGTATTTGCGTGAGCTAGACAGCATCTTGACGAACGGTGTGGTCGCGAAGTTCTGGAATTCATCGACGTAGAGATAGAATGGTTGGCGGTCTTCCGCCGACATGCGTGCTCGGCGCTCAGCAGCCAGCTTAAGCTTGGCTAGAATAGTCGTGCCAAACAGTGCCGAAGTATCTTCGCCTAAGTTGCCCTCAGCAAAGTTGCAGATCAGAATCTTGCCAGAATCGATGATGTCCTCGAAGCTAATTGTTGAATGGGCTTGCTCGAGCATCCGCTCGGCTGGCTTTGAGCTGCGGAAGCGGTCGATGCGGTTGGTGACACCCTTGCTTAGGCTAACGCGCTGCATGTCACCGGCTTGGCCGAACTCTTCTTTCCAGAAATCGCGCAGGTGTTCGTCGGTGAGCTGAGCTACAACGGTTTTGCGGTAGTTAGTGTTACGCAGAATCTTGAGGACGGTAAACAACGTGGCAACCTCGACGCTTATAGCGGTATGAATGGCATTGCGCAAGATGCCTTCGATGCGGTGTGCATTGTTAGCATCGTCAGAGAAGACTTTGCGTAATATGGAAATGACAGCCTCAGTCACACGCTCCTTCTCAAGTAGCAGCTGGCTGCCACTCAGGCCAGTCGGAAGCTCTAAGACGTTAATACCAATTGGGTAATCAATATTAACGGGATTGAGGTAGACGACATCGTCTATCCGGTCTTTCGGCACGTAGGTTAGCAGCGTCTGAGCCATATCGCCGTGCGGATCGATCACGGCCACACCTTTACCCGCTCGCATGTCCTGGACAATGGCATATTGCAGCATTGTAGTTTTACCGTTGCCGGTACCACCAATGACGTAAACATGTTGCTGGCGTTCGCTGGCCAGTAAGCCAATCGGATTGGTGCTGCCGTGGTGTTGGTTTTCACCGAGGACGACGTCGAAGGCTTGTTCATCAGCCCTGGCTTTCAAAGCGAATGGTGCTGGCAATGTCCGGCTTTGCGACCGCGCCAAATTCTCTGGTCGAGCTGTCTCGCCGAACGGAAAGTGGTACAAGCTGGCGACTTCCGATACGGACACGATACTGCTATGGCGCATCAGTATCGGTAGCCACCGGCTGGCAAAGCTATGCAGTCGGTGTACATTCATCTTGCTTCTTGGGAAATTGCGCTTGGCGATCAAACTTTGAAAGCCTGGCACGCTGAACAATCCCAGCGCTGAGCTGAGGCCTTGGATGCTCTGCCCGGCTTTCATGCGATCGTCTGTAACGACTAAAACGCGGATACTAGCGTGAAATAGTGGCTGTTTGAGCTTGTCTCCGAGCGTGGCTAGTAATTCTTGATGCTCAGGTGCGCGCTGCGGCACGACTGGCGCTTTATAGGCATTCGATTTGCTGTGATACGACGTGTCATCAAAAAAGCTGCCAATCAAGCCGAGTATTCCGCTTAGTATGATGAACGGAATCTGTAGCATCAAGACCAGTGCTTTTTTACCAAGCGTACGATTTTTGCCGTACAAATCAGGGTCCTTGCCTAAGTACAGCTTGTTGCGAATCCGGGTAACTTCACGCTTGTTTGCCGGTGACAAGACAACTTGATAAGCAATTAGCTCACTCGGCGCCAACTTAGTCATCGAGCCAGTTATGTATGCAATCGGGTCGTGCTGTATGAGTGCGTCGTGCGCCGCTAGTGGAAAAGCAAAGTGCCCGCCTTGCTTGAATTCATAACAAGCTAACGTTGTTTGCTTGCCTGCCACTAGCTCTGGCAGATAGTCCGGCACTACAGCAAACTTCACATCCGGCATGTAGGCTGCCAGCTGTTGCTGAAATATTGCAACATCGCACTGCTTCATCCGGGCCATGAACCGAATGCCTGCCGAACGTGACGACACGACCTCGAATGAATATCGATTACCACGGTCGAGCAGGCGCTCCCTGAGTGTCTGCGCTGAGCCGAGGCTATGCAGCGTCTGGAACAGCTGCTCGGTCGCTAGTGGCGTCTTGCGCGCGAAGGCTGGCGGCGTCAACTCAAGAATAACGCTGTTTAATTTTTTGTAATGCTGGAAGTTTTTGTGTCTTCGGAGAATGTCGGCACATAAGATTAGTAGGCTAGTGAGGACGATGTATTCGACGATCCAGGAGAGTGAGGTTGCCACAATTGTTCCTACTATTGTCCACCACCGTTAATAACCTAATATTGCTCGTATGCTTCTGCTAATTTATATTTTCGTCAAGAATGTTATTAAAATAGTCTAATATTGACGTTACGTGTAGCCTTATCTCACTATTGAGATGGAATTGCCGTACAGCTGTCAGTCCCGTTCATCGAGTGCGTCTCCCCTAGAGGAGTAGGTTGTACGGTTTTTAGGTTATAATGATAGCTATGAAAGCCCAAGATTTGCAACTACCGATCGCCCTAGCTGACCTACAGGCATTATTACAGGAGCACAATGTTCTGGCTGCCAGCGTGTTCGGTTCGTACGCCCGCGGCGAAGCCGGAGCCGATAGTGACGTCGATATTCTCGTCAGATACGCCCCAGGCGTATCGCTCTTCGAGCACTTTGAATTAAAAGACATCCTAGAATCGCGCAGTGGCAAGCGAGTAGATGTCGTATCAGAGCGGGCCTTGTCGCGTCACATCAAACCATTTATCGACAGAGAGAAAGTCGTTATATTATGAGTTTCGAGGAACGTGACGCCGTCCTACTCAAAGAAGTGCTGGATTTACTGAATCTGACGATAGCCAATGTGCCTACTGACAAGCAAGCATTTCTCGAAGACTTGAATCTGCGCGATGCAGCTGCCCTGCGCGTGTTAGCCATCGGTGAACATATGCGCTCACTCAGTGAGGGCTTCAAAGATGCTCACCCCGAGCTGCCGTGGCGCCAAGCGATCGCCATGCGCAATATCATCGCCCACGAGTATGGCAACGTCGATTACGAGATCATTTGGGAAGTCGTGGCTGGTGAGCATTTTGCATCATTTCGTGAGCTTGTTTTAGCTATTGTATGAAAGATTCAGACAAAGCAGCCTTACTCACCACCGGCAAGCGCATCAAAGATCTTCGACTAGCAAAAGGTCTGAGCCAGGCTGGCTTAGCTGAAAAGCTGGACGTCAGCACGAATACGGTTGCTCGCCTAGAGCGAGGCGAGCATGAAATCTCGCGCGGCACAACTGCCAAGCTGGCTAAACTGTTCGGCGTCACGGCAACCGATATTCTGGGTTTTTAGGCATCCGCTTCGGGCGCTGCTCCATCAATTTCCTTTTGTAGCTCAGCGAGCTCAGCTGGGTCGTGGTCGCTAATTCTGGCGTGACCAGCCTTTAAGTCATGAAGTAGCTTTTCGGCATCCGCCGTAGTGGCGTGCTTCGGGTCGTGATATTTAAGGTAGCGCATGGACGCCTCAATGTCTTCGTCGCTAATGTGGTAATTGCTCATAGTAGTCATAACTATACACCTCGTTATCTTAAAAACCTGTCAATCTTGATGAACGCTGCCATCTCCCAGGCCAGCTGCACTGATTCAATCCGGCGCATGATCTCACAGCTATCGTTCTGAGATAGAATGTTCAGACTGCCCTCATATAGGATTTTGCGGTCGATTATCGCCAGCTTGCGGTGGTGGCTGACCGTGAACAGCACATGGATTCCCATATGTTGCAACCGCGATATGGCTTGCCTAGCATCAGTGCGAAAATAGTCGTCATCGTGGTGTTCCGGATCTTTAGTGTTGATGACCAGCCGGACGCGCTGAGCCTTCAGCTTCTCCAGCGTCGGCATGAGCTGGTTGAGTCGTCGATTGGTGATGAACGGACTCTCGATGATGGCTTCATGTTTGCAGTGCTTCAGATCACTTAGAAAGCGGTCGTAGAAGGTGTCCTGGTCAAGTAGGCATGATGTCTGAAAGTCGCCTACTGGTCGGTTGCGTTTAAACATGCTCGACCTCCTCAATGCCTGGGTAGTAAATCTGACTACCACGCGTCATGAAGCCTAGACTGACAAGTCGTTCGTATGTCCTGTATAAACAAGGTAAAAAGCGGTGCCACCTTTTATCTAGCTCGCCCACCAATAATGATTTCCATTACCATTAAGCACCCTTGACAACAGGGGTGCTTTTGTGTCCGCTCGGTACCTTGCAAACTGACAAACTAATGACCTGGCTCTCCCGATCACCTCTGTTGTGTTGTTTCGAGCGTTTCTCTCAAGGGTTACTTGGTGCGTGCAGATGTTGACGCTCACGGGGGGGCGGTCGGACCCAGGTGTCGGCCGCGGTCAATAAGCTCCGAGATAGTCTCCCGGTTGATCAGTACGGAGTGTGCGTGGCCCGCCGTTAACTAAAGTTAGCTACGAGCGCTTCTGCTATGCGCTTGCAATTGCAGGAAGAGACCACGCTGATACTAAAGTTGCGATTGAGGCGGTATTTGACGCGCTAGACGCTGAAGCAAATAGTCAGTTGCTCCCGCTACTTGCCGCGGACGATCCGATTCCTGTCGGCGCCTAGGGCTGTAAGTCAGGTTGCCGCTTGCTCGAGCCGAGCCACACGTCCGTCTAAGCCTGAGACATCGGCGTTGGTGGCGGTGACTGCGGCCTTGATGGTTTTCACGTCAGCCTTGAGTTCACTGAGATTCTCATGCAGGGCCGGGATGGTAGCCACGTGTTGCTGCATTGCGCCAACGGCTTCAAGTACGGCCTTGTTCTGGTCGCGGATCTCCTCAAGCAGGATGCCAATGTAGCTATCGTTGGAACTCATAGTGTGCACCTGAGTATGAACTTGTGCTTAGATTTTTGCAATAAAAGACTCAGCATTCTCATTCTATATTCATCTCCGCGGCCATGACCATCCCAACTGCGTGAGCACCAATTTTGGCGCATGCTCAGTGAGTAATGCCACGCCTCCCTAACCGCACCAACCTTCACGTCAGCCGTCAGCTGCAAGGGCTCTGGATTCGTACTCCACATGCCCTGGACTTGAACGGGAGTACCAGTGCCGCTTTCCGCAACAGAACAACCCACCGGAATACGCTGGTGGATAGTCGATTATCAGTGGCTACAAAGTTTTGTAGTAGCTGTCTGTAGTGGTCTGGCAGACTGGCTGCAATGAAGAATCTAGGGCGTTACAGAGCTGTGTTGCCTGCTGGTCGCTATGATAATAGGAAACAAAATCTTTGACGGCTCCAATAATGCAATTTTGGCGGGCCGTTTGATCTGGGCCGTACATACAGCTAGTTTTTGTTGGCTCAACCTGACTAATGCTGTTGCCAGATGCGTCTCTCCCGAGGCTTTGGTAGCAGACGGCCGCGAAGTTTGATTCAACCGCGGCGCATTCGGTAAATACTTGTGAGAAGTCGCTGTTCGCTAGCTTAAGCGCGTGCGAAGTTTGCATTAGATAACACTGGTATTTGTATGTTTCATCGACTGCCGTACATGGGTACATGGGCTCATCAGCTTTGAGGTAAGCGGTTGTGTGGTCAGGATTGACCTCTTCCATCTCATTCTCCATAAAGGTACCCCCGTAGCACGATTGACGCTCCCAACTGCTTTCAAGCAAATCACATGTTTTGAGGGCGGTGAAAAGCTCGCTGCCGTCATTGTACATGATGCCGTGTCCCAGCCCATGGACGCAGTTGTAGTGGGCGAAGGAATACAGCTTTTGTGCCTTCAGGGGCGCGCAGATAGTCGCTAAATTGGCATTCATCTTTTTACTTCCAATATGGATAACAATTGATTCCATGACGCCGTGATAATAACCTGACCAACAAAAATTATCACCCAGAGCGTAGGCTTGGGCTACATCCTTGACACTGTCAGCTTCGGCACGCCCGATGGCATGAGTAATCTGATGGCAGTTTGCTTTAGTAGCCGCGTCACTGCTATACGCTTTTTTAAGTGCAGCGAAACTGACTACTGCTCCCAGCCTGCTGGTCATATCGGAGTACTTTTGCTCTTGGCAAGATAAGCTTGTTTTGTCTGCGGTGTTACAGCTGTAATGAAACGTCGTATTATATGAAGATTTCGCAGCGCTCTTAACGTCCGTATGCGTAGATGAATAGAAACTTAGCAGTAGTAACCCTACTATAATCACGCCAGATATTGCCAAGATTGGCGCAAGTTTATGGGCGCGATTTATTTTGCTAAGCATAAGTAGTAGTATACGACATTGACTAGAGCAGTACGCGACACTTACTGACTGGCTTCATGAACCGCCGTAGTCAAAGCCTCAAACGGCTTAGTAGGGTTTTGTAGCATCCAAACACTGGCGTAAGTAGCAGTGAGCAAGCGCCAGACCTTAAGGTCGGTTATGAGCTTGGTCGTACTAATTAGTCCATCCACTGCAACTATGATCGTATCGTGGTGTTTGGTGATGATAGCAATTGGGTAGCGTTTGGTGAACTCGTGTAAGTTTTCAATGAGCCGTAGCAGATCCATGCTCAGCGTAAAGGCCATGGTGAAACGGCTGCTAACACCTAATTTTTGTAATTGTGACATACTGAGCACCAACAACGTTCTAGGTCGAGTCAGCACCACAGTCGGTAGTTCGCCGAAGTACGTAATGACATCTCTAGTTAATGTGACTTGACCAGGATATTTGTCGAGATATGACTCAAGCAGTATAGCGGTTTCGGAATTGCGTCCTAGATCACCTGCCAGCAATACCCCATCTGCCCAGAGGCTCATGTCTAAGTACTCAGCCAGGGCAGCTTTACTAAAGCTACCACTCGGGGTGCTGGCAGCGTATTCACCTACCTCAAAAATACGACCAACAGTTTTTTGCAGGCTAACAGGTAGCAAGACGCGCGCGGTGCCTACACCTGCCTTGCTTGCTGTACCAAAGGCTTCCCCTGCCGCGGCGAAGCCTTGGCTATTGCCACCAATAATGAGGAGTTTACCTGCTTGGAGCTTATTTTCTGGGCGGCTCCACAATAAGTCTGGGTAGAGTGGTTTATCGGGTTGTTGTTTAAGCCAGTAGTCTTGCATTGATACGGTTCCGAGCTATTTATCTAAATGGTAATGCCCTTGTTTGGCACTAAGATTGTAGATAACGTTTTTGCGTTCTACCACAATCTCCCACTTATTAATTTGGGCATGCTTGAACAAGTCCTTGCTCGGGTTGAAAGCTATCGGCCGTTCGCACAGTTCTAGCATGGCGATATCACCTTCACTATCGCCAATACCGATACTACCTGATGTTTCCAGGTTGTGCTTGGTCATGAGCTGCTGTAATAATTCGCCCTTCTTGCCGATAGTTTGATCTATTTCGCCTGTGAAGTAGCCGTTCTGTTGCACGTATTCAGTGGCCGCATAGTCATCAAAATCATAATATTCGGCTAGTTTCTTGACAATTAACGAGGGCGAACCAGAGATAACAAACAGTAGATAACCCTGTTGTTTTAGTTCGTGAATCAGATCGCGTGTATAGGCATAGACTTGTTCTTTGTATTCGCCAAAGACAGTTTGAGCGGCCATTTCGAGCATATTCACTGGTAAACCTTTGAGCGCGTCATTGAAGACTTTGACGAGTTCAGCTTCGTACTCATTAAATGAATCACTACCGACGCGTCGTTTCCAACTCATACGGGCGATACGGACCGCCTCGAAACGTTCGCCATCAATATAACCCTGGCGCAGGAGAGCGTCGACGATGGCGTGGTAGAGTTGCCAGCGTATAACTGTGCCATCTATGTCGAAGACAGCGAAGGGTCTCGGCTGTTCATCGGGGTTGGTCATACTAGCGCTTTCCGCCCAGCCAGTCAGCCACTGCTTTTGCGAACGTATCCTCCGCTCCGTGAAAGCCGTGATCAGTATTCGGAATTGTCAAGAAGCCGCAGTCGTTAACTATGCTTTCATGCGTGTTGTCCTCAAGCATAATTAAGGCGTCGCTGACTGTGCCAGCTGTGTAAGCGAACTCATCATTTTCGCCGTAAACCGTCAGTATGGGAATGCGGATCTTGCGGTAGGCCTCAAATAAGGCTTTGGTACCAAGCCGCTTGGTAGCAACTTCGTAAAACGGAAAGGTATTGTAGTCACCGTTGGGATTCATAATGTCATAGGCTGACTGAGCACTAAACGGGTGCATGCCACTGTCTTCTGGCATAATCACCAGTCTGTTACCAGATTTTTTGAGTTCTTTGGCCTTGGCTAGTGCTTTAGTAAACAAAGCTTCCCCTAGCTCTGAGTAGAACAAGCCGCTGTCGTCACCGGGGCCAGCCAAGACATATTTGCTAAATGGATTCTTGGCAGCACGTTGGTTGTAGACACAGATTTTGTTTGCCCCTGTGCTGTGCCCAATTAGGTAAAATTCGGTATATTTTCTGTCCTTCAAGAATTGAACCGCGCCATCTATGTCTTTGACACAGTCAACGATTAACTCGTAGTGAGTGCCGCCTTGAAAGTCGCGTTCAGCTTTTGGTAGGCTATCGTCCTGTATTGACAGTGTCTTTTTATCATGCGCCCCACGATTATTAAAACTAAGAAATGCGATGCCTTGATCAGTTAGCGCTGCACCGAGAGCATTAATCCGCTTGGGATTATAGAACATACCGCTATCACCCATGCCATGTAACCAAATAGCAGCTTTTTTGGTAGGTTTATCCGGTGTGTATAGCAAGCCAGGTAGCATTAGCTTATCGGTCGCAAGTAATTGAATGAGTTCAGTCTTCATAGCACCAGTGTACCACCTCTGGTAAGTTTGCTACTAAACAGATAGATGTTATACCCTAGCGCCTATCATAACCTTATAACTACCTTATAAATCGAACAGCTCAAGGAATAGTGGAAAATGCCCGACGAAGCTGTCAGGCTCGGCCTCCCAGATTGGCCGGAGTTCGACAGTTGGTACAAATTTAATGGCAGCTACTTCTCCTTTGTCTTCTAGAAAAATGTCATCTACGGATATACCGGCGCTGATGGCATAGACTTGCTTATGGCGCAGGCCTCGACTTGAGCCATGATTGATATGCCCAACGACGGCGTCAGGAATGTCTAGATTACGTAATCCCAACTCTTCAAAAGCCTCACGCTGAGCAGCATCTTTTTGCGCTTCACCGATGTCGACCATACCCTCGACGGCTATGCTCCACATGTTTGGGTTGACGGTTTGCCGTGGGCCACGCTTGGCTAGCAGAACATCACCGAGGTTATTAGTGATCCATAGGGCCACTGCTAGGCATCTATCGTCGGCCTTCATCTCGGAACGTTCCATCCGTCCAGTTATAACGCCCTGTTCATTTACTAGATTGATGAGATCATTCATGATGAACCCTTATATACCTAGTGTAACAGATACTGGACAGTGGTCTGAGCCAAAAACATTGGCGTGTATGGCCGCGGCGCTGACCTTGCCTTTGAGGCTTTTAGAAACTAGGAAGTAATCAATGCGCCAGCCAACGTTACGATCGCGAGCTTTGGCGAAGTGTGACCACCAGCTGTAATGACCGTTGCCCTGCACGAACAGGCGGAGTGTGTCGACGAAGCCAGCTGCTACAAAGTTACTAAAGCCCTGACGTTCTTCGTCAGTAAAACCCTTTTTGCCACGGTTTGGCTTAGGATTCGCTAGATCATCTTCGGCATGGGCCACATTTAGGTCACCACAAAAGACGACTGGTTTTGATGTTTCTAACTGCTGACAATATGCTAAAAATGCTGGATCCCAATGCTGCGAGCGCAGCGGAATACGGCTTAGATCATCTTTAGCGTTAGGTGTGTAAACTGTCACAATCCAGAACTTGTCAAATTCAGCGGCTATGACCCTGCCCTCTTGATTGGGGTTGCCGTAGGTATCGCCAGTAACGTTGTACTGCTTAATAATGTCATCTGGAAAGCCGTTAACAACCTGCAGCGGAGCGATTTTGCTGAGGATTGCCGTGCCGCTGTAGCCTGGCTTTTCGGCAGAGAACCAAAAGGCCTTATAGCCATGCAAATCTATGTCAATCTGTTCCGGTTTAGCTTTTATTTCTTGAAGGCAAATAATATCTGGCTGCTCCGCCGCGATAAATGGATCCCACAAACCCTTTTTCTGAACAGCGCGTATACCATTGACGTTCCAGGAGTATAACTTCATAGCGTCAGTATAGCTTTGGGTATGTAATTTTGCTAGACTTAGCAGCAATGAGTCAAAATTCTGGCGACTTGCTAGCCATCTACATAGAAGGCGAAACCAAGACCGGCAAAGGTGCCGCCAGCGAAGCCATTGCCAAGGCCCTGAAAACCCAGGGCATTCCTATTTATTATGATGTGGCGGGAGATTTTTTTAGGCGCTATGTGGCAATTATACGTCGACAGTTAGAGCTGGATGAACATGATGATCTGCCAGATCGCGCTGAACTGGAAGCTGCCGCGACTGAGCTGTATGAAAACGGTGGTGCCTTCAGAGTTGACCCAGCGCTGGGAGATTTACAACGCCCCGCTATATCGAGCTCGGTGTCACTACTCGGTGAGTTGCCGATAGCTCAGAAAGCCGCAGTTGATTGGTACGTTCAGTCGGTTAAGCAAGCTGCCGCGGCCGGCGCGAAGGTAATGATACTAGATGGTCGAAACCCTCGTCGTCACGTGGAAGAACATGTGCGCGTACCGGGCGTGACTACTAAAACAATTTTAGATATATATATGACCTGCGAACCATCAGTGGCTGCTTCTCGAGTGCTACTAGGGAGCGGTGTTAAGCATCCTACAAATGAGCAGTTAGCGCCAATTGTCGAAAATATAGCCCACCGAAGAGCGCTTGATCGCAGCCGGGCTGAGTGGCCATTTTGGTGGCCAGAAACGCACGTATCCTATGTACCTGGCGAGCAATCGGCCCAGAAGATTATTGCAGAATCATGGCAATCTGAGCCATCCCCGTTGCCCATTGTGATTGATAATTCATATGTGCCAAAGCAAACAATGTGGACGGCTGTCGCTGAACTAGCTACATTTGCCTTGGCAAAACAGTTTGAATAGCTGATTATGGCGGAGGGAGAGGGATTTGAACCCTCGAAGGGTTGCCCCTTACCACCTTTCCAAGATGGCGCACTAGGCCACTATGCGACCCCTCCGCATTCCGAGTATTATACAGATAAAATGCTAATCAGGGGACACATGCTTGTACTATATATTTGCATAAGCATGAATAAAATGACAAAATTAATATAAAGGTGCTTGCGGCGAAGCGTGGTACCAGTTTAAACTGTGTAGACAAATGGCAGTTATAGAATTAAAAAACGTCAGTAAACTGTATGGTTTCGGAGATGCTACAACCCTAGCTCTCGACGAGATCAACTTGTCTATCGAACATGGTGAGTTCGTGGCGATTATGGGCCCAAGCGGTTGTGGTAAAAGTACACTTATGAACGTTATTGGCCTGCTCGACCGTCCAAGCCATGGTACTTATAACCTTGATGACAAAAAAGTCGGGCGGCTGCGTCCTAACCAGGCAGCCAAGATCCGACGTGATAGGATCGGTTTCATTTTTCAATCGTTCAATCTGTTGCCAAGGCTAAATGTGCTCGAAAATGTTGCCCTACCACTAACGTACAAGGGACTATCAGTTGGTAAGCGCCTAAAGCAAGCTAGCCAAATGCTGGAGCGTGTTGGCATTCAGAACCGCGAATATTACCTGCCAAATCAACTCAGCGGAGGCCAAGCTCAGTGCGCGGCGATCGCCCGCGCTTTAGTTAATAATCCAAAACTTATTATCGCCGATGAACCGACCGGTAATTTAGACAGCGCTGCAAGCCGTCTCGTAATGGAATTGCTGAGCGAGATCCATAAAATGGGTAACACCATACTGTTTGTAACTCATAACCCAGAGCTTACCCGCTACGCCACTAGGGTCGTATATATGCATGACGGAGGAATTATACACGACGAAAAAACCGCTCTTGGCCAAGTTGCAAGTAAGGCTCGCAAAGTCCTGTATACCTTGCCTACAACCTCAGAAGATGATGATATGGCTGGCGTATCAGCATTAATGAAAGCCTTGCCCAGCAAGCCAGGAGCACGTAACCGTGGTAAAACTAAAAAAGCCGCACAGTCTAAACCTAAGTCGAAAACCAGCACCACTCGAAAGGTCAAAAAATGAAATCCTTGACTCGTGGCCATCTGAAAACTGGTCTAGATTCTATGCGCCGAGCAAAGTGGCGTAATTTTTGGACTATGCTAGGCGTGATTATCGGCGTATCTTCGGTTATTACAATTGTCAGCATTGGTGAGGGTGTTAAGCAACAAATTAGCGGGCAGATCCGCCATGTAGGCTCTGACCTTATTACCGTCCGTCCGGCGCAACTGCAGCTTGGTGATGGCCTCAATACTAATAACGTTTCACTACTTTCGGGCACTCCCATCACGGGTTCTTTGTCGGCAGCTGACGCGGCAAGCGTACGTGGGTTGCCAGAGGTTGCCGCTGCCTCGCCCTTAACCGCTGTAGCCGGAAGCGTCAAGGCCGACACTGGTAATTACAATGGTGGGTTGGTACTTGGTACTACAGCCGACTTACCGACGTTACTTAATCAACCGGTTGAATATGGAGCGTTTTTTACTGATGATGACGATAGCGAACAGGTAGCAGTATTGGGTAGCGTGGCAGCCGAAAAAATGTTCAACGAAAAAGTTCCATTAGGGCGTTCATTCACCTTTCATAATCAACAGTTTATGGTTCGAGGCATCATGAAAGCCTTTGACACAACGCCGCTTAGCCAAGATGCGAACTTTAATAACGCGATTTTCATTCCCAATGGCCAAGCTCAAGTACTTACTAAAAATACAGCCTCAATTTATGAAATTTTAGCCAAGCCAAAGCAGGCAAATATGTCAGACAAAACAGTACGTGCGATTAGTGCTAAACTTGGTGATTTGCATGGCGGCCAAGGTGATTTTAGTGTGCTCAAGCAAAATCAAAGCCAAGCTGCCAGTACAAATATTCTTAACCTGCTCACAAGTTTGGTAGCTGGCGTTGCAGCGATTTCACTGATTGTTGGCGGAATTGGCATTATGAATGTGATGTCCGTATCGGTTGTTGAGCGCCTACACGAAATTGGTATTCGTAAAGCTATCGGTGCCACGAACCGCCAGATACTCGGACAATTTATGGTTGAAGCCACAGCCTTGAGTTTGTCGGGGGGCATTATTGGTATTGCTGTTGCGGCGGCGATTGACGGTGTTCTAAGATTAACAACTGATCTCCGACCCGCCCTAAGTTGGCAAGTTATATTACTAGCCACCGGCGTGTCCTTGGTAGTCGGTATTGTCTTCGGCTCCTTCCCAGCCCTCAAAGCAGCCCGCAAAGATCCAATAGAAGCACTGAGATCAGACTGATCTGACTGTATTCTGTAGTCCAACAGGTCGTCTCGGTAGCTATTGCGGACTTGGTTGCAACTCGTTTTTCATATGCGCTATTTAATTGTCATAGTAACGACAACTGAGTCAATCTGGCTCGGCATATTTGATAGATTGAATTATTTCACATCTTTTGCCGATCGCTTAAATATTAACTTCTTAGCCTTTTAGAATTCTGAATCTCGAGAAATGCCACCCCCACGAGGTCGTCACTCCAAAGCGTTTCGCCATCAATTCCCCCCATTCTTGCTCACCCATCACGAAGCCGGATGCTTCCCCATTACAAGAATGTGATTTCTGAGCACCTAAGCAAACCAACCAGCGGACATTAAACAAATTATATTTAGTTCCGTTGTTCTGCGAACAGTGTTGTTGGCTGGGAATTCAGACTTGAAGGTGACAGATCAATAGTTATTTTGAGGGCTCAGAAATCGCATTCTTGTATGGATAATGGGGGCAAGG
>JBBRNI010000004.1:0-75240 GCA_038230395.1 Saccharimonadales bacterium (SeqCode) | reverse complement strand
TAAGTGCCTGGCTTATGTACACCGCTTTTGGCGTCGTTCCGCTGCTGTATGCCATATCCAACAAGCTAAAGCCGCCGATCTCATACACACCGAACAGGAGCTAAAGGTTTTAAAATCAACAGAATTCGAGTCGATGGCGCCTATGTTTCGGCTGCTTTATTCGCCGTACTCGGTAGCTATACGCTACTGGGTAGTTACGCCGATAGTAAACCCGTCAAAACCTATGAAGCGGGGACATACCATTTAAGTGAATTTGTTACGAAGCAGCCTGGTATCTATAAGCTCGGTTTGAGGCAAGGTTTGCACTATTGCTTGAGCCTCGCGACCGCTATAGCCACAGTCAGCTCAGTGCTTGTGCTTGATAAAACAGTAAAGCGGCTGACTTTGAGCCAAAAAACAACTGATACCGTTTGTTTTACTGCTACTAAAAGCTACTCCAAAATTGATGTCCAGCTGCCCCCGTCTGCCGTGCAGCCAACAACGTTAACCGTGCAAAAATAATGACTAAGCGAGCTTAATATCTGTGTCGCCAATTATTTGCCGCGGGGCGGTAACAAAAATAGCACGCTAGTGCGTTTTTTGTACGCTTGGTAGGCCGGATTATTTATACGTTTGTTTTCGATCGGCGGCACGCCTGAAACATACCGAATGGTGATATACAAAACAGTTGGGCCGATCAGTCCAATCCAGCCGTATGATGAGGCGCAGCAGACAAGCGCGATGCCGTACCATAGTACGATTTCACCGAAGTAATTCGGGTGACGTGAATAACTCCATAGGCCGCTATTGAGGACCTTAGTCTTAGCTGGTTTGCTCGCAAGATACTGCTTGAGTTGATGGTCGCTAATGCTCTCGATGATGATGCCAACAACCCAGACGATCGCGCCGACAGTCAGCCAGACGCTGTGGGTAACTAACGGCCCTCGGCCGCCCAAACTAATCGGTAATCCATAAGTCCAGATCAGCACACCCTGCAACAAGAATATCGAAAAAAACGCCTGAGTCCACAAATTACCTTTCCATTTTTGAGCCATCTCAACATAGCGTGGATCATCAAGGCGCTGAGTATTCCGCCGAGCGATATGACTAGTGAGTCTGATAGCCCAAATAAACACTAAAGGCAATATCAGGCGGGTTATGGCGTTAGGATATTGAATTTGTGTAGCGATAGCCAGTAGCAAGTAACCACCAGCCCAAGCATTGTCAACAGTATCAAGCCGGTTCCTGAGTCGTGCAACCACAAACCAGCTCGTCATGTACAACAGTAGTATGGCAGCATTGACGATCAGATTGGCAACTAGTAAGTGACGCATTGCTGTCATTGTAACAAACACTCATTAGGGTAATATCATTGCAAAAAGTTACTAATTAGGTTATGATTGCTCATATCGTAACCGAGGTGCAACAATGTCAACTGCCCGTCAACTAATCCTGTATGTCATATATTTTGTGGTGGTAGTGGCCCTTGGTGCGGCAATCATCGTTGCCTTTACCGGCAGTAACCCAACCAAAAAGCCAATTGCTAAAGCTCCTAGTACGCAACACTACACTAAAAATCCGACTAAACCATCCAATTCGCCGTCACAAGCTCAACCCGCTCCGTCGTCTCCGACTACCAAGACATCTGGTGAATCTGTCAAGACTGCAATTGCAGCCGCCAATCCACCAGCTCAGTTAACCAACACTGGACCTGGAGCCACGGCTGCTATTTTTGTTGTGAGCACTGTAGCTGGTAGCCTAGTCTACCGTCGTTACCAATTGCGCAGACTCAGTTAGTAACTTGTAGTCTGTCGTCCCATAAAATAAGACTGGCAAAACCAGCCATCTATCGTATACTTATGCTTATACAAGAGTGGGATATCATAACAATAAGTATGTTTACTAAACAAACAATTCGCGACATTGACGTAGCTGGTAAGACAGTGCTGCTGCGCGCCGACTATAATGTACCACTCAAAAACGGCGTCATAACTGACGATTACCGTATCAAGCAGTCATTACCAACCATCCAGTATTTGCTTGATCAAAATGTGAAACTTATTATTTGCTCGCACCTGGGCCGGCCCAATGGCAAGGTTGATCTGTCAATGAGCTTGTTCCCGGTGGCTAAGCGATTACAACAATTGACGGATCGGCCGGTGGAGTTTGTTACAGATTGTATTGGAACGAAGGTGGAGGACGCAGTTAAGGGATTGAAGTCCGGTCAAATTTTGCTGCTCGAAAATGTGCGCTTTCATCCAGAAGAGGAAGCCAATGATGAAGGTTTCGCCAAGCAAATGGCGGCCCTAGCCGATGTTTTTGTACAGGATGCCTTCGGAGTAGTTCATCATGGTTCAGTCACTGTCTCCGAGCTGCCGAAATATATGCCAGCAGCTGCCGGGCTACTCCTAGAGAAGGAAGTTGATACCATTACCAACGTTATGGAAGCACCAGCGCGTCCGCTCATGGCTATCATCGGCGGCGCCAAGATTGCTGACAAGCTGGAGATTTTGAATCGCTTTATCGAAATTGCTGATTTTGTAGCGGTTGGTGGCGCTATGGCCAACACTTTTGCTGCTGCCCAAGGCGTATCGGTTGGCGCCAGCTTATATGACAAAGCTGATTTGCCGGTTGCCCGTGATGTGATGCGCAAAGCTGGCTTGCAAGCCCGCAAGAGGCCGTTTGTGTTTTTTATCCCGCATGACGGTGTTGTCTCCGAAAAGATTGACGCGGCTGCACCAACCCGGATTGTTGACTGGAGCGCGCATACCTTTGCTGATATTCAAGCCTATCCTAAACGTCCAGCCCGCGGGCAGTCACAAGTACATGCCAACGAGAAGATCCTAGATGTTGGGCCTTTTTCAGCGTCGTTTATTGCTGGCGGGATTCAGCTAGCCAACACCGTAGTTTGGAATGGTACGCTTGGTGTAACAGAGACAGCCGGTTTGCAAGGCCCGATTGGACCATATTCACACGGAACGGAAACTATTATTGAGGCCTTGCTAGGTGAGTTTGGGCACAAACCCTTTACCGTTGTTGGTGGCGGTGACACGGTTGGCTATATCGAATCACGTAAACTAGTTAAGAGTTTTGGGCATGTTTCTACCGGTGGTGGTGCTAGTTTAGAACTGATGGGTGGTCACAAGCTGCCTGGCGTCGAGGCATTACTAAGTAAATAAGATATAATAAGCGTAACTATTATGAAAAAAATATTAATTGTCGGCAATTGGAAAATGCATCTCACGGTACATGAGTCTAGTTTGCTGGTCCATCGTCTTAACGCTTTTATCAAAACACACCGTAATATCGAAGTCGTACTGGCGCCAGGTTTTATCGCTTTGCAGCCGCTTAGCTTAGAAATTGATCACCGTAAATTCAAGCTTGCCGCTCAGAACGGTTATGCCACAGACGAGGGAGCTTTTACTGGAGAAGTCAGCTTTACACAATTACGCGGTCTGGTTAGCTACGCTATTATTGGGCATTCTGAACGCCGAAAATGCTTTGCCGAAACCTTAGAATCTGTCCGTGATAAGGTTGCTGCTGCTGTTCGGAATGATATTGTGCCTATTTTATGTGTTGGTGAGACAAAAGAAGAGCATTTAGCCGGCGAAACTCGACGCGTCGTCCATGACCAAGTTACCACCGCTTTGGCTAATCTAACGGCTGAAGAAATCGCCAACGTCGTCATCGCCTATGAGCCAGTATGGGCAATTGGTAGCGGAACGGCCGAAAAGCCAGATGAAGTCGCCAAGGTAATCAAATGGATCCGGCACGTCGTGCACGAGTTATACGGTGAGGAAATATCCTCCAATCAGCGAGTTATTTATGGTGCTAGTGTCGAGCCGCAATACGTCAAAGGGCTGCTAGCGGTTGAAGGTTTAGATGGTTTCTTAGTTGGTGGAGCTAGCCTGATTTATACGAAGTTCGCCGATATCATAGATAACGTTTATCAATTTATGCACCAATAGCTATGGCAGATAACACCACTCCAACCAAACCAAAAAAGATCATCGACATCGCACACCCCGGTGACAGCGCGCCATCGCCAAACTCTAAATCAGTTATTATCACCAATCGACCGACCATGCGTGATCCTATGATGAACAGCGACTCGTCCGTTACTGAAACTACAGAAAACCCCGAAACTACGCAGTCAGCCACCGCTTCAGCCGCTCCCGCTACGCATGCTAGCCACGGTGTTATTCAGCCGCTAGAATCTTCACCAAAGCCAGTCGTTCAGGAGACAGCGGCTATACCAGAGCCTGCTGTAATTGAGGCTGACGATAGTAATGATCAACCCAATACGGATTCAGCTGAGCCAGTCGCCACTGTGCAAACAGCACTAGCTCCTGGGCCAGAACCATCTGCTGAGCAACAACCAGCTCCTCAGCCAGCCATGACTCCTAAGCCTAGCATTGAGCCTGAATCACCTAAAATGACCAGCACCGGCACCGACGCCAAAGTTGGCACCAAAGATATTCAAACAGAAGTCAATGAGGCTTCAGCAGAAGACGCTGAAGCTGAACGCCAAGCCAATTTACAAAAGTTAGTCGACAATAAAACCTATTATTTGCCCATAAACACTCTTGAGTCACAACGAACAAAGCAATTCGTTGCTATCGGCACCGTACTGAGCCTACTATTGGTAGTGGCTTGGGCCGATATCGCGCTCGACGCTGGCCTAGTCCATATTGGTAATCTCAAAGCCGTGACACACTTCTTTAATTAATTTTGTAAACAACTCAATTAGCACTTGTCTCTTTACGCTAACTCTCTAAAACTACTGTAATGCCGCTAAGCAGCCTACTCGTAAATAATGACCTGAAAAATAACTTTTAAGACTCTGAGAATTTTTAACTTCTTAGCCCCAGCAAAATTTGAATCTCGAAATATGGGGGTGCCCAAAAGAATGTCGACCCTAGGACGTTTCATGAAGCTACTTATTAACTGACCTTATAAGTAACCTCTCGCTCCCCAAGTTCTCCGTACAGGAATGCGATTTATAAGGACAACAACCCAACAATAAGCTGCCCATAAACGTACAAGACTGTCTAAATAGGTTTGCGTTAGCATGCATTTATGAATGGGATATTTAGTTTGAGCACTCAGAAAGCGCATTCGGTTTAATGCTTTACATCTTCATCGCAGGCTCATTAGCGGGACTTAAATGGAAGATGCTTAGGCGCTCACTGCGCAACTCTCAAACAATATTTTTCGTACACTTTAGCTATTTGAGTTGTTAGAGCCGTGATTACTCTAAGTTACAACAGATTTGGAGGCCGCAGTTTGGTACTATGTATGGACATGCAAGATCTACTAATTGGGCTAAATCCTGAGCAGGCTAGAGCAGTCGAGACGACTGAAGGGCCGCTGCTGATTCAGGCAGGTGCGGGTTCAGGTAAAACCAAAACTTTGACGCATCGAATTGCTTACTTACTGGCCACGCACAAGGCATCACCGTACAACATATTAGCCGTTACATTCACCAACAAGGCTGCTAAAGAGATGCGTGCCCGGGTTGCTGAATTACTTGGTGAGAACGCCGACAACCGCGGCTTTATGCCGTATATGGGAACATTTCATGGTATTTGTGTGCGGCTGTTGCGGCAAGACGGTGAGCATATTGGAATCTCACGGTCGTTTGTTATCTTTGATGAGTCTGATCGTCTGGCGGCCGTTAGGCAAGCCAGTAAGCAGCTGATGATTGACGAAAAAGCTTTTCCGCCGCGAGTAATTGGTGGCTTAATCAGTAGCGCCAAAAACGAGTTATTATCACCACAAGATTACCATGCCACAGCCAACAGTCCGGCCCAAAAGGTCGCGGCTCAAGTTTATCCGTTATATCAGCAGTCACTCAAGCAAGCTTCAGCCTTAGACTTTGATGATCTTATTAACCAAACGGTTCATTTGTTTCGAACGGTGCCAGAAATACGCAGTAAGTGGCAGCAGCAGTTTAAATACATTATGATCGACGAATATCAGGATACAAACGCTGCTCAATACGAGTTAGTTAACTTGTTAACTAATGATCAACACAATATTGCAGTGGTTGGTGATGACTGGCAGTCAATATACAGCTGGCGTGGTGCTGACTTCCGTAATATCCTTAAATTTGAGCAAGATTATAAAGACTGCGCAGTAATTAAACTGGAACAAAACTATCGTTCTACGGGGCACATCCTGAAGGCCGCTCATGACGTCATTACGCGCAATCTGCAGCGCTCCGAAAAAGAATTATGGACAGATGCTGGCGATGGTAAGCCGGTGCAACTGTTACAAGTTCACAACGAGAGAGCCGAAGGTGAAGCAATCATACGACGAATCCAAAATAGCGTGGACGGGGGCGCTCGACGCTACGGTGATTTTGCCATTTTATACCGAACCAATGCTCAGAGTCGTTCAATCGAAGAGGCGATGGTGCATTACGCTGTCCCTTACCGCGTGGTTGGTGGCGTGCGCTTTTATGATCGTAAAGAAATAAAAGATCTGATTGCCTATTTGAGGCTTATATTTCAACCCGAGGACCGAGTTAGTTTTGAGCGCATCGTTAATGTTCCAGCCCGTGGTATTGGTTCTAAGAGTCTTCAGACATTTATGGCTTGGCAACAAGCTAGCGGCCTCAGCCTACTTGCCGCTTTGCAGCAAGCAGATGCGCTACTTGAGCTAACACCTAAGGCCCGTAAAAGCCTCGGTGAGCTCGGTGATATTTTGGCGTCGCTTCGCGTTACCGCTGAAGATGCCAGCGTTAGTGGGCTGATAGATTCATTATTACGACGAATTGATTACTTGCATTCACTAAATGATGGTTCGTTGCAAGGAGAAGCTCGTCAAGAAAACGTCAAAGAGCTACTAAGCGTTGCCCAAGAATACCAGGACGTTGGCTTGGACGGCTTTTTAGAGGAGGTAGCTCTAGTAAGTGATCTAGATAGTGCTGATTTTGATAGCGACGCCGTGACATTAATGACGCTGCACGCCGCCAAAGGCCTGGAGTTCCCAGTAGTATTCATGGTGGGATTGGAAGAAAGTATTTTCCCGCACTCCCGGGCACTGTATGACCAATCTGAAATGGAGGAGGAGCGCCGACTATGTTACGTTGGCATGACAAGGGCTCGCCAAGAGTTATATCTGACTTACGCCACCAGTCGCTTACTATACGGCAGCGTACAACATAATCCACCATCAAGGTTTTTGGCTGAGATTGACGCGGACGCCGTCCAGAACGCCGAAATGAGTTATCAATTCACGCAGAAACCTCAGCAACACTGGTTGACTGACGATGCTGCAGGGCAGCCAGTACCATCAGATGAGCCACATTACGTTCCAGACATCAATGAGGGCGACGCCGTTAGACATCAAATGTTCGGGGTTGGCACGGTTATGGAAATGGACGGTGACACAGCAGTAATTTATTTCAAGGGTAAGGGCTCCCGCAAGATTAATATTTCGTTCGCCCCGCTCGAAAAGCTCTAGCTAGCCCTACTGCTAACAGTGGTGCAATCTGTTACAATAGACAGGTTAGTCTCGATTAACATGACTAGATATGTATGAAAAATAAGTTCCACGTTCATAGACGACGTTTTAGCGTGCTTAGTCGCCATCCGTTTGCCGTGCCTTTTATAACACTGTTTGCCTTCGCCGTAATAATAGGTGGAGGCTTGCTATATGCCTCGCAAACGCACCAAATCCATGCTGTCAAAAACGCTGAAATCGTAGTTATATCACACGACCATATTCAGCAAATCGTGCCGACGCGGGCAGCTACCGTAGGCTCGTTGCTGGCTAAACTAAACATAACACTTAACGAAGGCGATGTGGTGGAGCCAGCTACCAAAACGCCAATTGATCAGGACCAGTTTCGCATAAATATATATCGGGCCGTGCCAGTTCAGATCGTCGATAACGGTCACAAAAGCTTCACCTTCAGCGCCGCGACTACTCCTCGTAGTATCGCCGCCCAAACAGGCAGCAAGCTCTACGCTGACGATCTCGTTTCGACCAATCCAACAACTGATTTTATTAAAACCGGCGCCATTGGTGAACAGGTTGTTATTAACCGTGCCATGCCAGTCAATCTGAATTTATATGGTACGCCGTTGGCGATACGTACACATGCTACAACGGTAGGTGATTTGGTCAAGCAGAAAAACATTGTACTTGCCAAAGATGACCAACTGATTCCGGCTGCAGATACACCCCTGACCGCTAATACCCAAATTTTTGTGACGCGGAATGGTATCAAAATTGAAACAGTTGGAGAAGACATTCCTATGCCCTCGCAACAAATTCAAGACGATACGTTGGCTTACGGCACTAGTGCTGTTCGCCAAGCGGGCTCGGCCGGCCACCAAGTTACTACTTATCAGCTGAACCTTCAAAATGGAATTGAGGTCGGCCGCAGTGTGCTTCAGCAAGTTGTCACCCAACAACCAGTCACAGAAATCCGGGTAGTTGGTACTTCGCTCAGTGGCATTAAAGGCGATATGGCACTAGCTGGCATTGTTGCCTCAGATTACGATTATGTCGACTACATAATCAGTCATGAGTCAGGATGGTGCCCTACAAAAGCTCAGGGCGAACATGACTGTCCACCAATACCTGATAACGCCAATACGCCTAATGGCTACGGCTTGTGCCAAGCGACTCCGGGATATAAAATGGCTAGCGCTGGATCTGACTGGCAAACGAACCCGATTACGCAACTACGTTGGTGCGCGGGCTATGCCCAGGGCCGCTACGGTAGCTGGAGCGCCGCTTACAATCACTGGGTTAGCTACCATAACTGGTAAAAGAATGAATCTGCCAGAAACTAATAAATCGTTGGGCCAGCATTGGCTGACAGACCTGTCTGCACTGGGTGACATTGCCAGTGCTGCCGACATCACGCCTGATGATGTGATCGTAGAGATTGGTCCTGGCCCTGGTACTCTTACACAGCTATTAGTCAAACAAGCTAAACAGGTTATTGCTGTTGAGTTTGACGCCAAGTTGGCCCGCGAGCTACCACGACGTGTTAAGGCCGATAATTTACGGGTAGTAACTCAGGATATTTTGAGCTTTGACTTTACCAGTGTGCCGGCGCCATATAAGGTAGTAGCAAACATACCATACTACCTAACTAGCAATTTGATACGAGTCATGAGTGAGTCGTCCAATCCGCCCACAAAGGCGGTCATATTAATTCAAAAAGAAGTTGCCCAGCGGGTGACCGCTAAGCCCGGCGATCTATCATTATTAAGCGTGACAGCTCAATACTATTGGGAGGTGTCACTTGGTGCGTTAGTCCCAGCCGCACTATTCACCCCACCGCCCAAAGTCGATTCGCAGGTGCTAATAATGCACTATCGACCTGAGCCACTGTTTGCAGACATTGATCTCAAAAAGTTCTTCCGGTTAGTTAAAGCTGGCTTTGGACAGCGCCGCAAAACATTGCTTAATAGCTTGAGTGGCGGCCTTCGTCTTGATAAACCAACGGTACTGAGTATATGCCAAGCCGCCAATATCGATCCAAGTCGTCGTGCCCAAACATTAGACCTTACTCAGTGGAATAACCTTTACCAAGTACTAGAAACTCACAATACTTGACGTGTTAACTAACTTAGGTTAACTTGTTAATTATGAGTCCTACCAATCAACTTAACTATTTAGTTCAGCACCTAGCAAGTGTTATGGGCAAACAAACTGATCAACTACTGCAAGAGCAATTAGGTATTGGCCTAAGCCAGTATCGTATTCTAACGGCACTTGAATGGAACCCACGAGTTCAGCAAAAAACTATATCCGACAATCTCGGGCAAACTGAAGCCAGTGTTAGCAGGCAAGTAAGCCTGTTAGCCCAAAAGGGCTTGCTAGTTATCAAAACGGATGTTAATAATCGCCGTAAGCATGTGATAATCGCCACTCCTATGGGTATGCAAATAACAGAGGCCGCCACAGCAATCATCCGCCGTAGCCTCGGCCCAGATTATGCTGCACTTGGTGATGATCAACTGCAAAAACTAATAGCAGCCCTACAGACGTTGCACAAAATTGTCTGCAAGCCCGGTAAACTCGGAGCATGTGACCACTCACTGACTATTTAATCAAATATCAGCTTGCGCAGCCAGCTTAGCGATGGCGACACCCGCTAACCGAAAGTTATAATTGTGAACGTCAATGCCTAAAACGCGCAAAATATGCTATAATCTTAGTCTGCTAGCAATAGCGGGATACGGGGCTGAATTTTAAGCTCGACGTTGGACTTTATCGGTTAGATCAGCAGGTCGCTTGTCAGCGTATAGACACACTTTTGTAATTGCAAGACAATCTACAATCGCTAGCCTGAAGGCAAGCATCAAGAATTTTTCTTTTGCCCCTTCACTAGCAAGAGCCTAGTTTACTAGTGCCGCACCGCGTCAGACGTCAGATATGACAAAGGTGCGTAATATCTTCTGGACGCTCAGCTGGAGTTATCCTAGCTAGCTGCTAAGACTTTGGATCGCTCGCTCGGGATGTTTGCCCGTTTAGATATCCGAGCGCTAAGATCAAAAAACGGACTATACCTGTAGACGACTAACCAAGATAAACCGGCGGACGCGGGGGCGGTACCCGCCAGCTCCTCCATAAAAGGCTTTCGACATATTCGAAAGTCTTTTTATTTTGCTCATGCTTTGAGTACGCAGTGAGTCGACTTACAATGTGGTTATGAGCGAGAAATTTACTGTACTTGAAGCGGCGCCATTAGATCCAATTATGCAAGCTAATGCTGCGTGGCCGGCTTTTGCGCGCGAACATCCTGACGCTATCAACACTACGATTGGCGTGATTATTGATCCAGACAGTGGCAAACCGTGGCGGCCATCAACTGTTCAGCGGGCGCTTGAACATGCAGCTACCACCATCGTAGAAGAGCAGATGTACGGCTATCAACCGCCAGCTGGTAATGACGAACTGCTGTATGGAGTTAAAACGATTTACGATGTAACCGGTACGAGCGAGCCGTTGGCGTACCAGGCCTTGGGGGGCACAGGGGCTCTACAGTTGACTAAAGAAGCTTTGGCTACGCTATTGGCTGGCCCAAAAGAATTATTGCTTGACCCGGGCTGGCCAAATCATCAGAGAATATTTGAGACTGATTTTGATATCAAAAGCTATGAGCATGCGGATTATGAGACAGGCACTTATAACTACCAGGCGGCACTTGATATGCTGGCCGAATCATCGAATGGTGCCACAGTTTTATTCCAAGGTCATGGTTACAATGACGACGGCTTAGATCGTACTGAACAGGAGTGGGAAGATGTATTATCTGCGGCCGCCAAAAAGGAGATGACGGTGATTTTGGACATGGCCTACGTCGGTCTCAACAATTCATATTACTCTGATTTTTCACCAGTGTGGTGGGCTGCCGACAAAGGCCTACTAACCTTTGCTAATCTGTCGTTTTCAAAAAACATGGGATTGTACAACGAGCGGGTGGGCGCACTGCTAGTAGTGAACGCCGATACTGTGCTAGGCACTCAGCAAGCTGCGCGATTTGACCAAGCTGTGAAGCGTATAATCCGAAGAACTGTTTCTAGTCCTCCCCAGCTAGCCGCAATGGCCGCTGGCTCGATGCTGCAGTATGGCAACTTTCATGAAGAACTCATAGATGTGCGTAACAGGTTGGATGCTAATCGAGCGTTGTTGGCTGAGACTTTGCCCATGTTTCCAACGGTAGGTAACGGCAGTGGCCTATTTACTAAACTGTTGCCCAAAGGCTACACCGATAGTCAATATGCATATCTGCAAGGTGCGGGCATACATGCTCTCAAAAACTCACGCTTGAACCTCGGTGGGATACGAATTGACCAGGTCGAACGGGTTGGCCAAACGATTTTACAAGCGCTAGAAGTTTAAAAAGTATCTTTTATGAGGGAAATGTGCTATGGTTTGTTCACTAGATAAAGCTGCTAAGTAACGATAAAGAGTGATCTGTTCGGTTCTAGGTTAACAAGAATAATAAGATATGTGCGAGGCTGCAGCTCTGGTTTGCCAGATTACCTCAAGCGACAAGGGTCTAATACGACCAAGGAGAGTAATACTAATGGCAACCAAACTTTTTGTAGGTTCACTAGCATGGGGCACGACTGACGCCAGTCTGACCGAATTATTCGCGACTGTTGGTACAGTTGTGAGTGCTAGCGTTATCATGGACCGCGAAACTAACCGCTCTAAGGGCTTTGGTTTTGTGGAAATGAGCAGCGACGACGAAGCTAAGGCGGCAGTCGACCAACTGAACAACAAAGAACTCGATGGACGCACAATCATCGTCAACGAAGCTCGTCCCCGGGAAGAGCGACCTCGCACTTTCGGTGGTGGCAACGGTGGCGGCGGTGGTGGCGGCTACAACCGCGACAGTCGTGGTGGTAGCGGCGGCGGATCACGCGGCGGCGACAACCGCTGGTAATCTAACCACTCGGTTAATACCAACAAACGGGTTCCAGAAATGGGACCCGTTTTTAGTGGCAGACAATTTGCCGAAAGGATTTGATACTATAGCCATATGGAACCTGCGGATTTACCCTGCACAGAAAAGCTAGCTTTTGATACGCAAAAGCAGGCGCGGGCTGCCGCTACTGTGGCCTTGTATCAACATGGTGTCAAACTGAAAACATATGTTTGTCGATACTGTGGTTTGTGGCATCTTTCCAGTAATACTCATGATCACGAAGATCATGAATAACCTGGATAGCCTGAATAGCAAGGAAAGTCACTTGACCCAGTGCGGCCTAAGCCGTTAGGCTAAGGTGATGGGTACACTCAAAAAAGCAAAAGATTTAGTCACCAAGACGCTCACCTGGTCATTCCGTCCTGACCGCGAACTCAGCGGCGAAGACGTTGGGCCCGCCCGCGAGTATATTGCTGATTACTGGACCAAGCTTGAGCGCTTTCACCCCAAGGATGACGAAAGTCTGCTGGGGATACCTAAGCCGTACTTAGTACCATCATTCACCGAGAAAACGGGTTTTGACTATAACGAGCTGTATTACTGGGACAGCTTTTTTATGGTTCAAGGCATGATTGATGTTGACCATGAGCAACTTGTGACAGGAATTTTGGAAGACCTTATGGCGTTATTCAAACGCTTCAAAATCGTACCAAACGCTTCACGTACCTATCTGATGGGCCGTTCTCAACCACCATTCATGACGACCTTTATTTTCGATGTATATCAGGCCTATGACCCGGGTAAAGACTGGCTACGTGAAGCCATTGAGATTGCTAAACAGGAGTACCAAATTGTTTGGATGGGTGTCAAGAAACCTCATGAGCGTTTAGTACATAAGGGCTTGAGTCGCTACTATGACATTAACTATCTGCATGACTTAGCTGAAGCCGAGAGTGGCTGGGATATGACCCCACGTTTCAATCGCCGAGCCCTAAATTATCTGCCAGTCGATCTAAACGCCTTGCTCTACAAATATGAAACTGACTTCGCACGAGCAGCTCGAATTTTTGACGATATGCGTGAAGCGGCCAAATGGGATAACGCCGCCGCTGCTCGCAAGGCTATGATGGACGAATTAATGTGGGATAAACTCCGCGGCATGCACTATGACTATAACTACGTTAAAGAAAAGCGTGGCAATATTAGCAGCTTAGCTGCCTTTTATCCGATGTGGGCTGGCATGGTAACCGATAAGCAAGCTGCAAGCTTAGTGAAGGCGCTCCGTCGTTTTGAGAATAAAGGGGGCCTGGCTACGACTGACGCGCTGCCAGTTAGTCAGTTTGTGTTTGGTACCGTGCCAACGCAGTGGGCCTACCCAAATGGCTGGGCGCCGCTACATTTTATTGTCGTCAAGGCCTTGGAGCGCTATGGCTACCACACCGATGCTCGACGGGTGGCCATGAAATGGCTCAAGACTAATTTATGGTGGTACAACGAATATGGTGTGTTTCTAGAAAAATATAATGTGGTGTCACCAGAGAAACCTCCGATTAAAGGGGTGTATCCATCGCAGGAAGGCTTTGGTTGGACCAACGCCATTTTTGAGCGGTTTTGCCAAGATTACGTTGATCGCCCTCTTTGAGCAGCTATTTTGGGCGCATGGCTCCAGTCCGCGTTCGCCGTACCTTTGGTACGACTCTCTTGCGGGCTTCGCTATGCATCCTAAACTATCTCACTCAAAGTGGCCGATGGTCAGAGTTCCTTTTATCTCGGTGAACAGGTAAACTATGGGGATGAGCAAAGAATTAGGCAAATACTTCGTTACTACTTCTATTCCCTATGTAAATGCCGAACCGCATATTGGCTTCGCTATGGAGTTGATTTATGCTGATGTTTTAGCACGGCGCGCCCGCCAGCAAGGCCATGAAGTCATCTTCAGCACAGGTACCGATGAGCATGGTGGCAAGATTGCTGACAAAGCGGCCGAGCAAGGGCTCAAACCCAAAGAATTTACTGATCAAATCAGTGGCCGCTTCGCCGATCTAGCGGAGCTGCTCAACGTCAGCAATGACCGCTTTATTCGCACTACTGACCCAGGGCACGAGCAACGAGCCACGGCTATCTGGAAAGCACTCAAAAAAGATATCTACAAGGGTAAATATACTGGTTGGTATTGCACTGGTGATGAAACATTTTTTACTGAAACAGAGGTTAAAGCCAATAATGGTGTTTGCCCGGCACATAAAACTCCTTACGAAAAAATCGAAGAAGAAAACTATTTTTTCAAGCTAAGCAGCTACACCGAGCAAGTCAAAGCAGCAATTGATTCGGGTGAGTTTGTGATTGTGCCTGATAGTCGTCGTAACGAAATCTTATCGTTATTAACGAGTGGCCTTGATGACATTTCAATCAGCCGACCTAAAGACAAAATTAGTTGGGGTATTCCAGTGCCTGGCGATACGCATCAAGTCATGTATGTATGGTTTGAAGCACTTATGAACTACATCACGGTGCTGGGTTACCCGGAACACCAGGACTTCAAAGATTTTTGGCCCGCCAATGTGCAGGTACTAGGCAAAGACATCATTCGCTTCCATGCGGCTATTTGGCCAGCGATGTTATTGAGCCTAGGCATCGCCTTGCCAAAGCAACTGTATGTGCACGGCTTCGTGACGTCTGAGGGCCAAAAAATGAGTAAATCACTTGGTAATGTCATACACCCAAAGCAAATTGTCGATAAGTATGGCGCCGATGCTATGCGTTACTACTTTATGCGTCATATCCCGAGCTACGAAGATGGAGATTTTAGCTGGGCACGCTTAGAGGCGGCCTACAATAATGAGCTAGCCAACGAGCTCGGTAACGCCGTCCAACGTACTGTTGTCATGATCCAAAAGTACCAAAAAGGTGTGATTGGTGATATCCCCGAAGCTGAACACGATATTAATCAGTACGAAGAAGCCTTGAACGCCTGCCACTTTGACCGGGCGCTTGACGAGGTCTGGGAGCAAGTACGGGGCATTAACCAGTACATAGACGTTGAAAAACCCTGGATGATCGCCAAAGAAGGCGACGAAGACCACCTCCGAGAAGTCTTGGCTTACCAGGTCAGCGCCTTACTAGAAATTGCAGACCTACTCAAGCCGTTTATGCCTGAAACAACCGCCAAAATTGAAGCAATTTTTTCTGAAGGTATTGTGCAGCCAATGGACGGCACGCTGTTCCCCAAGCACGACGTAGTAGAAACGGCCTAAGTAGTAATATGGGCACAACGGAGTTCGTTGACACCCATTGTCACATCCAATCAGCCGGTAACCCGCTCGGCGAACGGATGACGCGTGAGATTTGGGCGAAAAGTGCTGCTATTACAGCCGATTCGTTGGTTGAGAGTGCCGCCGAAGCGGGGGTGACCAAGCTAATTTGCGTCGGATGTGACCTGGAAGACAGCAAATTAGCGGTCGATTTTGTCCAAAATCAGGCCAGTTGTTGGGCTAGTATTGGGCTGCATCCACACGAGGCACAACACTACGCGGATGACCAGGCTAAGCGTGCGGAATTTGCAGCCCTGGTAGGCTCGCCTAAGGTGATCGCGGTTGGTGAATGTGGGCTCGATTACTTCTATGAACACTCACCACGTGATAATCAAATAGCTGTTCTTAAATACCAAATAGAGCTAGCCTTACAATACCAGCTACCCCTGATATTTCATGTGCGCGAAGCGTTTGATGACTTCTGGCCAATCTATGACCAATACAGCGGTATTAGGGGCGTGTTGCATAGCTATACAGACAATCTACAGAACCTATCCAAGGCTTTAGACAGAGGCTTGTTTATTGGCATCAATGGCATTGCCACCTTTACCAAAAGTATGTCACAGCTGGAAGTTTACAGGGCTGTGCCGCTGCAAAAACTACTACTAGAAACTGACGCGCCGTTCTTGACTCCTACCCCTTATCGTGGTACTATAAACGAGCCGAAACGTGTGGGAACTATTGCGGAGTTTGTAGCCAGCTTACGAGGCGAGAGCCTCGAGCAGTTAGCATTGGCCACAACCAGCAACGCACACGATTTATTTGGCCTATAATTTTTGATCACTATGGATACCCAACACACTACACCACAACACGAATTAGGCACTATTGCTCCCGAGCAATTACGCGGCGCGCAGCAACGTGCCGCGCGAGTTTGGACGGCGGTTCACAACATGCAGCTTGTACAGTCAAATGTATACCCTGAAGCTGTAATCCAAGCTGAGCCAGCCGCAATCGCCGAAATTGTACAACTTGCGCCAGCTTCAACTATTGTTGAGCCGGTAACAGCTGAAGTTATTGATTTTCCAATTGACAAACTAGAAGCACAGCGTTTGGCAGTCCAAGTAGCGCTGCAGAAGGCTGCTTAATATTATGGGCTTTTTACCTAAGATCATTCGTAAAACTGATGACCAGCGTGCTGCTGAACTGGAGAGTGAACTTATTCGGGTTGAAGCTAAAATTGGCGGGGAGCTATTTGGCGTAGTCCCAGCTGGCCACCGACGTGATTTCTTTTGCCTAGATGAACACACCTGGATTTGGCACGAAGAATGGCTAGAAAATGGTCAGCGCAAAGCTGTCACTACTAGATACGATGTGCGCCCAAATGCAATTCTTAAGTCTCAGCTTGGTCAGCCATACCAGCCGCTCGGTAAAGCAGAGGCGCGTAATCTATACCAGGCTACACAATTATATGGTCAACGCATTGGTGCCGAATATCAGCGCATGCTACAGGCTCGCTAAACTCAGGACTCACATATGAGTGACGCGCCGATTATCTATCTCGATCATTCGGCCGCGACGCCATTAAGCCCGGCTGTTGTTACAGCTATGCAGCCATACCTTGGCGAGCTGTTCTACAATCCATCCGCTACCTACCTAGCAGCTCGTAAGGTGCATGATGCTCTCGAGACTGCTCGAGCAAGGGTGGCCCATTGGCTAGGCGCACGACCTAGCGAAATTATATTTACCGCCGGAGGCACAGAAGCAAATAACTTAGCGATCCATGGAGTAATGAGATTGTATCCCGACGCTAACATAGTAGTCGGTGCTACCGAGCATGAGGCGGTGTTAGTACCGGCGCAGCGCTACGATTGTCGACAGGTGGCAGTTACATCAAGCGGAAGTATTTTGATTGAAAGCTTACAACAACAGATTGACGACAAGACCGTGCTGGTTAGTATAATGTACGCTAACAATGAGATAGGCACACTGCAACCACTGAAAAAGGTTGCCCAGATTATTAACGAAGTCCGCGCCGCGAGGCAGGCAGCTGGCATCTCCCTGCCGATATATTTTCATAGTGACGCCTGCCAAGCCGGCAATTATCTTGACCTGCATGTATCGCGTCTTGGCGTCGACTTGCTTACCATCAATGGTGGCAAAATATATGGTCCTAAGCAGAGTGGGGCATTGTATGTAAAAGGCGGCTTACAATTACAGCCACTGATTGACGGCGGTGGCCAAGAGCGTGGTTTACGCTCGGGTACCGAAAACGTGGCGCAGGCCGTTGGCTTGGCTGCCGCTCTTGATCAGGTCCAGCCCCGTCGCTATGACGAAGCTAAGCGTCTGCAGAGCTTACAGGGTTATTTTGCCAAGCAATTGGCCAAGCTGGTTCCAGGGGCAGTTCTAACGGGCTCCCTTAAAAATCGCTTGCCCAACAACATTCATTTGACTGTCCCGGGCTTCGATAACGAGCGATTACTTATTCAGCTCGACGAGCAAGGTATTATGGCGGCTGCCGGCTCGGCTTGTAGCGCCAGTAATGATGAGCCATCGCACGTGCTACGAGCAATTGGACTTGGAGATACTGATGCTCAGTCATCACTGCGCTTCACGATGGGCCAGATGACTACTAAAGCGGATATAGACTATACTCTCAAGACACTGGCTGATATAACTCGGCACTAAGCCTACTTCGAAGCCCCATCAAAACGCGCTATACTGCTAATGTCTATGTACCAAAATAAACACTTCTCCCGCTTCAAACGGATTGCACTGTATGCCGCACCGGTATTGTTTTTACTGCTTTGGACCGTGCCAGCAATAGCTGCCAACAAAACAACGACCACAACTAAGCCCGCAGCTAATGCCGCACCTGTTGATATATCGGGTGCGGTTACGACAACTTATAGTGCTGATTCTACGGTGCAACTAGGTATGATTGTCCAGCTAAAAGACAAGGCCCCTACGGCTGTTGTGCCAGTGTCGGCTGCCTCCACTACTAAAGTCCTGGGCGTGGTCATCCCAAACAGTAATGTGGCGATCGTCTTAACACCAAAGAATGTGACAGACCAGCAAGTCTTAGTGGCTACAAACGGTAGTTATAATGTACTGGTAAGCAATCAGAATGGGCCTATTAAAGTAGGTGATTATTTAGCAATTTCGGCCATAGCTGGCGTCGCGATGAAGGCTGGCATCGTTGAGCAACAGGTTGTTGGTAGGGCTGCGGGTAACTTTACAGGAAGTGGCAACGTAATTACTGCAATCAAACTTAAAGATCAGTTAGGAAAGGACACCACCCTGGCCCTGGGCCGTATCCAAGTTGATATCAATATCGCCCACAATCCGCTCAACCAAAAAACCGTTGACCATGTGCCAGCCTTCTTGGCTAACTTAGCACAAGCCGTGGCTAATAAATCGGTAAGCGTCGCCCGTATCTATCTTGGTACCGTAATACTGGCAGTCACTACCGTTATAACCAGTATCATGCTCTATAGCGGTATCCGCAGTGGCATGATTTCGGTCGGTCGTAATCCACTGTCCAAAAAGTCAATTATTAAGAGCTTGATTCAGACGATTATCGCTGGACTAATTATTTTCATTGCCGGCATTCTTGCTGTATACTTGCTGTTGAAGCTTTAGCGTTATAAATGAGGCGTTTTAAGTGATAGATAGTTGTGAATCAAGATCACTGGCATCGAAAGAAATCGCAAAAATGAACACGGTGGATAATAAAATATGACAATCTGGGGATTACTCCTCATTTTGGGCGTCCTGGCTGGAGCCGGGGTTGCCTTTATTTGGGTTGCGGTTCGGCTAGGGCAAGGGGTGGGGCCTAAAAAGGGAAATGGGACACCAGATTCTATAGAGATAGCCGCTGAGCAAGATGTCGAGCATATTTTTAACGAAGATTTCCGAGAAGAGCTCCGGAACCGCGGGCGCTTGCACTTCGAGAAAATTATTGGTGAAAACGCGATGTTTTTACAGCAGGACTTACGCCTGACAACCTCCCAGCTCAATGAGTACATGAAGACCGAAATTAGCAGTAAGCTCAAACAAGAGTTTGATAAATACGAACAGTCGATCATGGATGCCAAGCAGCTGGCCATTGAATCCATCCAAAAGACTAATGCCGCCATCGATGAGCAACGTCAGGTGCTCGGCGACCAGGTCAAACATGAAATCTCCCTTGAAAAGCAGCAAGTTCTCAAGCGATTCGAGGAGAACATGGCTGATATTATTAATCACTATGTGCTCGCCGCTATTGGCAACCAAATTGACCTCAACAGTCAGCTTGAGTATATTTTGGGAGACTTAGAGGCCAACAAGCAGGCTATTTTAGAGGATATCAGAAGTGGCGCCTAGCACAGCTACTCAGGCAATGCAGTTGCCATTGCAAGTTGCCAGCCCTGTTGATGTCGGCAGGCTTTTACGTGAGTTGGAAGCGATTGATGACCTACTGACTCAAGCTGCCCTACGCGCTGATGGCGCACAGGTTAAGCTACCAAAAACCACGGGTTTGCTCGACCAGACCATCTTGCTCAACAAAATTGACATGGCCGATGTGGCTGATCGCAAAAAACTAACCACTTTTTTGAAGGCTATAAAAGCCAAAGCACCACTGCTACATATCAGTTTTAGCGCCGATCCTTCGACGGCTTTTATAGATAAGTTACTGACTTGGCTGCGTAAAGAGCTGCACCCGAACGTATTGTTGACCATAGGTCTACAACCAAATATTGGAGCGGGTTGTATTGTGCGCAGTATGAATAAATACTTTGATTTTTCGTTACGCCAAGACTTTGCTGGTAAGCGTGCTTTGCTACTCGAGAAACTTGGTCCAATATTAGAATCACCTCAAGTTACTTCTGAGGTTCTAGCCGATGGTTCTGTGACCCAGGCTGTACAAACAACTGAAGCTAGTCGCGCCGCCGCGCCTGCCGCTCAGGCTGTCCATGCAGCTCCTCAACCAACAGCCAAGTTGATGGCACCAGCTGCTACCTCGCGTCCAACTGCTGAACCACAGGTGGCAGTGTCGTGAGCACTGGTAACCAACATTTTGATCGACTCGTTGCTGCCGGTAACCCAGTAGGTGAAGTTATAGCTGTCGAAAAATTCTTGATTAAAGTTAATGGGCTGCAGCCGTGTACAGTCCACGCTTTAATCATGTTTGATGATGGTAGCAAAGGGTTCGTGCATCAAGTCCAGACCGATCATGTGGTAGTACTACACCTTGGCACTGAGAGTTTGCGTACCGGTGTTGTGGCTGTCATTCAACACCAAGAATTAGTCAGCAAAGTAGGTAAAGATTTTATTGGCCGCGTCGTGTCAGTCACGGGTGACCCGCTTGACGGTAAAGGCCCGATTGGAGCTGATGATGTGTGGCCGGTATTTAATACGGCTCCGGCATTATGGGAACGAAAACTTGTTGAGGATCAAGTCGAGAGTGGCGTTACAGCCATTGATGCTTTGTTTCCAATAGTTCGCGGACAGCGTATGGCCCTGCTTGGTGACAGTAAATCTGGTAAAAGTACCTTAGCAACTCAGCTTGCCATTGGGCAAAAAAACACTGATCAAATTGTCGTGTACTGCATGATTGCTAAGCGCCGTAGCGACATTGATACCTTGCTGACTCGACTGCAGGATAATGGTGCTCTCCAAAAAGCAATTATTGTAGTCTCGACGATGTTTGAGTCGCTAATCATGAGCTACTTAGCTCCGTACGTCGCTTGCTCAATGGCCGAATATTTGTGGCAAAAATGTAATCAGGACACGCTAATAATTTACGATGACTTAACTTCTCACGCCCATGCCTACCGCGAAGTAGCTTTACTGTCAGGTGTCAGTCCAGGCCGTGATTCGTACCCTGGGGACATGTTTTACGCCCACTCAAGCTTACTGGAGCGAGCTGGTAGGCTGGATACGACTGGATGTTCACTGACTAGTGTGCCGATGGTCCATGCCGCCAACGGTGATATCACGGCGTATCTGCCGACCAACATTATGTCGATTACTGACGGGCAGTGGATTCTTGATATGGAGACTTTTAGGTCAGGTGTTCGCCCAGCCATGAATATTGGACTGTCTGTGACCCGTGCTGGTGGTGTTGGACACAATAAACGTCAAAAAAACTTAGCCGCGCAAACGCTAAAGACGCTGGCTGATTACAGACAAGCTGAAGAGTTTTCACACTTTGGTTCGGAACTCGCCGTTGAGGCTAAGCGATCATTAGTAGTTGGTAAACACATTTTTGAAATCATGACCCAAGGGCCGAATGACAGCTTCACGCTTATGGCGCAGCAGCTGATGATGGACATAATATTGAACTTGCCTGACGGTGAAGACATTGACCTTAACGCCCTCAAAGTTAACAGCAATGAACTGGCCAAGCTTGTTACAGGTGAGGACAACTACGAAGAAATTCGAGACCAATTAAAAGCCAAAGCTATCATCGTGCTCAAGGGTACCCCCGCAGCCGCGCCTACCGAAGAAGCACCTACGCCAGCAGAACCTCCACTTTCAGATAAAGATCGAAAAAAAGCTGAAAAAGAAGCTGTCAAAACAGCTGAACATGATGCCAAAGAAACTGCGAAAGCCACTGAACAAGCCGACAAAGAATTAGCTGGCGCAGGCGCTAAGACATGAGGCGACCAGCCGAAATTGCCCGCGAAGAAGCCTCCATGGCGACGCTCGTTGAGCTAACCAGCGTTTTTGAAGGCATAGCCAGCATGCGTATTGCCCAGACTAAAAGTCAGGTATTACAATCAACTAGGTTTTTTAATGATTTATGGAAAATTTACTCACAGCTACGTGTTGATAGTATGTTTACTTTTGGGCGATCACAGGACACCGCTGGAGCCATTGATAAAGAGTTGTATGTTATCATCACCGCCGAAGGTGGTTTTAGTGGTGATATTGACCAAAAGTTAGTCCAGCTAATGCTCAAAGATTATTCACCCGAAGCTAACGAGATTATATGTATCGGTCACCACGGTGCCATGCAATTAGCGCAGCGAGGAGTATCTTACAAAAAGTATTTTAAATTACCCAAAAAAGATCAAAATATTAACGTCACGCCAATTATTCGCGAGGTTCAACAGTACAAATCGACTAAAATGTTTTACCAGGAGTATGTGTCGCTTATGGTTCAAGATGTTAAGCGAATCGAGCTTTCATCTGCTATCAAGGAGCGAGCTGACATCAGTGATAACCCCGATGAAATTATTAGTGAAGATAATTACATTTTTGAACCAAGCACATATGCTGTGGCGGCTCACTTGGAGCGGTCTATGATGCAGATTGCGATTAGTCAGTTAATTCTAGAGTCAAAGCTGGCGCAATATGCTTCAAGGTTTCGAGCAATGACGGCTTCGCACCAGCGAGCTGACGAGTCGAAAAACGAATTACACATGGATTTCAACCGAGCAAGACGTGGCATCAAAGACGAACGATTGAAAGAGATTATTAACGGTATGAAAAAAGTCAGAAGCGGAGTTGTAAGCTAATGTCGGGCACAATCACTATGGTTAAGGACCTTGTTGTCCGCGCGCAATTTGATGATGATGCTCCTAATTTGAACGAGCTCGTGGTTGTTGGCAACGGGCATGATACTCAATTATTAGTTGATCACATGGAGCCAGGTGGCGTAGCATTTTGTTTGAATGTTCGTAGCGATCTGCGCATCACAAAAGGCATGGGTGTAGAGCGTACGCACAAAGGCATAGAAGTGCCGTTGGGTGAGATTACGATTGGCCGTATTTTGAACGCCCTCGGTGACCCACTAGATGGTTTACCGCCCATAACTGGGGACGATGTGCTGTACAAAGATATCCTAAAACTCCCGCCACGTACGACAGACTTCTCGGTCACTAAACCTGAAATTCTAGAGACTGGTATTAAAGTTATGGATTTCTTCACCCCCTTTGTCAAAGGTCGCAAGGTCGGCATTATTGGTGGTGCTGGTGTCGGTAAGACCGTGCTGACTATGGAAATGATTAATAACGTGGCTCGCTCGGGAACGGGCTTGTCGTTCTTCTCAGGTATTGGTGAGCGTATTCGCGAAGGTCATGAACTATTTATAACGCTCAAAGAGAACGACCTCCTCAAAAACACCTGCATGTTTTTCGCGCAAATGAATGAAAACCCTGTGCAGCGCGCGCTGATCGGCATTTCAGCTACTGCCTCAGCTGAGTATTTCCGTGACGTCTTGCACAAAGATATTTTATTTTTTGCAGATAATATGTTCCGTTATATCCAAGCTCGCAATGAGCTATCGACAATTCTTGACCAAGTGCCAAACGAAGGTGGTTATGAGCCAACTATCTTTTCGGACGTCAAAGTGCTACAAGACCGCTTAAGCTCAAATGAAAATGGCTCAATTACATCTGTCCAGACAATCTATGTCCCGGCTGACGATATTTCTGACCCAGCGGTGCAGTTTATTCAGCACGAAATGGATTCGATTATCGTGCTGTCACGAAAAGTCGCTGAGCAAGGTATTCGTCCAGCTGTTGACCTCAACCTGACTACCTCATCATTGCTAACGCCAGAAATTGTCGGCGATCGCCACTATTTATTGAGTGTTCAGGTTCAAGCTTTGCTGCAAAAGTATGAATCACTGAAGGGTATCATTGCTATTATTGGTGAAAACGAACTATCGCCGGCTGATCGTGCCGACTACGCCAAAGCCAAAAAATTGATAGCCAATTTTACGCAAAATATGAACGTTATGACCAAGCATAACGGCATCCCTGGTGATTTCTTCACGCGCGAGCAAACGCTCCAAAGCATTGAAGAGATTGTAGTCTGAGCAAGCTATGAGCGACGTTGACGACAAGAGAGTTTTAGACAATCCTGAGCTAGTTAAAACTGATCTAGAAAAAATGCAAGACCGAGCAGTCGCCGACTATAATCAGCAGCCAGGAAAGCTCACTATGGCAGTCAAAGTACATTCGCCGTTTCGTGATTATTATGATGGCCCAGCCTTTAGTGTTTCAGCTGAGAATGCTACTGGACCTTTTGACATTTTGCCTAAACACCATAACTTTATATCCTTACTTTTACCTTGTGATATGATCATCCGAACAGTTAATAAAGGTGAGCAAAAGATTCGTATTTCGGGCGGCATTATGCACGTAAAAGCTGACGAACTTATTGTTTTTCTTGACGTTTAAGTTTAACTAGAGCTCTATTAGTCAAATACAAAGTAGTCGAAGCCAAATGAACTACCAGCTGGCGGTGGGCTAGCATCACAGATGCTGAAGCTTGAAGTGTCATGATTGACGTAGTAGGCAAGACCACCACCAGCAGAGCCTACGGGCGTTAATATAACGTGAGGTATTGCGCTATATTTGGTGGTGAATATTATAGTCACAAAGCAACCTGCTGGCGGGCTACTACCAGTGTTAATTGTCACGTTCCCACCGGTATCAGAGCCTCCGACGCTGGCGCTACCACCAGAGCCTAGCGCTGGACCATTTATTCGGTTTGGTGTGCCACCACCAGTTATAATATGGTGCGTTAGCACTAGGTCACTATTGAGTTGCAAGCCTGAGGTGGCAATTTGCGGCGCAGAGATCGGACCTGAGAATGTGCCACCACCGTTTACTTGTAGACTTTTGGCGATGGCCAAGCTACCTTGTAACGCGGTATCACCAGCGACTGATAAATTTTTGCTGATCTGTACTTGGCCAAGCGAACTGGTTCCTGAAACAGTAATATTACTTAGGGCCACGGTACCACCAATTTGGAGGTTTCCGGCAACTTCGAGCCCATCACGAATCAATACCTTACCGGCAAAGACTGCGCTAGATTCAACGTTCAAAATTTGTTGGGCGTTACCAATCGTAGCATCGCTACTGGCAACTTGCTGCAAGGTCTGCTGGGTAAGAGTCTGGGCTTTAAGCGTAGTTATAGTAGTAGCTTTTTTACTTTGAAAATAGGCTATAGCAGAGATCGCACCCGCCAAAATCAATATAAAAACAAAAACTAAAAGGTAGAGATTGAAGTGTTGTAGCTTCTGTTTAAAACCAGCTTTGCGTATTGGCACTGGCGTGGGCGAACCAGCTGATGGTACTGCGCTAGTAGCATCAATAGTGCCAGGATCGAGTGAGTCGCCAACAGACTCGACGGTGCTGGTCTGACCCTCAAGGGCGTCTTCATCATCTGCCGGTGGTTCTGGCGTTGGCTGTGTTGGCGGTTTGGATGCGTCCATGTCTTATTTTGGCTCTTGTCTTATTGACTAGTTGACTCTATGACTCTTGTTTGGCTCTTGTCGACTCCTTATTGTAATTTGGTGACAGGAATTAGTTGGTACTTATAGCATACTAGAAACCGTCTCTAAGCGTAAACGCATTGCCTTTTAGATAGTTTTGCGGCATGATATGAGTACCATGTTAGCCTGGAACGTAAACAAAAATAAGTGGTCGAAAACAATCAAAATAGCAGTGTTTTTGGTGCTGTCATTACTTAGTGCTCCGGCAATAGTTTTAGCGGCGCAATCGTCATCAAGTAACTACCAAGTTAACGAGGTTTTTTTTGGTAGTGGCGGTGAGCTCAATAGCTGTTCAACAAACTTTTGTTCTAAACAATCGGCAGGTGAGAGTGTAGTTGGCAACACCAACAGCGCTAATTTCCAGGCTCAGGGTGGGTTTAACACTGATCGACAGCCATACATACAGTTTACTGTCAATAATCCAAATATCGACCTGGGAGCGCTCAGCGCGGCTAGCACCAAAACCGCTACATCTAGTTTTTCCATCAAAGCTTACTTATCACACGGCTATTCTGTGGTAAACGCCTCTGGCCCACCAGTTAATAATGCCTACACCATGCAAGCAATCAGCAGCGTGCCAACTGCTTCCAGCGCAGGCACAGAACAGTTTGGCATTAATCTAGTCGCCAATACCAGCCCGGTAAGCTTTGGTGCTAATAAAACAGATTCCCCAGACAGTACCTTCAGTTTTGGGTTAGTGGCGCCAGACTATAGTAGCCCCAATATGTATGTCTACCGTAAGGATGACACAATAGCCTATTCCAACTCGAGTTCCAGCTACACTAATTACACAATTTCGTATATTTTTAATATCAGTTCAGTCACGCCAGGTGGTACTTATGAACTCCACCATGTGCTAGTAGCGACGGCGACATATTGAAAGCTGTGGATAAATACACAACCACCAGTTCAAAATCTATTGTAGGTAAAACATAAGCATGGTAGGATGATTCTTGTACAGTCTAAACAAAAACAAATGACCACTATAAAAAATTCAATTACGACTCAATTGCGTAAACTACGGCAGATAAGTTACATCGTCACGGCGATGGTTATGCTAGTAGCTTCTCTACCGCTGTTGCATTTTGGACAGGCACAGGCTGTTCAGTTACAGTTCCGTAGTATCCAACTTAGTGACTCCTCGCCAAGCAATGGCACATTTACCTCAGGGGTAAGCAGCGGTCTTGATGTTACCTATAAAGTTTCATTCAAGACTGGTGCTACGGCGACCTCAAGTATGATTATTGATTTTTGTCAAAACGATCCAATTATCGGTGACACCTGTTCTGCCCCAACTGGTATGTCAGTAGTTGGAGCGGCAATTGATCCAACAGATACGGGCAACCTCACAAGTGCTGGTTGGTCGATTACTAATAGCAATGCCCCTAACCCTGTCATTAAGCTAGCAGTGACGACTGGCGCTCAATTGGCGGCCAATACGCAACAAAACTTCAAGATTCTGCACATTACAAATCCGAGCACACTGTCCGCCGCCACAAAAGGTAGTTACTATGCCCGCATCTACACCTTTACGAGTGCTACATATGGAACCTACACTAACGCCGCCGCCGCTGCTACCAGTGGCTATACAGACTACGGCGGCATAGCTCTGAGTACTGATGCTGTCATAACCATCACAGCCCGCGTCCAAGAAACTTTGACCTTCTGCGTTTCTGGCGCCGATCCTAACACCTGGACGACAACAGGCGATTGTGGCGATACGGCCTCAACGGCCGCGCCACCAAACTTGATTCTGGGGCACGGTTCACCTACAGCAGTCTTGGATACTAGCCAGGTTGACTACGGTAATATATGGACTCAGCTATCAACCAATGCCACCTACGGTGCAGTCATTAACATGCACAGCAACATCCCTTGTGGTGGACTAAGTGCTGACTACGTTCCCGGTATTTACACGGGTGGTGCCACTCCGAGTACTACAGCAGCGAGCGGTACCTGTGCTATCCCAGCAATTAATGCTGGTGCTAACACTGGTCCCATTGCGATGACTGCTGGTACGGCTGCCTTTGGTGTCGCAATTAACACATACACTCCAACTACACAGGCCGGGCCGGCTGCTATTGGTACCCTGACCCCTACGTCACCTTACTACAGCGCCGCTAACTACAGCTTTACTGGTAACGTTCCTAACCTTCCTACTACCCATTTTGGCATGGACAATACGACAGCTACTGGTTTTAACGCAAGTTTCCCGAACCAATCTAGCTACAATGGTGCGGTCACTGGCTTGTTTGGTAGTACAGTGCTAACAGCTACTGCTCCAATCTCGCGCATAGACGCACGCTATACCTTCGCAGCTACCGCCTCACTAACTACACCAGCTGGTATATACACTGCCAACCTAAGCTTGATTGCTACTGGCACATTCTAGGGTCTAAGCTATGCCCGCCATACACGCGCTGCGCTGGCCACGGAATCTTCCAGCACGGCTTACTAGCGCATTAACTACACTAGTTCCACTGGTGGCACTCAGCGTGTTGGTAATTCATTATTTGTTCGTGGCAGCCTATGGTGCCCAACTTGGTGAGCGCTCACTGAGTCTTAGTAGTAACGAAGTTAGTGCGCACACTTTATACCAGCTTAATTTTAGCTTAGTAACTGCTGGTACTATCGGTTCGATCAAGATTCAGTTCTGTTCGAATGATCCGTTCCCAGAGGATCCCTGTAGCGTTCCAGCCGGATTAGACACATCAACGGCCAACTTCGTGACGCAAAGTGGTGTAACTGGCTTTACTGTTAGCCCAGCGTCCAATGCCAACACCATAATTTTGAGTCGTGTCCCAGCGCCTGCCAGCACCGGGCGGGCCACATATGGCTTCGATGAAGTTAAGAACCCCTCATCGCCCGGGTCATACTACGCTCGGGTGCAAACATTTGCTAGCGTTGATGCCAGTGGCCCAGCTAGTGACTACGGCGGCATTGTCTTCTCGATTGCTAATCAAGTTACTATAACGGCTGAGGTGCCTCCATACTTGCTATTTTGCACAGCGATTACCATCGGTGGACTTAACTGCGCGAACGGTGTTGGCGATTACATTGATTTTGGCGAGTTTTCATCTGTTAAAGCCAGTAGCGCGACGTCACAATTATTAGTGGCTACCAACGCCGAACAGGGGTATGCGGTCAGCATTACAGGCACAACACTGGCCAGTGGTAACAATATTATCGTGGCTCTAGCTGTTGGGGATGTTTCGCGACCAGGCACTGGCCAATTTGGCTTCAACCTCAAAACCAACACAACACCCGTTGGTGGTAATGAAGTCAGCGGGCCAGGAGTCAGTGGGCCACAACCTAATTACGCTCAGCCAAACATCTATCGATTTACCCCTGGAGACACCATAATTAGTACGGCCGTACCAGACAACTTGAGACTGTATACGTCGAGCTATATTGTTAACGTTCCCAAAACCCAATCGCCAGGTATTTATGTTAGTACAGTCACCTATGTTTGTTTGGCAAACTTCTAGTCGACTTGTCTAGGCTAAAGCGGTTTGCTATTATTACCAGTAAGAAGAAGGAAACAGACAGAACCATGCAGGCACGAACTAGCTGGATAAAACGCGTAGGAGCAATAACCGTATTGCTCCTACTATGTGTAGCATCACCTGTTGTTCGATCTAGCGCTGCCACGTTGCCGGTTGGAAATGGGCTTCGAGTCTCACCTGTCAGAAGTGACATTACCGTGGAGCCTGGCAAAAGTGCAACCGTAAATGTATCGGTAACTAATGTGACTGGTTCGGCGGCTACCTTTCAGGCGATTATTAATGATTTTGTAGCTAACTCCGACGAAAGTGGCAACCCAGCAATTATTCTTGACCCCACAAAGTTTGCTCCAAGCCACAGTCTAAAGCGTTTTGTTGCCCCCACCACTAATGTAACGCTGCAAGCTGGTGAACAGAAGATCGTCCCAATTGTTATTAATGTGCCAGCTAATGCCGCTGGTGGAGGCTATTACGGCGCTGTTCGTTTCGCTCCAGCCGATATTTCTGGGGCCAAGGGCACACAACTAAGTCTGTCGGGTAGTGTTGGCTCGCTTATACTCGTGAAAGTTCCGGGTGACATCAAAGAACAGCTTAGTATCGCTGGCGTTGACGTTTTTTCGGGCAAACATTCCAGCAGTTTTTTCACGACGAACAACAATATGTCTATAGTGATCCGCTTCCAAAATGAGGGTAATATCCAAGAAGCTCCATTTGGTAAGGTGCTAGTCAAAAACCGATCTAATAAGATCATTGATAGTCATGAACTCAACAACATCACACCTCCCGGCAATGTTTTACCTGACAGTATTCGACGGTATTCAGTTCCTATCAAAACTGGTAAATTCGGGGAGTATAAAATACAAGGCAACTTTGGCTATGGTAGCAATGGTCAATTGCTCAGTGTCGCTACAACCATTTACATTGTTCCAATCGGACTGATTATCGTATTTGTGGCGGTTGTTGTGTTGCTGGGGGCTGCTATCTTTGGGATTCCTCGACTAATCAAAGCTTATAACCGACGTATTTTAAAACGCGCTGGTCGCCGCTAGTTGCTAACGTTTCGCTTGGCACATTTTGCGTGTAAAGCTCCGCTCCTCATTCCGTCGTACTTGTAGTACGCCTGCATTCCGGTGCTCACTTTTCAGCACAAACTGCACTCAAGCGAAATGTTCGCAGGGTTGGGGGAGGTTGGTGGAATAAGGTTATGCTTATATACTGTTGGATATGAAGCGAGTGTTGTTGTGGGTGGGGATGTTGGGTGCGATGATAAGCGTATTGGCAGTGCCTATGCCTCGCGCTGCCGCGGCCACTAACGCCTTTCCCGATCAAACTAGTTCTGGCTCGATCGGTTTGCAGGGTACTATCTCGACAGCGCCACCTAAAACTGGTGCGACCATCACTGCTCCTGGCAATGGTGCCGTTTTTAGTAGCCTGCCGATCACGGTTAACGGGCTATGTCCAAAGGGGCTGTTAGTAAAGTTATTTGCCAACAATGTGTTCGTGGGGTCAGTGCAATGTGACAACGGCAGTTATACGCTACCAATCGATCTTTTTAGTGGCCAAAATGACTTAGTTGCTCGGGTCTATGACGCGCTTGACCAAGCTGGCCCAGACTCGAACACGGTAGCGGTGACATTTAATGATGCTCAATTTTTGCAATTTGGTACCCAGATTTTACTGACGAGTATTTATGCTCAACGAGGCGCACCCCCAGGGCAAGAAATTAATTGGCCAATCTTGCTGAGTGGTGGCACACCACCTTACGCGATTAGCGTTGATTGGGGTGATGGCACGCCAACGGACCTGATTAGCCAGCCTGGTGCCGGCGGCTTTAATATCAAGCACATTTATAAGACGGCTGGAATCTATAAAGTTATTGTTAAAGCCACTGATAAAAATGGCGATAATGCCTTTTTGCAATTAGTAGCAGTCGCTACCGGAGCCACACAATCTACTAGTGGTGGCAAAGGCAGCTCGGCAACCATCAGAACGATAATAATATGGTGGCCGTGTCTACTGATGATTCCGTTGATCGTGGCCGCTTTTTGGGCAGGGCGTCGCAATGAACTGTACGTCATTCGCAAGCAGCTCGAAAGGAGTCGTGGCGCCTAAATACGGCTATTACTGAGCATAAATGCTGACTTAGCTTTTGAAATTTGTTAAAATACAGGGCTTATGACTGATAAAACTCAAACTGTCTACGTCGGTATGTCTGGCGGCGTTGATTCGTCGGTTACAGCCGCAGTATTAAAAGACCAGGGTTACCACGTGGTGGGCGTTTATATGAAAAACTGGAGCCAAGACTTACCTGGTTTCACCTGCCCGTGGAAAGAGGATTATCAAGATGCCAAGCGCGTGGCTGTACAGCTCGGCATCGACTTCAAATTATTTGATTTCGAAGCCGAGTACCGCCAAAAAGTTGTTGATTATATGGTGAGTGGCTACCTGTCTGGTATCACACCTAACCCAGATATTATGTGTAACCAGGAGGTTAAGTTCAAACTATTTCTGGAGACAGCCCTAGAAGACGGTGCTGACCTGATTGCCACCGGACATTACGCTCGTAGTATTGATGGCCAGCTGCACGCTGGTATTGATACCAACAAAGACCAGTCATATTTTTTGTACAGAGTTACCGAAGACGCGCTGCGTCATAGCCTAATGCCGATTGGTGAGCTCAAAAAACCAGCCGTTCGGGAACTTGCGCGCAGCTATGGCCTAGCAACTGCTGAAAAGAAGGATAGCCAAGGTATTTGTTTTGTTGGCAAAGTAGGCATCAAAGACTTCTTGCTAGCCGAGCTTGGCCCACAGCTTCACGGAGCTATAATCGAACAAAGCGGCTCAGTAATTGGTGAGCATGACGGCGCCCTGTTTTACACTATCGGCCAGCGGCACGGCCTAGATGTCGGCGGCGGTTTGCCATATTACGTAGTAGGTAAAGATATGGCCAAAAACGAGGTTTATGTGACCACCGACCTGCAAGACGAGCGCCTATGGCGCCACCAACTGCGGCTCGGTAGCATGCACTGGATTGGTGAGGCACCCACGTCCACGAAGCTCAAAGTCCGTACTCGATACCGCACACCCCTCGTCGACTGTGAACTAGCCTATGACGCTGACAACGCCGTGCTGACCTTGACTGACGACATCCGGGCCATTACTCCCGGTCAATCAGCTGTCCTGTACGACGGCGATCGCTGTCTAGGCGGTGGCATCGTCCTGTAATTCTGGAAATCGCAATCGGTGCGTCAAAACTATCAACTGACCTACAGCCACTGCTCACTTGCTCAAAACTTACGCAATGTCTGGAATTGGCCAAGGCCCCATAGGTTTTTCTTCTTTTGGTTCGATATCCCGGGCTAATAGCGCGCCCAAACCATCTCTGATTCCAGACATAGTCGCGTTACTTTGTAACTGTGAACCGTCGAATGTAATTTGGTTGAGTACGACATTGTGCAGTTGGCAGCCGGCACCCAGGAAGCCTGTCCTTGTCTGCTCTATAACTTCTCCATTGATTCGGTCGCTATCGAAGAGCTCCTCAAATGACAATCCTATAGCTGTTTTGCCAATTGCTTGGCCGACATAACCCCGAAATGCCTGTCTCATATCGGTCTCTGATTTATAACTAGTGTGCGAGCGATACAGCATCCAGTCTTCGTCTATTCGTGACCAAGTAAACTGGAGCCCATGAGTGACCTTACCTTCTTTGCAGGTTAGTTCTAGCTTATTATTTTGATCGTTTTCTTCAGTTTGAGGTGCGATATTAAACTTTAGAATCGAGTAGAAAAATGGCGAAAAAACCATTCCCGTCTCAACTCTGCCATAGAGATCTCCTTTCATAAACCCCCAAGCAAAATCTCTATCACGGATTAAATTGCCGCGAAGTTGCCGTAAACCTCGTTCGTTGATGTCCAATGTTTCGAGGGTATTTTTCAAAGCCCCCAATAGAAAACCACCGCTGACGGCAGCAATAATAGGCTTACTATTGTTTGCTACTTCACCTGCGATTCCTGACATTCCAAGCATATATGTACGTACAATACTCCGCACTATGGTGGTTTGCAATGACGGAATTGTGACAGTTTCTGGTACAATTTAACAGATATGAACGCCCAGCAAATACGCACTGCCTACCTTAATTTCTTAAAAGAAAAAGGTCATGTGGAAATTCCACGGGCACTGTTGGTGCCTCAAAACGATCCAACGACTCTGTTTACTGGCTCTGGCATGCAGCCTCTGATTCCGTACTTGCTCGGTGAAGCTCACCCCTCAGGCGTGCGATTAACAGATAGTCAGACTTGTTTACGCTCGCAAGATATTGAGGAAGTTGGTGATAATCGTCATACTACTTTTTTTGAAATGCTTGGCAATTGGTCGCTCGGTGATTACTTCAAGCAAGAACAAATTAGCTGGTTTTGGGAGTTTCTAACTGATAAAGTCGGGCTCGACCCAACTCGCATATATGTGACGTGCTTCAGTGGCTACGAGGCGCTAGGCATCCCCAAAGATACCGAGGCGGCTGAGGTCTGGAAAAATGTCTTCGCTAAATCCGGCATCAACGCCGCAGAAGTCGAACTTGGAAGTGAATCTCGTGGCTCCGAGGTGGGCGAACAAGGCGGTCGAATTTTCTTTTATGATGATAAGAACTGGTGGTGCCGAGGTGGTAAGGCCGCAACCATGCCAGCTGGGGAACCCGGTGGTCCAGATTCCGAAGTGTTTTACATATACCCAGAAATCCAGCATGACCCTAAATGGGGCAAATACTGCCATCCTAACTGCGACTGTGGACGCTATATGGAAATTGGTAATAGCGTTTTTATGGAGTATCTCAAAACTGCTAATGGCTTCGAAAAACTACCCAAGCAAAACGTCGATTTCGGTGGTGGCCTAGAGCGTATTGCCGCCGCGAGCTTGGGTACTACAGATGTATTCAAAATTAGTATTTTGATACCAATCATCGAAAAGCTTGAGGACATTTCTGGCAAAGGCTATGACAACCACACAGCCAGCATGCGCGTTATTGCCGACCACCTTCGCGCTGCTACATTCTTGGCCGTTGACGGGGTTGTGCCTAGCAACAAAGAGCAGGGTTACGTCATGCGTCGCCTGGTCCGACGGGCCATACGTTTTGCCTTTGAGCTTGGCATCGAACAGAACTTCCTCGAGCAAGTGGTGCCGGTCATTACCGACTTATACAAAGACGACTTTCCAGAAGTTGCGGCCAACCGTGACAAAGTCATAGCTGTGCTCGTCAAAGAAGAAAAAGTATTCCGTCAAACACTCCGCAAAGGTCTAAACGAATTCAATAAGCTAGCCGACAAACAGTTAACTGGCGAGGTTGTATTTAAGTTGTATGACACCTACGGTTTCCCGGTAGAAATTACCTACGAAGAAGCGTTTAAGCAAGACGTTCCCCTAGCTGATGATTGCAAGCAGAGTTTTGATGGCTTGATGAAAGCGCAGCGCGAGCGCTCCCAAACCGCCAGTAAGGGCACTTTCAAGGGTGGCTTGGGTGGCCAAACATTGCAACACAAAAAATACCACACCGCGACGCATCTGATGTACCAAGCCCTGCGTGACGTACTTGGCGACCACGTTGTGCAAAACGGCTCAAACATAACAGAAGAACGGTTAAGGTTTGATTTTAGCCACCCAGAAAAAGTCACGCCTGAGCAAGTAAAACAAGTCGAAGACATTGTCAACGAACAGATTGGCAAAGATCTAAAAGTGTCATTCGCTGAATACCCAACTAAAGTAGCCCGAGAAGAAAAGGATGCCCTTGGCCAGTTTGGCGACCGTTACGGCGAGACCGTAAAAGTCTATCAAATGATCGCTGATGGCGCCGATAAACCATTTAGCTTCGAGATTTGTGGCGGCCCCCATGTCGACCACACTCTACAATTATTTGAAGACAACAAACGTTTCAAAATTATCAAAGAGGAATCCAGCTCAGCCGGCATCCGCCGCATCAAAGCTATTCTGCAATAGATTTAGGGGTCAGCTCCCGCAGACCACGAGCTAGTTGTAGGCTGCCACGAATGAAATTAAGCGTATCGACCGTCGGGGTGACCAGTTTTTGATTACCGCGCTCTTTGCGAGTGGGTGGAAGCAGTTGTGTATCACTGCCAACATACATTAAGGGCGTGCGCCATAAGCCCGCGACTTTTAACGCGTCGCCGGGTCGGTCGCTGCGTTGAATAAATTGTAATGAACTTGTTGGCGCGTAGCCATCACGTCGAGACTCTTCGATGTCCAAAAGCAGTTCGTGAACCACTGCTACTTCGTTGGCGCTAGTAGCGCTATCTATGATTTCGTTTACCAGCGCGTCTTCATAGCCAAATTCGTCATTAGCTTCACGAACTGCTTTCGGTATACCCATTTCAATCGGTGTTAGGTCAGTAGCCGTGCCTTTACCGTCAAAACGTTTTTCAACACGTACTCGTCGACGCATATCTAGCAGCTTAGTGTGACTGCTTCTGGTCCGCCATACACCGGCGAACATGAGGATTCCAGCGATCGCGTCATAAGCAGCGGTGTGATTTTCACTCGGAAGGAAGACTCCCAAATTCTGGAGCGTATCATGGATTTCATCCGGTCGCAGTGGCTGAGCCGCGGCGTTGACCGTGACCTTGTTGGCAGGATTGATTATTGTCGGCATAAACAGGGTGCCTGTGCCATTCAATGTTTTCCCGATAAATGCGGAGCGAATGTAGTTAACCGTATGGCCGGTATTAAGTTGTAGGGTGACTTCATTCGTGCTGAACTGTTCGCCAAAACTGTCGTAAGCTAAACGAATGTCAACGCCAGTGATTGCTTGGGGAGGTTGTTTATAGTGCCTAAAGGCTCGCTGGATGAAAGCCGGAACTTCAGATTCAGTCTTAAAATCTTCGACTTCAATGTCTATTGGAGTATATGTAAGCGCTTCGTCCGCATATTGTTGGGCGGCAAAACCAGTCACTTGCAATGCACTACGTAGGGCGTCCATCCCACGCTCTGAACTAGGTAAATTTTGAGCCATTTGTAGTATTAAACTACTGTATTGTGTTTATGTCAATATGATCTGCTGCCGAGGCATGTGATATGATGCTAGTGGTTAATTCAAAATAAAAATCAAAAACAAATAAGTAATGGCACGTAAGCAACAGCATTCGACCTCACCGAAGCGATTAACGGCGATTCAGACCAGTCGCCATTTTCGCATGTCTCATCATCGCCACAGCGGTAGAGTGCTGCCACGCACCTCGACATCATACCCACTACTGACCATGATCGTGTTGTGTGTCGGCGTGCTGATTGGCGGCTGGACGCAAATAGTAAAGGCTGCCACTCCAGTGGGTTCACCGCAGATGCAAGCGAGCTATACGGTGCGCGCCAGCGTGCCTGCGCCGCCGCCAACGCAGCCGGCAACTATTACTAGCCCTTCAGCGAATCAACGTTTTAGCGAAAAACCAGTCATTGTCAGTGGTAGTTGCCCCATTGATGCTAACGGCGGCTATGTTTCTATCTATCGTAACAATTTTTATAGTGGCACGGCAATTTGTGACAATACTGGCAACTACCAACTATCAATAGACTTGTTTACGGGTGCTAACCAGTTGGTAGCTCGAATCTATAATTTTACTGATGGAGCTGGGCCTGACTCTGTGCCGATAACCGTCTATTACGATCCACCAGTGCCAGCGATTATACCCGCGTTGGGCTCAACCAGTACAAAAACTAAGTCAGCTTCTCAAGGATTTAGTATTAATTCGTCGCCAGACAGCGGATCGCCAACCATGTTAGTAGCACCTCTGACCTTGAGTACTGACTTTACAATACGAGGATACTTCGTTGGTCAGCAATCAGTATGGCAACTTGATCCAGAGGGTGGTACCGCGCCCTACGCCATATCGATTGACTGGGGTGATGGTAGCAATGGTATTGTCAGCCGCGGCAGCTCTGGCTTGACCAAAATAACGCACACCTATGAGAAACCTGGTGGTTACCATGGTAGCTACATTGTTAAATTTACGGTGACCGACGCTGCCGGCAACCAGACATTCTTGCAATTACTAGTTGTTGTTAACAATCGCCACCCTGCTACTGTTGGCAGAACTCAGGGCAACAATGGGGCAGGCTTTAGTAGCGGTGTTTTACACTTCTTACGTGTCTACATCTGGCCAAGCTATGGCTTAGTACTATTAATGCTCCTAAGTTTTTGGCTTGGTGAGCGCCGAGAGTTCCACTTGTTACGAGGGAATCGTAAACGAGTTCGCCACGCATAATTATCGCAACGTTTATGGAGTAAAACAGCTCATGACAGCGTGGGCTATGGTAAAATAGTGCATATGCTTCAAAAAATTAAATCTGTTAGTAGTAGTGTTGGCTCGCGAGCGCTCAGAGTTACCAAGAGCAGTGCTGGCAAAGTAGCTAAGCGCGCTAAAGTCGGCGGCAGGGGCAAACCCACAGAACAATACGTTCTGGCGCTCGATATTGGTACTGAATATGTAAAAGCCTTGATTGGACGGATAGCTACTGATGGTAAAACAATCGAAATTATTGGTGTAGGACGAGCCCACCAAGCCCTGGCTGACATGCAGGCTGGTGCAATTTCAGACATTGCTAGTGTAGTTCAAAACTGTGACAAAGCACTGACGCAAGCCGAAACACAAGCTGATGTCAGTGTTCGCACCGCCATTATCGGAATCGCCGGCGAGCTAGTAAAAGGCACGACTACCACCGTGCGCGTCGCCCGTAAGCAGTCCGATAAGCCGCTCGATATTTTAGAGATGGAAAAGATTATCACGCTAGTACAAAACCGAGCACAAGAAAAGGCCAAGCAACAGCTGGCCTGGGAACTGGGTGGCAAAGAGGTTGAGGTGCGCTTAGTTAACAGCGCGCTCGTCAGTATCGAAATTGATGGTTACCCTGTAACTAACCCAATTGGTTTCCAAGGTAAGGATGTCGTGGTGCAGCTTTACACTGCCTTTGCACCGATGATCCATATTGGTGCCCTCGAAAAAACCGCCCAGGAGCTCGACCTTGATTTATTGGCCGTGGCAGCTGAGCCATTTGCCGTGGCTAGGGCCGTTATTGGCAATAACTCCAATCAAAACCTGAGCGCCGTACTTATGGACGTTGGAGGTGGCACTACCGACATTGCCGTAATCAATGACGGCGGCGTCCAAGGTACCAAAATGTTTGGAATTGGTGGCCGAGCTTACACCCACGCCGTGGAGCGCGACATGGGCGTTGAGTACGAAGTTGCCGAAGCCCTCAAGCTGGGCCTTAGCACCAACAAAGTCCCAACAGCCAAGCGCCCAGCCATCGAAAAAGCTCTCAACAAAACGGCTGATGTTTGGATTGGCGGAATTGAGCTAGCTCTCAGCGAGTTTACCAAGTTAGATCACTTGCCACACCGACTATTTCTGTGTGGTGGTGGTTCGTCACTCGACTTACTTATGGATCGATTAGAGAAAACTGAGTGGTACAAAGCCTTGCCTTTTACTCGTAAGCCAACGGTCCATCACATTCACCCCGAACAAGTCGCCGATATTACTGATAAAACTGGGGATGTTACAGACCACACCTTTATTACGGCCATGGGGCTGTTACGGGTTGGCATGGACACTTTGCAGTTTAGTAGTGGCACTTCAGGTTCTATCAAGGATAAAATAGATAAAATGTTAAGCGTGTAAGAACTAATTATGGCAACCGCAAATTCACCTAAAGACACTATTTACATCGACGTAGACGATGAGATTACTGGCATCATCGATAAGCTGCGCTCTAGCGACGGCAAAATTGTCGCCTTAGTATTACCCAAGCGCGCCAGTGTCTTCCAAAGTATCGTCAATATGAAGCTACTCAAGCGGGCCGCTGACGACGCCAAAAAGCATTTGGTACTCATTACCACCGAAAATGGCCTGTTGCCATTAGCGGGCCTGGCCGGTGTTTTAGTAGCCTCTAGTTTAACCAGCAAGCCGGCTATCCCAATCGCTCCATCACTTACCGATGATCAAGAAGAAACCGTCGACGAAGCAACCGGTGAGACTGAAGCCAGTCCTGTACTTGACGCCAGTCGCCCCGTTGGTGAATTGGCTGGGTTATCTGCAGCTGCTGTTGCTGCTGATGGCGTCGAAACTATTGATATGACTGACTTGGCTGATGAAGCGGAAGCCGGTGATTTGCCCGACAGCAAAGATATTACGTCAGCTACTCCTAAAAAACTCAAAAAGGATCAAAAATTATCCGTCCCCAATTTTGAGCGCTTCCGCTTACTGCTAGTACTTGGCGGCTTGATTTTGATAGGCCTTATTGTAGGAGGGGTCTTCGCCTTTACGGTTTTACCAAAAGCGACAATTTCTATTACGACTAACGCCAGCAACATCAACACCAATCTTAATTTGACGGCTGATTCAACGGTCAACGCCTTTAACCCTGCTAATCACACACTCCCCGCCAAACTAGTTACCCAATCAAAAACTTACAACGAGCAAGCCGCGGCTACAGGCCAAAAGAACAACGGCATCAAGGCTACAGGCTCAGTCACAATGACAGCTCAAGAGTGTAACTCCGTAAGCCCGGCAGCTGATGTCCCTGCCGGAACTGGAGTTAGTTACAACGGCCTAACGTATATTACTCAATCATCCGTTTCGTTTTCGCCAACAAAAGTCAAAAACGGCTGTATTTATTTTGCAGCCAGCGGTGACGCTGCGATTTCTGCTCAGGTTGGTGGCACAAATTACAATACCAGTAGTAATGTTACATTCGCAGTTTCCGGCCGTTCTGATGTTTCAGCGACTGGAGCAGCTAGTGGCGGTACGGACAACATCACCAAGATTGTGAGCCAGTCAGATATCGACAGTGCCAAAGCTAAAATTAGTGCCTCAGATGATGGTATTAAGACGGCGCTTAATGCTCAGCTCGTTCAAGCTGGGTTGTATGGACTGGCTGTCACATTCAACGTCGGTGCACCAACCGTTACTAGCAGTGTTAACGCCGGGGACGCCGCTGATAGCGTCACGGTAACCGAAGTTGTCGGCTACAGCATGCTTGGTGTACAGCAGGCAGATCTCAAAAACTTGATCGACGAAAGCGTTAAAAAGCAGATCGACATCAGTAAGCAGAGTATTCTTGACGAAGGCCTACGCGCTGCCATTTTTACTCAAAATTCAGCGGGTGCAACTAGTGCTCAACTAACACTCCAAACTGTCGCTGTGGCTGGCCCACAATTGAACATCGAAACTATCAAAAAGCTGGCTGCTGGCAAAAAGTCTGGCGACATTCAAACCGCATTACGCTCAGACCCGGGTGTGACCGACGTGACCATCAAACTCAGTCCGTTCTTTGTAAGCAGTGTTCCTAAAAAACTCAATAAAATTACGGTCACCATTGCAAAACCTGCCTTAAAGGCGAACACTACATCCAATGGCAGCAACCCTTAACCAGATTTTGGCACTCGATGTAGGCAGTAAGCGTATTGGCGTGGCGATTGCTAGTAGCACCGTGCGTATTGCTCGTCCATTGACTACATTGGACGCTGAAGCAGATGTTTATATGCAACTGGAGCAACTTATTGCGGCCGAGTCGGTGGAGGCCTTGGTTGTTGGCTTGCCGCGCGGGCTCAATGGTCAAGAAACCGCCCAAACAATTAGTGTTAGGCAGTTTGTTAACGCATTGCAGCACTTTGGTTTACCTGTTCACTTTCAGGACGAAGCTCTGACGTCACAAAAAGCCAAAGCTGAGCTCGAAGCGCGGGGAAAGCCGTATGCTAAGCGTGATATCGACTCGTTGGCAGCAACTTTTATACTGGACGATTTTTTGATAACTACTCAACCATCAGTTGCGTCTCTGGGAGCCTCAGCCTAATGTCACGATATCATTTTAGCGAGGGCAGTCCAGCTAGCCGCCGCAGCGTCCCTAGACGTATTTTGTGGCTACTAGTAATAATCTTTGCTGTAGGCATTGTCGGCAGTCTTGTAGTGCGCCACAACTATGACCAATCACTAAAGCCAGTAAGCAATAATCAAACGACCACGCTTTTCATGGTAGAACAGGGCAGTTCGGTTAAACTTATCTCCGAAAACCTCCAGAAAAACAAGCTTATACGCAGCGCATGGGCAATGCAACTATACATTCATAGCAAAGAGCTCGGCAATAAACTGCAAGCTGGAACCTATGCTTTCTCGCCGAGTGAAAGCACACGACAGATCGTGATGACCCTCACCAAAGGCAAAGTATCGACACGGCTGATCACGATATTGCCGGGGGAGCGCATTGATCAGGTTAGGGCTGGCTTGATTAATGATGGTTTTAGTCCCACTGACGTCGATGCCGCCTTAGATCCTGCTCAATACACTGACTTGCCAGTGCTGTCGTTTAAACCGGCTTCAGTTTCCACTCTTGAGGGACTACTTTGGCCAGATTCCTATCAAAAAGACGCTAATACTAGCGTGAAGACAATCATTCGTGAATCATTACAGGCCATGGGTCAGCATCTAGGCAGCGATGTTCAAGCGGCTTTCGCAGATGAAAACCTGACTACCTACCAGGGCTTAACTTTGACTTCAGTTATTACCCAAGAAGTTGATAAGCCAAGTGATCAAACACAAGTCGCCCAGGTATTTTTAAGTCGTCTTAAAGTGGGCATGATGATGGGTTCAGATGTGACGGCTAATTATGGCGCTGTGGCCGCCGGTCGTCAGCCATCCCTCACGTTTGACTCACCGTACAACACCTTAATTCATACTGGTTTGCCACCGACACCGATTAGCACGGTGACTGCTAGCGCCCTCGCGGCCGCCACACATCCTACGGCTACTAGCTGGCTATATTTCGTTGCAGGTGATGATGGCACAACCTACTTCTCGAATACCTTGCAGGAACACCAAGCCTTAACCGCTAAATACTGCCACAAACTGTGTGGCCAATAGAACAGATGAGAACCTTGAATATCGTTCATTTTTCATAGTAACAGGGGTCCAACAGGGGTGGTTATAACTCTAAAGCCTTGCCTCAAGCAGTATATTTGGTATAATTGACAAGTTCCTTTGATCCATTTTGTAATTTATTGGAGTTTGTATTAGTACAACCCACTCATCAAGTCTGACAGCTCGTTTAGCAGTTCCAGGGACTGTTAAGACCTATAAACACCTACAATCCAAGCTACTGCGCAAGACAATGCGTCGACGGCTGATGCGTACCAGCTTGCTAGTATCAAATATAGTTGTTTTGGCTGTAGTCGGTATTTTTGTTGCCCAAGATCAGCATCGAGGTGGCTTAAAGACAATCGCTAGCGCTGTAGCAAAGACTCCAGCGGCCAACCCACTTGATCAATTATCATCAGCTGACATTGCGCTCACCATCGCCCGTATGAACAGCTTGCCAGAATCAACTGCCATCACAAGCCAAGCTATTTCGCAATCAGTTGAGCTAACCCAAGCCCCTACTACCAATAATGTTGTCGCGAAGCCTCAAGTGATCGCCACTGCGCTCAAATCCAAGGCTGATATCAAGTCGTACGTTAGTCTGGCCGGTGATACCGTGTCTAGCTTAGCTACTAAGTTTGGCGTGACATCAGATAGTATCCGCTGGTCCAATAGTCTGGGGAGTAGCGATATGCTAACTACTGGACAGAGATTAATGATACCTCCAGTGACTGGAATAGTTTACACCGTTCAGGCGGGTGATACTGTTGATAGCTTGGCGACTAAATATAAAGCTAGCCCAGACAAAATTATAGCTTTTAATGACGCTGAGATTAACGGCGTGACAGCTGGCGAACAAATAATCATCCCTGATGGCACAGTTACGCCTACCGTAGTAGCTCCACGTGCTTCTGTTGCTAGCAGCAGTAACGGTAACGGTAGTAGCAGCGCAGTATCCTTCCCGTGGGGCGGCGGAGGTCCACTATATGGTTCCAACGGCTACGATTACGGCTACTGTACGTGGTACGTCGCGACTCGTATTGCTGTTCCAAGCAATTGGGGAAACGCCAGTACTTGGGATAATCTTGCTCCGATAAGTGGTTGGACAGTCAGCACTTCGCCTCAAGTCGGCGGCGTCGGGCAAATGGATTACGGTGCAGGTGGTCTCGGCCACGTAGCCTATATAGAAGCAGTGTCTGATGATGGCACCATGGTTAAGTACTCTGATATGAACGGGTTAGCTGGATTTGGTCATGTGGGCTTCTCTGATTGGGTGCCGATCTCACATTTCCAACACTACATCTATCACTAAAGCTCAGTGATGGCACATTTTGAGCGAATAACTCCGCTCCTCACTCCGCCGTACTTTTAGTACGCCTGCATTGCGGTGCTCGCTATTCATCTCAAATTGCACTCATCACTGAGCTTTAGGCCAAATGATGAAGTAGGAGTTGAATATATGCGTTATGAACGATAACTCGAGACGGGAAGACAACTGGCAGACTCTTCTACTGAAGTGATCCAGGGCACGATATAGTTGAAATTGTGGTATAATGATGTTATTGATACTAAATAATATAAACTTATAAGAAGTCATGGTACGCAAACAATGAGTTTTATTGATAAGGTTAAAGTTTCGGTGATCGCCGGTAAGGGCGGTAATGGCAAGCTTAGCATGCGCCATGAGATTTACGTTGCCAACGGCGGTCCTGATGGCGGCGATGGCGGTAACGGCGCCAACGTCGTGTTAGTGGCGACCCGTAACCAAAACACCCTCGCGGCTTTTCGTTATCAAAAGGAGCTCAAGGCAGAGCCTGGTCAATCTGGCGGCCCACAAAAAAAGCACGGTCGCAGCGCCAAGCACATGCAGGTCGAAGTACCAGTCGGGACTATCGCTACCAATACTGACGGCGTTGTGCTGGCTGACCTCATAGAGGACGGCCAGACGGCCATTATTGCTAACGGTGGTCGGGGTGGCTTTGGTAACGCCCATTTCGTATCATCTCGGCGCCAAACGCCTAAGTTTGCTGAAGTTGGCGAGCCTGGTGATGAGCTAGAGGTTACCTTAGAACTCAAGATGATTGCAGACGTTGGCCTTGTTGGCCTACCAAACGCAGGTAAATCAACACTACTGAGTGTTATTAGCAATGCTCGTCCAGAAATCGCTGATTATGCCTTTACGACCTTATCGCCAAACCTAGGTGTGGTCGACATTGATAAGGGCTCGAGTATTCTAGTAGCTGACATCCCCGGTCTTATTGAGGGTGCTGCTGAAGGCAAAGGTTTGGGCCACGCCTTTTTGCGCCATGTTGAGCGTACGGCAGTAATTTTGCATTTAATTGATGCCTACAACGAAGACGTTGTGGCTGTCTACAAAACTATTCGTGCCGAGCTTAAAGCCTACCAAGCAGACTTAGCTAATCGCCCAGAAGTTATCGCCATAACTAAAGTCGAGGGTTTGGATGACGAAATGACTGACGATCTTATCAAACAGCTTAAAAAGGTTGCGCCCAAAGGCACACCGATTTTTGCCATATCATCTGCTTCGCGTGTTAACCTCAAACCAATGCTCTACAAAGTCCAAGAGCTAGTCCAAGCGGAGCGCGGCAAAGTTGTCGAACTGACCAAAAATGATGATTTACCAGTTATTAGCCTGACTGACACATCGGACCAGTGGTCAGTCGAGCTAGAAGAAGGAATTTTTGTTGTGAGCGGTGAAAAGATCGAACAATTTGGCCGCCGTACCGACTTCGAAAACGAAGAGGGTGTCCAGCGCCTGCGCCACATCATGGGCAAAATGGGCATCATGCATAAACTAGTCCGCATGGGCATTCAAGCAGACCAAACCATACAAATAAACCGCTCCGGCGACTTCAAATATTAAATAAAGCTTAATTTACTCATGCCAGTTTTACTAAAATGGTAAACTGGGAGGATTATGGCGGCCAGTTTTTTCTTTTATGACTTAGAAACCTCAGGGATTAGTTCGCGCTCGGCGCGGATTATGCAGTTTGCTGGGCAGCGCACTGACATGGATCTAAATCCAATCGGCGAGCCGGTCAACGAAATGATTAAGCTGACACCGGACGTCGTTCCAGAGCCGGACGCGATTATGATCACCGGGATCACGCCGCAGCAGACGTTGGTTGACGGCTACACCGAGGCTGAATTCCTTAAGTTTTTCTATGACGAAGTAGTCCAGCCGGACACGATTTTTGTTGGCTATAACAGCGTGCGTTTTGATGATGAGTTTATGCGCTTTTTACACTACCGTAACTTCTACGATCCGTATGAATGGCAGTGGGTTGATGGCTGCTCTCGCTGGGATATATTAGACGTGGTGCGGATGACCCGGGCGCTAAGGCCAGATGGCATTGAATGGCCATTCGCGCCTGATGGCAAGCCAACCAATAGGCTAGAGTTTTTAACGAAAGTTAATAAGCTCGACCACGCGCATGCCCATGACGCGCTCAACGACGTACTTGCCACCATCGCTGTCGCTAAACTTATCAAAAGTAAGCAGCCTAAATTATTCGAGCATTTACTCAATTATCGCAGTAAAAAAGCTGTATCCGAGCTGATCGAACGAGGTGAGCCCTTCATTTATAGTAGCGGCAAATATCCTTCAGTAAAACAGCACACTTCGGCTGCATACTGGCTTGGCAGGAACCCAAATCAACGTGATGAGGTAGTCTACGACCTGCGCCACGATCCGACGCCATTCCTAAATATGTCGGTTGATGAGCTAGCCGAAGCCTGGAAGTACACTAAAGATCCAGATGTGTTGCGCCTGCCCGTGAAGACTCTAAAGACCAATCACTGTCCGGCGGTAGCACCGCTTGGTGTTATCAAAGACCCCGAGACACAAGCCCGGATTGATCTGACCCTCGACACTATAAGCAAAAACCTCGCGCTGCTAAAAGCTCATCAAGCTGAATTTACCGTCAAGATCATGGAAATTATGAAGCGCTCAGACACTGAACGTGAGCAGACGTACCTCGTAGATAACCAAGCAACTGTCGATGAGCGACTATATGATGGCTTTTTTGGCCCAGGCGATAAGCAGACAATGCGTGCTGTACGCTCATCAGAGGGCGAGCAGCTTAACCCATCAGCCTTTATCTTTAGTGACGAGCGCTTAACTAGTTTGCTGCCTTTGTACAAAGCCCGCAACTATCCGCAGTTACTAACTAGCGAAGAGCGTGCGGCCTGGGATGAGTTCTGTCATAACCAGGTATTTGCCGGCGATCAGTCCAGTAAACTAGCCAAGTTCTTCAAGCGATTAGGTGAACTTGGCGCTGACGAAAAACTATCCGATGAAAAGAAATACTTGCTAGAAGAATTACAGCTGTACGGACAGTCTATCGTACCCGCTGATGCAACTGAGTAGCATGTATGTGCGTACGAATTGGTGCAGGCACTAATAGTTCATTAGTGTATTTGAAGAATCGGTACACATTAACTGTAACAATGCTGATAATGACAAAGCCTAAAAACACAGCTACTAGCTGTAGCCATACCTGAAACGTGATTTGAATGTTAGTTCCTGGAACGATGCCGAGAACGAAAAACTTATCCATTTGGTGCCTCTTACTTCACTGATTAATTCAGTGGATTTGAGACGCATTATACACTTAATTGCTCGAACGTCAATAATATTCTATTGGTGCTTATGCTTGTGCTTTGCAGGGCAGATCACTAATCGGTGTCGAGATTGTCTGGAATAATACTCGAATCTTCTGTATAATACAGCGACCGAACCGCATGTTTACAGGAGGCTTACAGCGACATTTATGGCAGATCAAATAGTAGTTAAAGGTGCCCGAGAACACAATTTACAGAATATTGATGTCACGTTACCGCGGAATCAGCTAGTTGTCATTACCGGCCTTAGTGGGTCAGGTAAGTCGAGCCTGGCCTTTGATACCATCTATGCTGAAGGTCAGCGGAGATATGTAGAGTCACTATCCAGTTACGCCCGCCAATTCTTGGGACTCATGGAAAAGCCTGATGTTGATCAAATTGATGGTTTATCGCCAGCGATTTCGATCGATCAGAAATCGACCTCACGGAACCCTCGTTCCACTGTCGCCACGGTTACAGAGATTTATGATTATTTGCGATTACTTTATGCTCGCATTGGCGTGCCACATTGCCCAGTTGATGGCAGCCCGGTTGTTCGGCAGACAACTACTGGTATTGTCGATCAAATAAACGCCACTACCTCTGGGAAGCGCTTGATGGTGTTAGCGCCAGTAGTAATTGATAAAAAAGGTGCTTTTGAGCACATCCCAGAGCAGTTTCAACGAGCCGGTTTTGCTCGTGCGCGAGTTGATGGCGTCGTCTATGCTCTAGATGAATTCCCAACGCTCGATAAAGCCTACCGACACCGTGTTGAAATTGTTGTTGACCGAGTGGTTAACGACGAGGACAGTGCCAGCCGCTTAGTTCAGTCTATTGAGCAAGCTTTAGAAGTTGCCGAGGGCAAAGTAGTAATCCTTGATGCTGATAGTGAAGAAACTTGGACCTATAGCCTGATGTACGCGTGCCCACAACACCCAGAAATTAGCATCCCAGAGCTCGAACCACGGACCTTTAGTTTTAATTCACCAAACGGCGCCTGCCCGGTTTGTACTGGCCTTGGCTCAAGACTAGAAGTTGACCCTGAACTAGTGATCCCGAATGGTAACCTGACGATCGCGGAGGGGGCGATTCGACCGTATAACCGGATTAATGTCGATAATTGGTACATGAAAAAACTGCAAGCCGTCGCCGAAAAGTACAAATTTAGTTTGCATGTACCGACAAGTGAATTAACGGCTGCTCAGATTAACTTAGTGATGTACGGAACTGGCAAAGACACTTATAAACTTGCTTTGGGCCTGGGCAGATCATTCGACACTACTTACGAAGGCGTAGTTAATAATCTGGAGCGCCGTCACAAAGAAACGGACAGTGATTTTATTCGCCGTGACATAGAACGCTTCATGCAAGAAAAGCCTTGTCATGCCTGCCAAGGCCGACGTCTTAAACCTGAGGTTTTGGCAATAACTGTTGGCAGTGAATCGATTATGGATGTGTGTAGCCTATCAATTGATGATGCGCTAGTTTGGTTTAATAGTCTCAAGCTTGATGCCCGAGAAGCCAAAATTGCGGTACTAATTTTGAAAGAAATTGGAGCTCGGTTACAGTTTTTGCAAGATGTCGGACTCAACTATCTTAATTTGCTACGGGGCGCTACAACCCTGAGTGGCGGCGAGGCCCAACGTATACGTTTAGCTACACAGATTGGTTCTGGCTTACAAGGGGTGCTTTATGTGCTTGATGAGCCCAGTATTGGCCTGCACCAGCGCGACAATGAGCGCTTAATTCGTACGCTCAAACATCTTAAAAACCTGGGGAACACAGTAATCGTCGTCGAGCATGATGAAGAAACCATTCGTACGGCTGACTGGCTGCTTGATATTGGCCCAGGCGCCGGTATTCATGGTGGAAAAGTAGTGGCCAGTGGTACTCCAGAAGAGGTCATAGCCAATAAAAATAGCGTTACAGGGGCTTACCTATCAGGACGGCGTAAAATTGCTGTCCCCAAAAAACGTCGGACTGGTAATGGTAAAGAGCTGGTTATCCGTAATGCTCGTGAAAACAACTTGCGTAACCTTGACGTCCGGATCCCACTTGGCGAATTAGTAGTCGTGTCGGGTGTTAGCGGGTCGGGTAAATCAAGCTTGATTAATGATATTTTGGCCAAAGAATTACTGGCTCGTTTACACCGAGCTAGTACCGTTCCAGGCAAACACGATGATATCGAGGGCATCAAGCAACTCGACAAAGCCATCATCATCGATCAGAGTCCAATTGGCCGCACGCCACGTTCCAATCCAGCAACTTATACCGGACTGTTTACTCCAATTCGAGAACTGTTTGCTCAGATGCCCGAAGCCAAGCTCCGTGGCTACAGCGCTGGCCGCTTTAGCTTTAATGTTAGGGGTGGTCGCTGTGAAAACTGTGCAGGTGATGGCATCATCAAGATCGAAATGCACTTTTTGCCGGACGTCTACGTGCCCTGTGAGGTTTGTCAGGGCAAGCGTTACAATCGTGAAGCTCTGGAAATACATTATAAGGGTAAGACCATTAGTGATGTGCTAGGTCTAAACTGCGAGCAGGCTCTAGAATTCTTTGGTAATAACCCGGCTATCGCGCGTAAGCTACAAACACTGGTAGACGTTGGTTTAGGTTATATTAGTCTTGGTCAGCCTGCAACGCAGCTCAGTGGAGGCGAAGCGCAGCGCATTAAATTAGCTTCTGAATTATCACGCCGCCCAACCGGACGTACTCTATACATTCTTGATGAGCCAACAACTGGATTACACATGGCGGATGTCGAAAAACTACTTGGAATGCTGCACGCCTTGGTCGACACTGGCAATAGCATGGTAGTGATTGAGCACAACCTTGATGTCATAAAGAACGCCGATTGGCTTATTGATATGGGCCCAGAGGGTGGCAGCGCCGGTGGACAAATTGTGGCGGAAGGCACGCCCGAGCAAGTAGCCAAAATCACTAGCTCATACACTGGTCAGTTCCTGAAGGGTATGCTTTAATAATTTCTTAAATTTGCCACATAATAATAACTTATTTTTATCAGATTGCCGTGGATCAATCTGCAGCGTAGTTCTTTATATGTTGGTATACCGCCTAAACGCAGGTGTATATTGATATTTACACGCTTACTTGTCTGATTTTTTAACAGTAGAGGCAGTTTCGCGGCGTTTACGTAGTTGAATCTTAATTAGGTGATACAGAGTTGGAAGCAGCGTAATGACAATCACAAAAGCCAGACCAGTAATAATGTATTTATCGATATTTGGGATACGACTACCTACATAATAGCCAAGCAAGCCAACAGTCAGTGCCCAAATTATGTCACCAGTTATGTTGTAGGCTAAAAACTTTTTGTATGGCATATCGCCAACCCCAGCAAGTAGTGGCACAAAACTTCTGACAATAGCGATAAAATGCGATACTAACAGTGTTTTAGCACCGTATTTTTCAAAAAACCGGTTAGCTTGGCTAATATGGTCAGGGCGGAAGAGAATACTATCCTTTTTGTTGAATACACTTGGGCCAAGCCGGCGGCCTATATAATACCCGAGGCTATCACCGGCGATAGCAGCAACTGCTGAGACTAGTAACACTGAAGCAATCGATAGTTTGCCTTGCTTGGCGTAGACGCCAGCGGCAATAACTAAAGTGTCGCCTGGCAAGAAAAATCCAAGGAATAAGCCAACTTCGGCGAATAGGAAACCGCCTAGCAAAAATAGGCCGCCTGACTGAATAATATGTGACACGTTAAACATCTGCGCTAAGCTTATATGTCAGAACGTGATTCGTCCAGTCGACGGGCTCGCTGTAATCTGTTATAATGATTCTCCTAGACCAAAAGCTTGCATAGCTGATAAGGCTCATTAAGGAGATCCCTGTTTATGTCCAAAGATACCATCGCATTAACCCTCGACGTCCGTGAAGTTACTGGCAAAGAGGTGAAACATCTCCGCAAAGAAGGCATTCTGCCTGCGGTCATTCATGATCACGGCAAACCGTCTATTAACGTCCAGGCTGGTTTTGTGCCACTTTTTAAAGTTTGGCAGACCGCGGGCAAGCACCACCCAGTCTCACTAACCCTCGGTGCCAAAAAGTATACGGCGCTAATTAAAGATGCTAGTTTTGATCCAAAGAAGCACCTACTGACGCACATAGTATTTAACGCTGTCAGCGCTACCGAAAAAGTAGAAGCCGAAATCCCAATTCATCCACAGTATGATGAAGGTAATGAATCCTCTCCCGCCGAACGTGCTGGCTTAATGGTTCTGAGCCAACTCGATGCAGTAAATGTCGAAGCCATCGCCAGTAAACTTCCAGACGTATTGTATTACAACGCCGAAAAATTGATTGAAGTTGGTGATCATGCCACTGTCGCTGACCTGGTAATCCCCGAAGGTGTGATTGTAAAAGTCGATGCCGATCATGCCATTGCTACTGTCTACGAACCGAGTGCCTTAGCCGCAGCTAATGACGCTGCAGGTGGTGACGCAGACCCAGCCGATGCTGTAATTGTGGATTCAGAAGATGGAACTGATGCTAGCGAGGATGATAGCCAAAGCGATGAAGGCAAATCTGGTAGCAAAAAACAAGCTGAGCAAAAAAGCGAATAGGTACTTAATCAAGCCCTAGTCTTCTATGAAGCCGCCGGACTGGTGAGCCCATAACCGGGCGTACAAACCTTTATTTTTTAGCAACGTTTGGTGGGCACCGTTTTCAACAATCATGCCCTCATCCAAGACGATTATTCTATCTAGGCGCTGTATAGTACTAAGTCGGTGAGCTATGACTAATGTCGTTCGACCTTTCATAAGTTCTTGCAGAGCTGATTGTATAGCAACTTCGCTTTCACTATCGAGAGCCGAAGTCGCTTCATCAAGGACTAATATCGGAGCATCCTTAAGGATGGCTCGCGCTATAGCGACTCGTTGTCGCTGACCACCTGAAAGTTTGACACCACGTTCTCCAACGATCGTATCGAAGCCATGAGGTAAGGCATCTATAAAGGCTACTGCGTTGGCCTTGTGAGCGGCATCACGGACTTCGGCTGCAGAAGCACCTGGTTTACCGTATGCTATGTTTTCAAAGATAGAGCGGTGGAATAATAAGGGCTCTTGCGGAACGTAGGCAATTGACTGGCGCAAACTAGCTTGGGTAACATCACGAATATCTTGTCCGTCTATCAGTATCTGGCCGCCATCAATATCAACAAAGCGAAGAAGCAGTTTTGTAATGGTTGTTTTACCGCCACCACTTGGTCCAACTAACCCAGTCTTTTCACCACTCAACAGCTTCATGCTCAAGCCATTAAACAGCTGCTGATTATTGGCAGGGCTACCATAATTAAAGACTATAGAACGAAGTTCTATGACTGCCTTAGTGACATTGAGCTTTTTCGCGCCAGCTACGTCTTGGATTAGAGGAGCTGTTTGTAATAATTCAGCCATTTCTTGGCCATCGCTTAATACGCCCTCAATCTGCCGAACAATCAAACTTGATTTACGCAAGCTATCAACAATGCGGATTATATATAGCTGAAAAAGTAGGAAAGTCGCGACTGATAAGCCATGCTTTTGCACTAAGTAAACTCCACCAATGAAGACGGTTATTTGTAAGGCGGCACACATGCTCTCTGTGAGCCAACCGTTACGCACTGCAACTTGCCAGCTTTTGAGCATAATTTTGGCACGCTTAGCGTTGACCTTAGCGTAACGCTCTATCTCATGTGATTCGGCGGCAAAAGTCTTAACGGCAATCGCGTTACTGACCATATCAGCTAACTCACCGGTTTGTTGCGTGTCCTTAGCGACGCCAGCCAGGCGTAGGGGTATACGCCGAATAACCAGCATGACAATTATTGCCAGACATACTAGCCAGATGGTAGCGACTATTAGTGCCAAGCCAAGACTGTAATGAGCCATGATTGCAAGTGAAATCAGCACAACCCAGAACTGACCTTGAATATCGAGGAAGAACGTTAAGTGAAACAGGGCGTAGGCTTTGACTAGACGATTGGCTCGGGTAACTAGCGAACCACTAAAATTATCGGCATAGAAGTTGTAGTCTTGATTAACTAGATATCGGAACATATCTTGGTACATTGCCGTTTCCATCTTGTACTCTAGAGCAATCTCAAACTTACGGTTGATGATGTACCCCATTATGCCGGCTACAATTAGCGATGCACTGGCTAGAAACAAGGTGCTTGTTGGAACAGTCTGATGTTGTATCAGCCGGTTTATACCAATAGTTACAAACAGTGGCGCAATTATCTGTTGCAGGGCAAAGCCCGGCCCCATTAGAAGACAACCTATGAAAGTTCTCGGAAAACGCATCCAGTAGCTCCAGAAAAGTTTAAGAACTAGCAAGTTGGCTTTTTTGTCAGTAGCGGAAGTCATTATGTTTAGTTTACTCCTCTATGAAGCCGCCGGACTGGTGAGCCCAAAGTTTAGCGTAGGTTGATTTGTTTTTAAGCAGTTGAGTATGTGATCCTTCTTCGACGATTGTACCTTTATCGAGGACTATGATGCGATCCATTTTTTGAATAGTACTCAGGCGGTGGGCTATGACAATGGCGGTGCGACCTTCCATGAGCTTCCATAAGGCATCTTGAATCAGCACTTCGCTTTCACTATCTAGAGCTGAAGTTGCTTCGTCTAGGACTAGAATTGGAGCATTTTTGAGCATCGCGCGGGCAATAGCGATACGCTGGCGCTGACCACCAGACAGCTTCACGCCACGTTCACCAACTAGCGTGTCATAGCCCGTAGGTAGTTGATCTATGAACTCGCTGGCGTTGGCTCGTTTAGCTGCTAAGCGTATCTCGTGTTCGGTACTCCCATCTTTGCCGTAGGAAATATTATCAGTAATACTGCGATGAAATAGCAATGGTTCTTGTGGCACATAGGCGACACTACTGTGCAAATCATCCTGCGTAATATTGGCAATATTCTGCCCATCTATCAATATTTCACCACTTTTAATGTCCGAGAAACGTAGTAGTAGGCGCGTAAAGGTTGTTTTGCCAGAACCAGAATGACCAACCAAACCAATTTTTTCACCATGCTTAATATGTAGATTTAAATCTTTAAACAGATCACGATTAGCTCCATCATGTAAAAATGTAACGTCTTTGAACTCAATAGAACCTTGCTTGACTCGCAGTTTCTCAGGATCCTTAGGGTCTAAAACAGTCGGTTGCTTACTGAGGATTTGGACCATATCACTGGCATCACCTAGAGCGCGGTTAAAAGCTTTGAGCGTGTTATTACTGAACTGGAATAGCTGCCCAATAACGTAGGCAGTGTAATTAAAGATTAAAAAGACTGTGGCAATGTTAGCGTTATAGTCGACAACACTAATTATCGCGAACAGTAGCGACAGAATCGACATCGAGCCAGTCACAAAATTGAAGTAGTTGAGCTGACGCCGGCTCGCCCGCATGATAGTCATTAAGTTATCATGAGTTTCGTCTGTTGCTTTAGCGAAGTTAGCAGTCTCAAAACGACCACGAGCAAAGCTTTTGATAACCATGACATTAGTTATGGCGTCAGCTACAAAGCCAGTTTGCTTGCTTTCTAGACCGGCATGTTTGGCACTCAAGCGTTGCACTCGACGTGACACGAAGAACGTAGTGAACATGAAGAATAACGAAATTGAGAGTAACACAACTACAAACAGCGGTGCTCTATCTATTAGAATTACAGCCGTGAAAATAATACCAAATGTTAATTGTGATATTTGGAAAATGGTGGCATCAGCCATACGAATGTAGGCGCCCAATAATTTAGTATTTTGCGATACTAACGAACCCGAAAAATTATTGGCATGAAAGTCAGCTGTCTGATCCATCATAGCGGCAAAGACTTCTTGAGCTAAGTCTCGTTCAACACGAGCCTCTAAATGATATACGAAATAATCTACGATACGCCAGACAATTATGCCGCCACTGAGTTCTAGCAAGGCAAACAGAATGAGTTGTGGGCCAAAACTAGCCCAAATGTGATGAGCCTGGTAATCATGCCGACCAAGCCGACTCAAAACATTTGCCAGAATGATTGGTGGCAAAAAGTTATTGATCAGAATAGTTATTGGCAAAGTAATACAAAGCCCGGCAAGTAGTTTGGGGTAGCGCAGCACATGGCGCCAGTAAAAAATGAGAATTTGTTTGGTCGCGTAACGTTTCATAGCACAGCGCCTCCAGCGCCGCGGTTTTGGTTAAATAGGTTAGATTGTGAAAATACTTTTGTTGAAACTAGAGTTAGCACGCCGGGAAGACGACTAAAGCTGTGGTGAGTGTTGTGTACATTTTGTGCCGTCTCCAGGTTAATTCACTAAGTGCGAGTGGTTGTACAAGCACACAGCGAAGTTGCTAATTGATGCTTGTTATCGTACACTATGGTGTTCGTGATTGCAACCAAAAAACTGCAACATTATAAATTCTTGTCAAGTCATGGAACATTCACCCATTACTCCCAGCACCAACATAGAGTCTGACGCAAAGACGTCTGAATCAAGTAAGGATAAAAAAGATAGCAAGAAAAGCAAAGCCATTGGCAGCTTAACTTTTGAGCATCCTGAACCTAAAATTGCTAAAGATGATAAGCCTTCAGCCAGCAAAGAATCAGCATTTAAATTATTTGAAAGCGCAGAAAAGTCTAATGACGATATTGATGCCCCTGCCGTTGATCTAGAAGCAGCAGAGGGTAATTCTGAAGTAAAAATACAATCTGAACAGCCTGAACTGTCCGTTGATGATAGATTGTATGCCGCACAGCAAATTGCACAAGAGCGACAAAATGAACTAGCCAGCGAGTCATATCCGCAAGACAGCGAATCAGAAGCCGCCTCGCTTGCCGCACAAGAATTTTATGACAAGATTATTACTGACAACCTACAGCCAGAAGCCGCCGCCGCTGCGGTGCTCTCTGAAATAGATGATAGCAATATTGAACAAGATGACAATAAAGCAGCAACCGACGAGACGATAGTACATCCAGCGCCGCCGATTGCTGTCGCTCGATCAAGTGGTGGCGGCAACACGCCACCACCACCAAACCGACGAGGACCGGGTTCAAGTGCTCCCCAGCCACCACCTAATCCCAATCTTCCGCCGCCTACTCCAAGCTTAGCCCCAGAAACTGAACCGGCGCTCAATCAAAATCAAGCTAATTATGCGTCATATTATAACCGCTATAACCAGTCACGCGCTGGCAGTGACTTATTAATCGGCGGCATCGTTGGTTATTTGATAGGCCGCCGCCGTGGTCGTATCAAAACTGAACGTAAGCTGTTGCCAGTTCAACACAAGCTGGAACGCGAAGTTTCTGTACTCCAAAAAACCATTGTTGAGAAGGAATCAATCATTCGTCAGGCCGCCGTACGACGTGTCCGCGAACAACAACCGCTAACAGCCGTGACGGTGCCACTCCGTGGAGAAAAAGCAAACTCCGGAACAGTTATTTTAAACCGGCGTGAAGCGCCATCAGAACGCCCACAAGGCATGGATCGCCCGATTTTGGCAACCGAAGTCCACGGCCGACGTGTCAGCCCGCCACCTGAACGCATCGGCCATGTCATAGTAGCTGCCGAGATGGTAAGTTCAAGGCTGAATGACGGTCACGAAAAAGATAATATGACAGAAACAATAACATCGAAGAATATACGTAGTGTAGAACGCCAAGTTGAAACATTGAGTCGTAATGAGCTGCTAACACTCAGTGAGAAAGTTATTGTCGAAGGCAGTACCTTGCGTCAAGTCTACGAAACGCAGCTCATCAGCGAGCGTGGTCTTCGTCGTTTGATAAGCGAATACTTGCGCGGTGGAGATGTACTTAAGGCATTCCGACGTGAACTAGTTGAGCGTGAAATTGATTTTGAACGTGACCCTAAACTCCGTGACAAAGTACGCCAGGGTCTACGCGGAGGGGGTGCAAGCCCTACGCTGCATAAACTACTTGAGCAGGCTGGCGTAGCTCCATTAGAAGAGTCGCGCCAATCATTAGCCGAAGCCCGGGCCCAACAATTGCACGACGCTAAACAGCAGTCCAAACATAAGTCACAGCGTAAGGTAGTGGATGTATCGCTCATTACTATCATAGCCCTACTACTGGCAGTTATTATTGTGCTGGCAATCCATAAAATGTAATTAATAGTCCGATTCGATATACTACACACAATGCAAAAAATAATTCTCTATTATAAGTTTGTGCCAATTGCAGACCCGGAGGCAGTGCGGTTGTGGCAGAAAACACTGTGTGAAAAGCTTGGCCTGAAAGGCCGTATCTTGCTGTCGAAGCATGGGATAAATGGCACACTTGGTGGTGACATTGATGCTCTCAAAGCCTATGTCACAGAAACAAAGCAACTAGCTGGGTTTAAGACACTAGCTTTTAAATGGAGTGCAGGTACGGGCCAAGATTTTCCTAAGCTAGCCGTGCGGGTGCGTAACGAAATTGTAACTTTTGGTGCTGCCGATGAAATAAAAGTAGACCAGCAAGGCATTGTTGGCGGTGGCAAACACCTCAAACCCCAGCAAGTTCACGAGCTTGTCGAAAAACATGGTAACGATGTGATATTTTTTGATGGTCGTAACGCTTACGAAGCTGCTGTTGGCAAGTTCAGAGAGGCTATTATACCCGATGTTAACCGAACTCGTGACTTTGCTACCGAGCTCAGTGACCCTAAATACGAGGCTATCAAAGACAAGCCTATTGTTACCTATTGTACAGGCGGCATTCGTTGTGAAGTATTGAGTATGATGATGAAAAATCGCGGCTTTACTGATGTTTACCAAATGGATGGCGGCATCGTCAAATACGGCGAAACATATAAGGACGACGGCCTGTGGGAGGGTTCGCTGTATGTGTTTGACGAGCGTATGGGCCTAAAGTTTAGTGATAAAGCTAAAGATATTGCTGAGTGTGTCTACTGCGGCGGCAAGACCAGCAATTACGAAAATTGCGCGAATCTCACATGCAATAAATTGACGCTGATATGTCAGAATTGCTATTCAAGTAATGTACTCTGCCGCGAATGTGACAAAGCATTTATAGCTAAATAATAAAACACTTGAAAAAACAAGCCTAAGAGCGTACCATGTTGCAGTAATGATCATAGATTGATCAACGTAATAAGGAGTTAGTATGTCTGACGTATTTGGTGATCCAGTTGAATGGAAACGCAGTGAAGGTAAGAAATATGAGGCTCCAACGCCTCCAACACCTCAAGCTGCCGCTCCACCCCGGCGTGTTACAGCTTCAGTCGAATCGAAGCCCGCTAAACCAAGTCGTCACATTGGCCGCAAACTTGGTGCTTTAGGACTAGTCACGGCTGTTGCTTTGTCGGCCGGTATCTATGGCAAGGGTAAGTTAGATGATCGCAATGCCAAGCTTCGTGACCTGCAAGCAGTCGAAAACACTTTGCTGAACAACGCTGTACGGACACCGATGACCCTTTCTGAAAATGTTGTACTACTCGGCGCTGGTGTTCAGGAGCACAGCACGCCAGCGAATATACAACCAGGCAAGCACAACTGGTTTAACTTAGTACCTGGCAATGTCTCTGGCTCTGTTGATACAGGCAAAGAGCAGCTAGTAGCTAAGGGTGTAGTCTACGTAGATAAGCACAACACTACCTGGCTCGGCTTTACTCCTGACGATGGCTCAGTTGCCAAGGGCTTGGTAAGCGCCGATGAAGTTGCACAAAACATGGTCTGGGTAAATGCCAGCCAGCTAACTCCAGCTGATGCCAAAATAGCGCCGAGTAAAAGTGGTGAACTGATTGACTTTAGCGTTGCGACGCTCCTGTCACATATGCAGCAGTCCACACTTGATGAGCATGGCCAATTCCTCAGCGCTGCTCACAATCCAATCGCTTGGGCACCCCCAGCTGAATCAGCCGGCAGTTATGCGGCAGCACACCGTGCAGATATGGCATAAACTATAAATATATAATAATATTGACAAACTAGATACTTTAGAGTATGATAGGACTAATTGTTGCAAGACATGAGGTCCACGAGAGGGCTTCGGCCCTCTTGTTTTGTAATAAGGCTGCCCGTAAAACGGACAGAGTGTATTCGTAACGTCTGATAAACGGAGAAATATATGCCCCCATTACAACCCCCAGCCTTAGTAGCCCTTACCAAAAGTTTAGAAGTCGGTCGTGGTGCTTTTGAAGCACACCAAGAGATTAAAGAAGCTGACGCCAGTCGTTTAGCAGCTGCCCACGATAGTCTAGAGCCTCAAGAAGTAATCGCAGTTAATGCGACTGCTGAACAAGCCAAGACTAGACGCACCGGCATGAGATTATTGGCTGGCGGTGTTGCACTGGGTACCTGTGTTGCGACTGCACTATACGTTACAGGCAACGCCGAAAAACTGGCTAGTCGAGTTCTAGATGCTCTCAAGCCTTCTATCCCCCATGTAGCTACGGCGTTACGAGTAGAAACTGCCCTTAAAACTGTCACGCTACCAGATGTCGTTACGGTTGGGACTGGCCTAGTGGAAAGTGATGCCGATCTTAAATTAGGTGTCGTATCATGCCTACCTGCGGTACCATGTGTTACTTTAACATCCGGTGAAAACACCACGACTCTTATCACAAATGTAGATGGAAAAATTAAAGGCGAGGGTATAACCCTTGGCGGTGGACACACTGGTGATGGTAATCTACTTAGCCAGTATTATCCAGTCGCCACCGTCGATCCCCGACTATTGAGCCTAGGTAACAGCGCGCCATCGGCTGATGATTTAGTCGCGGCTGGTTACCAAGCTGATCAAGAACTAATGCATAACGGTGGTCAAGATGGCAAACTCTTTAGTTATGCTGGAGCAGTTGGGAATATATTAGGTTTCGAAGGCCAGAATAATTACGCTAACCGATCTGATGTTACTATCACACGTGCGGCAAAGGCTGCAACCGCTAATTGCGCGACGGTCATTGACCAGACACTATTGCCTGGAATAACTCGTGAAGCAGAGCGTGAAATTCAGAACGCGATTGGTCTTGACGCAAGCCTGCCTGCTAGCCTACACGGTGCTGAATCAGCACAAGCATTGCGCGCTATCGCTCGTCAGCCATTGCATATTCGTTTTGGCTATACCCCAGAGCAAGTCTCTCCAACGCGAATTCCCAAGCCTGTATACGTAGACGCAGCTAATGTGCATTTTTACAATGGTGAAACTATAAAAAATATCAGTGCTAATAAGAAAGAATTCCTCTTAGAAATTAATGCAAACCTAGCTACAACGACTCCTAATAAGGGTTGTGAAATTAGCGAAACTGCACTGAATCAGTTAGAGACAATTACCAAACAAGGTGGCTATGTCGTGGATTCAGCCGAAACATTAACTACTAGCACTGAAGCCCTTGGGAAGAAGGGAAACTAAGTCATGCCTCCTTACGCCCGAACACCCGATGCAGGATTTGCCTATATGGAATCTTATCCACTTGAACAATTTGACGCGGTACCAGTACTTGATCCAAATTTTGCCTACCTTGGTGCTCGGCATCAGGCGACTACTGCTGCTCGTTATGACGAAGTTAAGTGCGATTATCTATCAACCGTCGTACAGTATTCGGATGTCGAAGCTCAGACTGATCCCATACAAGCTACTAAAACGATTCGCGAAGCATACAATTACTTTACCGAAAACCGAGGTATGTTTGAGACTTCATATCATGAGAAAAAGTTTAATGAGCGAATCAAGGACCTTCAAGAGCAATCTAAAAAGCTTGACGAGCTAGTTAAGGCTACGTTTATAGAGCTCGATGCTTATACAAAAGCAGTGTGCGATGGCAAAAACCCAAAACTAGACGAGGCAGCCGCGGCAGTAGTTCGCGCCAAAAGTACTACTCCAGAAAAAGTGGACGGAACGCGTTTAACACCTGTCACTGCGTCTGCTCCTGCATCCCGAATCATAATACAAAGGCCCATCAGGAACCCAAACCCTAAGCGCTCAATGCCAGTTAAGGTCATCGACCTTGTGGAGGCGATGGTTAATAATTCGTTCGAAGCAGTACCAGAAAAAGTTGCTAAAGCTGTAGCGAATAATTACACGGAATTGCAGCGACGCGCAGCTGATCGAGACTACACCGCCTCAGAGCCCGTCCTAGTGTTCGATCCTGAATTACTCAAGCAATCGTTCATGGAAGTTTGTGGTAAATTGGATGTCGATCGACTGAAGCGAGGAACCGCTGTGGCCGCCGCCAGTGCAATCGCAATTGGCGCATTGGCCGCAGGAATAACTCCTAACAGTAGCCATGAAGCAAAACCAGGTAGTATCAGCACGGACATATCATATGGCTTAGGTCATGCTAATCACGCTCCAGTTATTACGCTTGCTTCAGCCAACACTGACTTAGCAAAAGCTTTTGAAGGTACTCTAAAAGTTACTCAAAAAGTTGCAGTTGAGTACCTCAAATCAGCAAATCAGTATATTACAGAGTTAACAAAACACATAACTCCGCTCAGCGAGGCAGAACCAGCCGCCAAACCTATAATTGATCATATCAAAACCAGTCTGATTGCGTTACAGACACAGCTCAAAACTGACTCCCCGCATGGTTCCCATGATCTTGGTGATCAACAAATCCGAACCGCACAGTTATTTGTCGAATACCCCTCACAGTTTAAAAAAGCAGCTCGCATCGCCATTGAGCAACAATTGAGCCCTGCAGACCTTCAAGCAGCCGCTGAGATGCAGGTGACTATATTTAATGGTCAAACCGAGTTCCCAGTCGATGACCAAGCAACCCTATCGCAACTACTGGTACTGATTCCTGACACATTCAAAACGCCAGCCATCACTGTTGCTCCTGCAGAAACTACTCCAACAACAATATATCTTAATGCGCGAGATGTACCGACAAGTCCAGCTAATCCCGAAGTTACAATGCCTCTGGCATTAAGCGAAAATCAGCTAAATATAATTGATCATTTACAACTCGAACCAAGCAAAAAAGAGTTTATAAAAATGGCTATTAATGATCTGCTACCACTCCAAACAGCAGATATACACGTGAATCTACCCGTGGTTTTGGCTCAGGCAATATCTGAATCTGGCTGGGGCCAAAGTGGTCTAGCCCGTGAAGCTAATAACTATTTTGGTATGAAAGCAGGCTCAGACTGGAATGGGCCTGTCGCTAGGTTCCCAACCGAAGAGGTAATTGGTGGCCAGCGTGTAAAGGTTATGGCTGACTTCAAGAAATTTGATAGTCTAAAAGCATCTGTCCAAGCGTATGCGGAGTACATTGCTAGTCGCTCGTATTATGATGATGCTTCACGTAACTATAAAGATTCTGGTCTATACCTCGATGGGTTATTAAACAAACTCAACGATGATAACAGTATTCTTATAGCTCAGGGCTCACCTGGAGCAATGTCGTACGCGACAGATCCTAGTTACAAAAGCACGATACTAAGTATCATCGACCATCAAAATATCAATGAATTACTATCAGACACACCACCAAGTGCTCCTGTACCTGCCCCAACACCCCCAGAGCACGCCCCAAGTACACCTTTGCTCGAAATACCGGCTGCTCCAGAAGGTACAACTGATCTTGGAATACACACTGGTTACCATGCCACCAAGCCATACGGTGATGGCTCTGAATCTGACCAGATCCGGCTAGTTGCAATACCGCACTTCAAGAGTCCCACCAGCAGCGAAAGCCAACCAGGGGATCCATTGTACATTGATGGAGCAAATGGTAATGTTATCGTGAACGCTAAAATTGCTGCTAATGTCCTTGCGCTGTACAAAGCAGCTCAAGCTGATGGAATTGATCTATCTGCTGCAAGCTCTTTCCGCTCAATGCAACACCAGCAGCAGTTATTTAGTGCAGATTCTAATCGAAATGAAGTTGCCTTCCCAGGTCGTTCAAACCATCAAGATGGATTGGCATTTGATTTAAATCTTGGGAATGGTTTACGCCTGCATGCTCCAGATTTTAGTACTGCCGACGGCGGTGATCCAACTATCACTAATCCACGTATAGCGCCAACGAGCGCAGTATGGGTATGGATGATAGCTAACGGTCACAAGTTTGGATTACGTCAGTTCTTTAACGAACCTTGGCACTGGGAGCTAGACCCAAATGCTGATATTTCTGCCAGCCCGTCTGCACAAGACAGCTCGTCTAGCCATAAACAGGCACAAGATAACTAATATCTAAACCGTCATACTGCAAAAAGTATAAGTTATTGTATAGTATATTTTGTGATAAGATTAACTCATGACTATAAGCAATACAGAAGGCGCTACACAACCAGATCTTATTCCTCAGCCACCTGAGATTACTGAAGCTGCCCAAGATAATTTACGTTCTGCTCTCGAATTAGCAAAGAGGACGTTGAGCAAAGAGGCAATTGTTGAAACACTGCACCAAGGCTTAGACGAAACAGACATCGTAGTAGGCGGCTCGAACGACGCCAATACTGGACTCGGTAAATACAGTGGGCGATCTGAAGCCGATATTATACTTATATCTCGAATGACGCCAATTGACATTCGCCGTGCACGTTTGATTAAAAAACGAAGAGCTGAACGCAATGCACGAGCTGACACACCACAAAATGATAACTAAGCGTTAAACTAGAAGTGTGGAACATTCCCGAATTATCACTGATAAGCTCAATCAGCTCCCGAAAGAGCCCGGTGTTTATTTTCACAAGGACGCTAGTGGCGAGATAATATATGTCGGTAAGGCCGCGGTACTCAATAACCGCGTACGACAATACTTTCAAAAATCACGAGGCCGTGACCCTAAGACAGAAGCCTTAGTTCGGGAGATCGCCGATATTGAGTGGATGGTTGTCGATAGTGAGATTGAAGCTCTATTTTTAGAGGGTGAGCTAATTCGCCGGTACATGCCACGCTATAACATTTTGCTGCGAGACGATAAATCACTCAGCTATATCCGTATTGGCTATGATGATCCCTATCCAACAGTTAGCACTACACGCCGGCCACTGGATGATGGTGCTAAGTATTACGGGCCGTACAATAGCACAGCGACTATTCGCCAAGCCTTAAAGCTGTTGCGTCGAGTCTTTCCCTATGCCACCCGTCAAATTCCTGGGCAAAAGCGAGCTAGTTTGCACTATCATTTAGGGTTGGATCCGGGGTTGGAGGAAGGCCGCACAAGCCTGGAAGACTACCGAGCAAATTTACGTAAGTTGATGGCGATTATTGAAGGCAAGCGTAAAACAATTGAGAATGATTTAGAGCGAGATATGCAGCGGGCTGCCAAAGTGGCTAACTTTGAACAAGCGGCCATTTTGCGCAACCAATTGTTCTCGTTACGGGGTCTCAATCAACAAGTTATTTTTAGCGACAAAGAGTTTATGGATATTAGTAAAGACCATGCTCTTAATGAGTTAGTTAACTTGTTAAGTATGGACAAATATCCTTTCAGAATTGAAGGCTATGACATCTCACATATGCAAGGAACGGACGTTGTCGCCAGCATGGTAGTTTTTACGAATGGTGTTAGTAACAAGAGTGAATATCGTAAGTTCAAAACTAAAATCAATCATAATAACGATTTTTATAATATGAATGAAACACTCAAAAGACGTTTAAGCGAAAAAAATCGCAAGGCCTGGGGTTTGCCGAACTTGGTGCTTATTGATGGCGGTAAAGGTCAGCTTGACGCAGCTATAGCTGCTCGCGATGAGCAAGGTCAGCAAAAGGTTCCTTTTATTGGCTTAGCTAAACGCGAAGAACAGATTGTTATTATGAAAGGCCACAGCAATGTGGTGCTGAACGACAAAGTGTTACGTGAATTGGGCGGTTTTGCCACCGAAAGTGAAGATTACATACTGGTAAATGTGCCCCATAGCACTAATGTAGTTAAGCTACTACAAAGGATTCGTGATGAGTCTCATCGTTTTGCAGTAAGTTACCACAGCGTGCTAAAACAGAAACGGCAAACTAGCTCTATACTTGAAGAAATACCCGGGATCGGACCAACAACTCGAAGAATATTATTGAAAACATTTGGGTCAGTTCGCGGCATCACCGCGGCTAGCGAATCAGAGATAGCCAGCGCTATTGGACCTAGCAAAGCGGCAGTTGTGAAGCGCTACTTAAAAGCAGACTAAAAGTCCGAACAAAAGACGGGCTAGACGGGTTTGCTATACTAGGGTCTTAATCATGCAATCACATTTTACTAGTGACTTCTTTGCCGCTAACCGCGCACGTTTACGTGAATTATTTCATGGCACCGCACCGATTGTTATTACGGCTAATGGACTGCTGCAACGTGGTGGCGATAGTAGCTTTACCTTTGCTCAAGATGCTAACTTTTGGTATCTTACCGGTATAGATGAGCCAGATTTAGTGCTGGTACTTGACCGGGACAAAGAATACATCATAGTGCCTGAACGTAGTGATAGCCGCCAAGCTTTCGATGGTAGTATCGATGATCAAGACTTGACGCGCCGTTCGGGAATCAGCCATATCTACACCGAAAAAGCAGGTTGGGAGCTTCTGTCTAGCCGTCTTAAGAAAGTTAAACATGTAGCTTCATTGGCACCAGCGCCCGCCTACATTGATCAGTATGGACTGTACACGAATCCTGCCCGAGCAGCCCTGTTAAAGCGAGCAAAAGACTACAATGCCGAGCTTGAAGTGCTTGATTTAAGTCTGCACATGGCTCGGATGCGTATGGTTAAGCAACCTCTAGAGCTAGTAGCCATCCAATCAGCAATTGATATCACACTAGCGACCATACGTGAGGTATCTAAGCCAACGCGATTGGCCAAGTATAAGTATGAGTATGAAATAGAAGCTGATATTAGTCGTGGCTTCCGAACACGTGGCGCTCAAGGCCATTCCTTTGCGCCGATCGTGGCCAGTGGTGCGCGAGCGGTCACACTGCACAACATCGCCAATAACGGGACACTTGCGGCGGATGAATTATTGATTATGGACATAGGAGCGGAAGTCGAGCATTACGCCGCTGACATTACCCGAACCATTAGTCTGAGTCAGCCATCTAAACGTCAGCAAATCGTACATGCTTCTGTCTTGGACGTTCAGCAGTATGCCATGGGCTTACTAAAGCCTGGTGTATTGTTGCATGACTTCGAGCAGCTTGTTGAGCAGTATATGGGTGAAAAACTTCGCGAATTAGGCCTTATCAAGAGTATTTCACACGACGCCGTAAGGGCTTATTACCCGCACGCCACTTCGCATTATTTAGGCCTTAATGTACATGATGCTGGCGAATATGATCGACCGCTAGAGCCGGGAGTTGTGGTGACAGTTGAGCCTGGTATTTATATTCCTGAGGAGTCAATTGGTATACGTATAGAAGATGATGTATTGATTACCAAAGACGGCGTCAAAGTGTTGAGTGGCAAGTTGCCTGGAAGCCTCGGCTAGACTACAATTGCTGTATGTATATGAACAAAACACTATACAAATTCTTAGTTCGATGGTTAGTCTGTAGCCTAGGGCTCTGGATAGCCGCTAGTTTCTTGAGTGATAGCATCAGCTATGACAGCAAACTACGAGTTATCATTATCTCTGGGCTGGTACTGGCAATCATAAACGCGTTACTGAAACCAATATTGATTATTTTGTCGCTGCCAGCGCTACTGGTGTCTTTAGGCCTATTCATGATTATTATTAACGGCATGACAGTATATATAGCAAGTAAACTGTATACACCACTCCATATTACTAATTTTTGGGCAGCGGTTTTTGCCGGAATTGTCATTGGTCTGGTAAACTATTTGGTAAGTACTATCCTCGCTGATAAGGCGAGGCCAGACCGGGAGCAATAGCAATCCAGCTATAAAGCCAGAAAGGCTACAGTCATATGAGCATTTATAACTACGTCACCATCGCATCAGTTGTTTTGTTAACGGGGTTGATCTTGATTCAAACTCGTGGCGCTAGCTTAGGCGCTGGCCTAGGTGGTGCTGGCGAAGTCAACACTACTCGTCGTGGCACTGACAAAACCATTTTTCAGATTACCATTGCCACAGCACTAGTGTTTACGCTGTCGCTGTTGGCTGGCATCATAATCAAATAAATTCGATAAAAAATAGGAATAAGCTATGCGTTTCAGGCCTCTCCGACTACGCTTTCGAAAACGTATTCGAAAGAGCCAAAAACAGGTCGAAGACTTCAGCGCACTAACAGAAAAGTCGATCGAAACGCATATTTTTGGACGTTTCAGTCGTTTACTACCAGTCCGACGCTTTGTAATTAGCTGGTTACTATTACTTGTGGTACTGATTGCTGGAGTGCTTGTGCAGACCGGGTTTTTGAGCGGCTATTATCAGACCTATCAGCCGGTGGCGGGCGGCATCTACACCGAGGGCGTAATGGGGCGATTTACGACAGCTAATCCGCTGTTTGCCAGCAGCGACGTTGACACTACGGTGTCTCGCTTAATGTTTAATGGTCTCCTCACTTTTGACTCTCGTAATCAGTTAGTTGGTGATCTCGCCAGCGACTATTCAGTTGATAGTCATGGAACAATTTATACAGTGCACCTGAAGCCACATTTGAAATGGCATGACGCTCAGCCACTGACGGCTAACGATGTCGTATTCACTTACAAAACCATTCAGAATCCTGATGTGCAATCGCCAATGCTTGCTAGCTGGCAGGGAATAACTGTTAGCGCTCCAAACGCTAGTACAGTGGTGTTTACGCTACCAGGAGTGCTAGCTTCCTTTCCGTATAACCTCACCACCGGTATAGTCCCTCAGCATTTGTTGGCTTCGGTTCCACCTAGCTCACTACGATCAGCTGATTTCAATACTGTACATCCCGTGGGCTCTGGTGCCTTCGCATGGCAAGCGATTCAGGTTACAGGCGGTGACTTAAAAGACCAGCAGGAGCAAATCGCCTTACTGCCATTCGCGAATTATCACGGGGGCAAACCTAGGTTGCAGGAATTTGTCGTTAAGGCCTACAGCAATCAAGCTCAACTTATTCATGATCTCAAATCTAAAGAATTAACTGCCGCCGAAGGATTACGCGATGTGCCATCACAGGTACTTCACGACAAAGCCGTATCGCAGCACAGTCTATTACTGAGCGCGGCCACGATGGTCTTTTTCAAAACATCATCTGGTAATCTTGCTGATAAAGCTGTTCGTCAGGCACTAGTTAGTAGTACTAATGTCTCTGCAATAATTAAATTATTGAGTTACCCGACACACGAGGTTCGCGGCCCATTGTTACAAGGTCAATTAGCCTACGACCCATCGACAGCACAAGCGGTATTCAACCTCAAAAATGCCACCACGATGCTTGACCAGGCTGGTTGGGTCACGGGTCATGATGGTATTCGTTTTAAGGACGGTAAGCCACTCAAGTTTAACCTAACTGCTAACGACGCACCTGAATATAGAGCGGTATCTAAGCTATTGAAGCAGCAATGGCGCCGAGCTGGCGCTGATGTGCAAGTACAATTACAAGACACTGCTAACTTCCAAAGCACACTAGCTTCGCACCAATATGACGCCGTGCTATATGGTATTTCCATTGGGGTTGACCCGGATGTGTTTGTTTATTGGGATAGCTCCCAGGCTGACGTTCGCTCGGCCAACCGTCTGAACTTGTCTGAATACAAGAACGCGACTGCCGACGCCGCTCTGGAGTCTGGGCGAACTCGCCTAAGTGCGCAGCTACGGGTAATAAAATACAAGCCATTTTTGCAAGCGTGGCAGCAAGACGCTCCAGCAGTCGGTTTGTACCAACCCCGCATCTTATACCTCACCAATGGCTTAGTCGATGGTTTGACTGATCACACAATAAACACTACTGCCGACCGCTTTTACAATGTCCAAAATTGGAAAATCCGCCAAGCCAGAGTCACTAACCACTAATTATTGATGCTTGAGTTTTGGGCATAAAACAGATAAGATATGACGGTTATTGGTACGTGCGCGGATGTGGCGGAATGGTAGACGCGCTAGTTTCAGGTACTAGTGTCCGCAAGGACGTGGAGGTTCAAGTCCTCTTATCCGCACCAAGTAAAAAGACCCCGTTCTGGGGTCTTTTTACTTGGTGCGGATAAGAGAGTTAAGAACCTCCTGAGCACGCCGCAGTGGAGAAGGACTAATTCCGCTAGTCCTCTCATCCCCCAGATTGTCTAAGATCTAATCCAATCCTCCAGCAGAACAGTATGCAAACCAGCTGCTTTTTCGGCATCTACAAATGCTTGCATATCTTGGGCGAATTCAGGTCGAAAGTGCATCAGCACGATATCCCCGGGGCGTAAACGGTTACCAACCTGGTACTGCATCGAACCGCCATTAGCTTTGGCAATCCATAGCACGACAGCCTTCATGCCGCAGTCAGCGGCTGCTCGTCGCGTGTTGGAGTTGTAATCACCGTACGGGGGCCTAAATAGTGTTGGCCGACGGCCAAACTGTCGCGCTTGCAAGTCAGCCTCGTTACATATCTCCTGGCGTTGTTGCGTGTAACTTAGCTTGGACATTTGTACGTGGTTTACACTATGGTCTTCAACATAAGACCCAGCGGTTATAAACCCTTTAAAAAAGTTTGGATTGTCTTCGATGAGATGATTAGCCAAAAACAACGAGGCTTTGATGTGGTTGTACTTCATGATCGATAAATCAGTCGGCAGTTTATCTTGGCCATCGTCAATACCGAGAAAAACTACTGGTTGAGTGGTGGGTATTGTAGTCAACAAGGGCGCTAAACCATTGCTAATTGGCGGTATGCTATAGTCGGGAAACATGTCTTGCAGCTGAATCTGAGGTAGGCTTAGCGTCTTTACTAGTTGTGAGTGCGAAACGAAAGCATCTGGCTGCAAGGAGTGAGCGCTGTGAGCCTGTTGATAGGTGCCACTAATAGCACCAGCTAAGCTCAGCATTAAGACGAGAATAGGGGTCAGACTTACAAATCTGAGTGAGGATGTCAGTTTCATACAAAAAACGTTTCCAATAAATCAAATAAAATGGATTAACATATTTTATCACATATTAGTTAAAAACACCATAGTAGTAATGCAGATCACCTCGACCCGTCGGCTCGCCAAAACTACAACAAGAATTAAGCAAAATTTAATGACTTGAGCCACAATGAGGCTTAAACTAATAGTATGAATAAAAATAATCAAAATCAGTTAGCTACTAAGCATGACGTTGAAGAAATTGTTGCCGATTTGTTGGCAAGATTGTGTGTACTGCATTGAAGCTTATCGCTAATCAATTTGATGAGTTACACAAAGTAATAGCAACTAAGGCTGATAAAAGCGACATTGCTAGATTAGGACACAAGCTCGACGTCGTCGTTGTAGTAGCGGACCATAGCAAGCAGCTCGCCAACTTAAAATCCACTTATCTTAGCTTGTAGGCACGTTCAGCATAAGCAACTTACCGGCGTTTCATGCTATGATTTGAGGAGATTATGAGTATACAAACATGAGTAAAGTCGCCCACTATCTGCAAGAGCATTTGACTGGCGAAGTCATGACCAGCACCGACGCTCGGCGCTATTTTGCTACCGACGGTAGTATTCTTGCTTTGGCACCTGCCTTAGTTGCCTACCCACGCAACGAAAATGATGTTCGCAAAACCGCTCGCTTTACCTGGCAGCTGGCCGAGCGTGGTCGAGTTATACCTATAACAGCTAGAGGATCAGGTACTGATCAATCTGGCGCGGCGCTTGGAGCTGGAATTATGCTAGTTTTTCCAGCACACATGAACCGGGTCCTGGAGCTTGATACGAAAGCCAATACTGTCACTGTTGAACCTGGTATCATCTATGGTAAATTACAACAGACACTGCATACCCACGGCCGTTTCTTACCACCATACCCAGCTTCATTGGAGTACTCCACGGTCGGTGGAGCAATCGCTAACAACGCTAGCGGCGAAAAGTCTATCAAATACGGCGATACTCGCACTTATGTGCAGGCTTTACGTGTGGTGTTGGCTAACGGTGAGGTTATTGAAACCGGACGTATTAGTAAGCGTGAACTCAGCAAAAAACTTGGCTTATCAACCTTTGAAGGCGAAATCTACCGCTCCATAGACACTTTACTAGAAGAAAACCGTGATATTCTTGAGCAACTTGAGCGTGATGTGCTCAAAAATAATGCTGGTTATCACTTGTCTGATGTAAAGCGTAAAGACGGTTCATTTGACCTGACACCGCTAATTGTTGGCAGCCAGGGGACGCTCGGGATTGTCACTGAAGCGACCCTCGATACCGAAGCGCACAGCCCGCAGACTACTGTACTTTTGGCGCAATTCGACACGTTAGAGCGACTTCAGAAGGCTGTCGTACAGCTTCGAGCGTTGTCTGAGCCGCCCAGCGCCCTAGAGTTCGTTAACAGCGACCTACTGCAAACTGTCCAAACACTCAACCCTAATCAGCTCCGTGAAATCATGACGCCACCATTCCCAGCAGCAACCATGCTGATTGAACTGGACTTAATCGATAAACACCAAAAGCGCCAGCTGAAGAGAGTCAACAAAATTCTCGATAAGAATGCTAGTCATGTCTTGCAAGCAGCCGATGTCGAGCAGCAACAACAGTTTTGGAAGGTTCGCCAAACATCTAGCACCATTCTGGGCCATAATAATGGCACCAGTCGCTCCGTACCAATTATCGGCGATGCTAGCGTGCCAACCGATAGCCTGCAAGCGCTAATGAATGGCCTCCAAATTATACTAGAATCACAGGAATTACCAGGTGCTCTATGGGGTCACGCCGGTGAAGGCGTTGTCCACGTCCAACCACAGCTCGACCTAAGCCAAGTTGGTGATCGCCAAAAAGCTTTCCGCCTGATTGACGACTACCATAAGCTGGTGATTAGCTTGGGCGGTAGCATTAGCAGCGAAGCGGGCGACGGCCGCTTGCGCACCCCATATCTCGAAGCCTTTTATGGCAGTGAAGCATACGCCTTTCTCCAAAAAATTAAACAAGCCTTTGACCCTTACGGCACACTGAATCCTGGTGTTAAATTTGGCAGTTCACTCGAAGATATTAAGTCGATTGTTCGGGCTGATTTTGGCCTCGACCACCTCTACGACCACCTCCCTCGCAGCTAGTATGGGCAGCCTATCTAACATCTTTGGAATTATCGGCTGTGCACTAATCCTATTTGGATTTTATCGCACAAGTATTGGACAGTGGACGGGGAAGACGCTGTGGTTCGAGCTTGATAACTTCTTAGGTGCTACATTCCTAATCATCTATTCACTGGATAAAAAAGCCTATGTAAACATAGCGCTAAATATAGTCTGGGCAGCGGTAGCCCTTAAAGGAATAAGTTCAATCGAGCAGCGCAGACCCACAAAGCGTCGCCGCAAAGCTTGAGTTTTTGGATAATAACAGATAGAATGACCTGAGTTCAAGACACCTGCGGATGTGGTGGAATGGTAGACACGCTACCTTGAGGTGGTAGTGGGGGCAACCCTGTGGAGGTTCAAGTCCTCTCATCCGCACCAACTAAAAATGGATCAGCAAAGCTGGTCCTTTTTATTGGTCTGTGTGACGGGCTAAGAACATCCTGAGCGAAGCGAATAGAGGTCGCGCAGCGAGGACGAGCACAGGAGCTAGCTCCGAGCACGCCGCAGTGGAGGAGGGTGAAGCCCGATAGTTCCTCTCATTTTTTATCAAACCTGATTATTGTAACTTTATAGTACTCCTGATATACTTATAAAGTTATGAATTACTTACAACAACTACAATCCATTCTCAAGTCGAGCCAATGGTCGCAGGAGCAGCTGGCTCATAAGCTCGGTGTTTCATTTGCGACCGTGAATGCTTGGCTACGACAACGATCTGAACCGCGTAAGAACGCCTTGCTGAACATCGAGAGGCTGTACTTGGATATTGTCGGCGCCGAAGCAGTTGACACATTACATTTAGCGGCAACAAAAGATGCGGTCTGGCAGCATAAGCTGTCGGTGAGAGACATTGTCGAGAACAAATCAGTTCTAAATGCGCTCACCCTTCATTTGACCTACCATACAAATACCATTGAGGGCAGCACTATGACTTTGTCAGATGTCGAAGACGTCATCTTCTCGAACAAAGTTTTGTCGAATAGAACGGCTATTGAGCAGACAGAGGCCCGTAATCACCAAGCGGCGCTGAACTGGGTGCTTGATTATCTGCAGGCCGATGCTAACTTAGAAATAGATGAAGCCTTTATTCTTGGAATACATTTGCGACTTATGAATGGTATAGTCAGCGACGCTGGTGAATATCGTCAACATGGAGTGCGTATTATGGGTTCTAGGACTGCGGTAGCCAACTGGCTCAAAGTACCTAAACTAATGGCTGAACTCACTAACCACATGAATAAGGCCAGCAGTGATGTTCTGGGCCTACTGGCCAAAACGCATGCTGATTTTGAGAAAGTACATCCTTTTAGTGATGGCAATGGTCGGACTGGTCGCTTATTACTACTAACCATGGCGCTACGAGCTAATTTGACGCCACCAATTATCCTGAAAGAGCGCAAGTACGCTTACTACAAATACCTAGAGCTCGCTCAGATTAAACAAGACTATGCTCCGCTCGAATTGTTAGTAGCAGAGTCAGTCGCTGCAGCTGCAGAGATTCTACATTCAGCCTATAGTGGATCCTTATAAGGAATGTCTTGAAACCTGGTAAATATATAAAAGTCATGCTATAATATTTAGCCCTAAGACCATCACTATGACTAGCCAACCTTTTTCACTAACCCATCCTACCCAGATAGCCCGCCCTGGTTCACTAGCTCGTGATTCAACTGACTATTTGGTCAATATTGAGAGAATGGGATTGACTGGCTATACTCGCAAGATCAGCACTCTGGCGCCTATTGATGCGCATGGACGATTATTGCATGAAGTACTGCACAATAACCAAGCGCAATCAGAGTTACAAACCTTCACTATGCGTTTATCTGGACAACTCATAGCCACGGCTGGTATCGCTCCGATACGCTATGCTGATACTGAAGTACCTTTTAACCCAGGAGCATTGGCTTCATTTTATGTACCTAAAGACCGTGACGATCGTAGTAATCTGCTGCGACACTTTATGACAGTCACCCTTGGTCACTCGTACCCTCGCACATCGAGCATGCAGAGTGGCGTTTGGGTGTCAGTCGATGCTGAGGACGGTATAGCGCTGCGTGCTCATGAGTTATTGGGCTTTGAGCAGGTAGCTGAAGTTGTAGACCCCATCTCTAGAAATGCGTCTCTGAATATGATAGTATCATCTGAGCGCTTATGGGGGCTGCACCTGCCACCAACACAAGCGAATTAGAGATCTAGGGCGCTTAGCTCAGTTGGCTAGAGCATCTCGTTTACACCGAGAGGGTCGGGGGTTCGAGTCCCTCAGCGCCCACCATGACAGGCTTACTCGAAACATCGGCAGAAAAAATGTCAACGAGTTGGTCTGTCACAGTTCCCCCGTCCGTACCCGTCAGGGCACGAACGGGGGATTTTTGATTTTTCGCCCCTGAGCCGGCTTCCAGTGACCAGCCTGCGAACTCCTGACGAGCGGCGTCCAGCTCGTCGAACGGGGGCTTGAGCACGGCCGTCTGGACGCCGTCTGAGTCGACGTAGAACCGCTCCCAGAAGGCTGCGTTGAGCAGGCGACGCCCGCCGTCTGTAGAGGCTCGGTAGACGGTCTGAGCATCCCCCAGCAGGTCAAGTGCCTTCGCGATGAGCTTGGCTCCCGCCTCCAGCGTCTCGTCGACGGTTGCCAGATCACCCTGCAACCGGGCTCGCTGGACCCCGATCGCGGTCAGTCGGCTCCGGATCTTGGCCTGCGGCAGGCTGCCGTCTGCGGCTAGATCGAGCAGGTTCTCTTCCTTGACATCCAGCCGGGCCAACTCCTTGCGGATGCTGATCTGGAGCTCGCGCGAGGCGGCGTGCTGGTCGTCCAGTGTGGCCTGGACCAGGCCCCGCATCTCGTCGGTGAACTCTTCGCTGGCCTGGATCACCGCGTAGTGCTCGATGATCTTGTCCTCGACGGTCTCCACCGATAAGTAGGGCAGATCGCACTGGTGGTCTTGCCGAGCACGACAGAGGAAGTAGCCGTACTCCTCACCGTTGCGGCCGCGAGCCAGCGTGTAGATCAGTCGGGCTTCTCGTCCCTCGCGGTGGCACTGGGCGCAAAACAAGATCCCCTTGAGATAGTGCTGGTGCACCCGGTCACGGTTGCCCCGCTTGCTGCGGGCTTCCATGACCTCCTGGACTCGTTCGAACAGGTCGTGGTCGATGATCGCTGGGTGGTTGCCAGGCAAGGTCTCGCCCTTGTAGACGACCATGCCGACGTAGTAGGGGTCGCGCAGCATCTGGTGCAGC